>DJEF01000019.1:160-656 GCA_002431285.1 Ruminococcaceae bacterium UBA5905 | reverse complement strand
GCTGGTGTTCACCATGTATATTGCCAGCTTTCTGACCCCCATCCGCAAGCTGGCGAATTTTGTGGAGCAGTATACCACCGGTATGGCGGGGTTCCGCCGGTTTCAGGAGCTGATGGCGGAGGAGCCGGAGATCACCGATGCTCCCGACGCTCAGCCCCTCAGCTGCACCGCGGGGCATATCGTGCTGCGGGATGTGTGTTTCCACTATACCGAGGGGGTGGAGGTGCTGGAGCACGTATCGCTGGATATTCCGGCGGGGAAAACGCTGGCGCTGGTGGGCCCCAGCGGCGGCGGAAAAACGACCCTGTGCCATCTGATCCCCCGATTTTACGAATTGACCGGCGGCAGCATCGCCATCGACGGGCAGGACATCCGGCAGGTGACTCTGCGCTCCCTGCGGGGGCAGGTGGGCATTGTGCAGCAGGATGTGATGATCTTCGCCGGGACGGTGATGGAGAATATTCGCTACGGGCGGCTGGACGCCACCGACGAGGAG
>DJEF01000019.1:0-121 GCA_002431285.1 Ruminococcaceae bacterium UBA5905 | reverse complement strand
GAGGAGGTCATCGAGGCGGCGAAAAAGGCGGAGATCCACGCCGATATTATGGCGTTGCCCGACGGCTATCAGACCTATGTGGGGGAGCGGGGCATCATGCTCTCCGGCGGGCAGAAACAGC
>DJEF01000033.1:5746-19663 GCA_002431285.1 Ruminococcaceae bacterium UBA5905 | reverse complement strand
ATGCTGTTGCCGTCGATGACCAGCAGATTCATCTGTTTCCTCTCCTTTGGCATGGATTCCTGTTTTCTATTGTACTGGAAAACCGCAAAAAAATCCAGTCTTTTCTTGTGGATCGGGGTCATCGGGGAACGATCGGGTTTTCGGTCGATCCATAGACGTACCGGCTTTGCCGTTCTCCGCTCCGTATGCGCTGCATTCCCCGATCGGGCCGCCGCGCCGCAAAACCGTGCCGTTTACCGAAAATTCCGGTTCAAATGCGCGGAGCTTTTCGTCATGAAAGCGCCGGACGCAGCCACACTGCCCCGAATCATACGGTTCGGGCACACGGTCGACCTTCGCGGCCGCTTGTGTCTGCTCGCCCGCGTAAAGCGTCGGTGCTTTTTTATACCGTGCACCCTACTTTTCTGCATACGGCGCCCCGCAACGGGAAATACTGTCGAACGAGGTGAGAAATTTATGGCGGATACACAGGAGCAGGAGCTGCTGGAACAGATTTACCGCAATGCGGAGATGGGCCGGGACGGGCTGTATTACGTGATACGGCGCACCGACGATCCCACATTCCGCAAGGTGGTGGAGACCCAGCTCATGGAATATCAGAGCATCATGGATGAAGCGGAACAGAAGCTGCGGCAGCAGGGCAGCGCCCCCACCGGCGCCAGCCCCGCCAGCCGGGCGATGGTGCGCATGACCGCCGCCTGCAAGACCGCCCGGGACAATTCCCCGGCGGCGCTGGCGGATATGCTTATACAGGGCAGTTCCATGGGGGTCACGAAGATCCTGCGGCAAATTCGGGCCCACGAGAGCCGCAGCGAGGACAGTCTGGCGCTGGCCGACCGTCTGCGGGAAACCGAGGAGAACAACATCCGGCAGATGAAGCAGTATCTGTAACCCGGGCAGTCGAAAAGCCGGAGCTCGATGACCGCTCCCCTTAGACAAAACGATCCGGGGTCAGCGGTTTTTGCGGCTGAGCGGCGTTTTTATCGGCTTTGTCGGACGGAAACGCCGAGTCTGGCCCACGCAGGAAAAGCCACCGGTGGAGAATACACCGGTGGCTTTTCGCGTTACAACGGTTCGTTGGCGATAACGGTTATTTTACAGTTGCCGTATTTCTTTTCCAGCAGCGTTTCGGCGTCCGGGGCGCTGTAAGCCCGGATCACTTCCTCTGTGGTCACATTGTCCGCCTTGAACCGGATCCGATAGGTGCGCAGTGCTTCTTCCATAGCCATTCCCTCACTGTGCCCGCCGTTTCTTTCCGGCCATGACCGCAGCCAGCGCCACCAGCGACAGCAGCACGGCCGCCCCGCACACCGCCGTCACCCGGTCGGACACCCCCGTCGGCACGGCAGGGGTGCGGTCGGTAGCACCGCCGGTGCTGCCGTCGGAGGAACCCGCTCCGTCGGCGGCAGCGGTATGGCACAGCGCATAGGTGCTGAAATGGGTCAGCGTAGCGGTCACGGTTTTCGCCGTCGGGTCCACCGTGACGGGGATCGCCTCCGTGGTGCCGTCGTCGGCAACGTAGTACAGCTTCAGCCCCTCCGCTGTCCAAGAGGACGGCAGCGAAAAGGTGACCGTCACCCCGCCGAACGGCTGCAGCGGCTGTCCGTCCAGCAGCGCCTCGATCGTATAGACCGCCGTGTTGTCTCCGGCAGCCACAGAGACCAGCGCCCGCTCCACCGCCACCAGCGTGTTCGGGTCCTCCACCGGCGCCACCCGGACGGTCGCCCCCTCCGGGAACGCCTTTCCGCCGTCCACCCGGACGCCCTCACACAGCTCATAGGTGATCTTTCTTTCCCGTGGCTGGTTTGCCGTTTCGATCATATCGTCCGGCAGCCGATCCGTTGCTTCCATGCCGAGGATCTGCACACAGCCGTCATTTTCCCGGACCGTCACCTTGCAATAATCCCCCGCACGCCAGGCATAAAGGGGATAGTCCTTTGCGTTGATATTGATGTATGTTTTTTCAATGTAGGAACGATTGGTCTTTAACATTTCTTTGAATTCATCAATAGAATACCGGACATACTCACGATCATACCTCAACGCATTATAATTATCTGTGATTGAATCGTATTGCTCGAGCGTGTTATACTCATGCCTATCTCCCCATTCACGCTCAAGCCAGAGAAACTCTCCACCTTGATAGTACACGGTATAAGTTGCATCATCATTCTGTGTATAGCCCATTCTGAAAATACGCTCATCATATCCTCCTTTTCTATCTATGTCATCAATTAGGTATGCATTCATAGACTCGATATATAGCAGTTCTCCATCCGCCATATAGTCAGGCTCCCTTTCAGTCCCTTCCTCCTGAAAGGCAATCACCGCTTGGCGGTAATCGCCTTTGTATTGCGTGCACTTCATTACATACTCATCAAACTTGTCAGCTGGAACTTTCACCGTCCAATATTCTGTTGAATTCGCTGTAAACGTCTTTCCATCCCAGTTGCCGTAGACATAATCCGTTCCTTCTTCAGTACATTCCTCATAATTCATCAGCGTCCACCGGGTGATAACGCCCCAAAGATTAAGTGTATCCATGTCTGTACCCACAAAGTGTCCAAAGGATTGGTGCCAAACCATATCATCCAATGCCGCTGTCCAATCCCGTCCGGTTGTTTCTGCTCCGACGGACAGTGTGCCGCCCACCAGCATCGAGCAGAGACACGCCGCCGCCAGAATAATTGCCATCCATTTTTTCATTTTCATTACCCCTTTCGCAAAATTGCACTTATAAAATAACACTATGGCTTCAATTTGTCAAGATATTATTTCTTTGGTTGATTATAAAAATTAAAATAATTTATATAATAGTTATAAAAAGGAGGCACGCCTATGAGCGATTCGCTGCTGACCGATATGGGAAAACGCATTGCCGCACGGCGCAAGGAGCTGCGGCTGACGCAGGAGACCGTCGCCGAGCGTATGGGGCTGAGTCTGCAATCCGTTTCCTGCTTTGAACTGGGGAAAAAAGCCATTCGCCCGGAAAATCTGGTGAAGCTCTGCCGTGTGCTGGAGGTCTCCCCCAACTATCTGCTGACCGGCACACGAGAGCCGGAGACGCTGACCGCTCTGGAGCGGGAGCTTTCCCAGCTCCCGAAGGAAGAATACGCTCTGGTGGAATCGCTGGTGCATTGCCTGCACCGTAAAACGACAGAAAGCCCCCGCTGATGCGCCGCATCTGCGGGGACTTGGCTATTTTATCGGTTCTTTATAGGCGCCGCCCACGGTAAAAAGTGTTAAACCCCCGTTGTCCCTTGCGGGACAACGGGGGTTTGCTGTTCTCGGCAAGCGCTCCCGAAAAATGGCGAAAGCCCGGCTATTTTCATTCTCCAAAGGCGTGCCGCCGGCACCGCCGGTGCGCCTTATGCGCCCACGGTGGGGGTCAGCCCCAGATAGCGGCACAGCCCCTCATAGATGGCGTAGGCAAAGGCATACTGGTCGTTCACCAGCTTTTGCACATCGTTCTCGTTGGTGATATACGCCAGCTCCACCAAAATGGCGGGCATCCGGGTGCGGCGCAGCACATAGAGGGACGAATTCACCCGCACCCCGTTATTCTTCGTCCCCAGCCGGGCGACGATCGCCTCCAGCACCTGCTGCGCCAGCTCCGCCGCCACCGACCCCTGTCGGTACACATACACCTCTGTGCCGTTGGCGGCGGGGTTCTCGCTGGCGTTGCAGTGGATGCTGATGAAATAATCCGCCCCCCACTCGTTGGCGCCCCGCACCCGGGCGGCTAAGCTGGTGGCGTTGGAGGTGCCCAGCGATTCCTCCGGTGTGTTGCGGGAATTGCGCACCTCAAAGCGCCCGTCCTCCAGCAGAATATCCCGCAGATAGATGCCCACGGCGTAGTTGATATCCTGCTCCCGGTAGCCGAAGCCCTCCGCCCCGGCGTTGACCCCCTCCGGGTTATGTCCCTGGTCGATATAGATCTTTGTCGGCATGGAAAATCCCCCTTTCCCGGTATCTATATGCGGGAGAGGGGGATTTTATGGTACGCATCCGCGCAAAGTCGCGCGTCAAGCCCTGCGCCGCCGCCCGTTACGGCTCTTCCAGCGCCGCCAGCAGCTTTTCCAGTGTGCGGGACACCGGCTCATTCTCCGCCTGGGGCACCGTCACGGCGGCATACTGCCGATACAGCGGCACCCGCTGGTCGTAGAGGTCCCGGAACGTAAATCCCTCCGGGATCGCCACCCCCCGCACCCGGGGGTCGCCGATGCGCTTTTGCAGCGTGGGGAAGGAAATATCCAGATACACCACCGTGCCCAGCGCCTGCAAATGCTCCATGGTGGGGACATCGTAGATCACGCTGCCGCCGGTGGCGACCACCTGCTTTTCCCCCGTCACCGACAGCACCGCCTGCCGCTCCCGCAGCCGAAAGGCATCCAGCCCCTCCCGGTCGATGATGTCCTGCAGGGCGCAGCCGTTCTGCTGCTTAATCACCTCGTCGGTGTCCAGAAAGGTATACCCCAGCCGCCCCGCCAGCCGCCGTCCCAGAGTGCTTTTGCCGCTGGAGGGCATTCCGATGAGAATAATATTGTTATTCATCTGCTCGTTCCGTCCTTTTCATTCGTCTTGCGGGGGCGCTTCCGCCCCCAATGCCCGCTGCAGCGCCTCCGCCGCCGGGCGGGTCATCCCCTTGACCGACAGCAGCTCCTCCATCGACGCCTGCCGGATATTCTTCAGCGAGCCGAACCGTCGCAGCAGCTCCTTTGCCCGGGTGGGACCGATGCCGTCGATCCCCAGCAGCGAGGAGGAAATGCTGTTCTTCTTCCGCTGCTGCCGGTGGAAGGTGATGGCGAACCGATGCACCTCCTCCTGTATGGTGGACAGGAGAGTATACGCCGCCCGCTTCTGCTGGATGGCAATTTCCCCGCCGGAAAGGGCGATCGCCCGGGTGCGGTGGTGGTCGTCCTTCACCAGCCCGAACACCGGGATTCCCAGCCCGTAGCGGTCGATGACCGGCTTGACCGTCGCCACATGCCCCTCGCCGCCATCCAGCAGAATGAGGTCGGGCTTGCGGGCAAAGCCGGCGGTCTTTCCCTGCTCCTGGCCGGCTATATATTCATCCAGCCGCCGGGTAAGCACCTCCTGCATGGAGCCGTAATCGTCCTGCCCCACCACCGTTTTGATCTTGAATTTGCGATAGGCGCTGCGCAGGGGCTTGCCGTCCTCAAACACCACCATGCCCGCCACATTCTCGCTGCCGTTGGTGTTGGAGATATCGTAGCATTCGATATACCGGGGGGTATCGGGCAGATCCAGCAGCGCCCGGATATCCTCCAGCGCCGCGCTCTCCCGCCCAGTCATCCCCACCTGCTGGGCGATGCGCTCGGCGGCGTTGCTGCGGCACATTTCCACAAGCTGCGCCTGCTCCCCGATCTGGGGCTGCACGATATGCACCCGCCGCCCCGCCTTATCCGATAACCATTGCTCCAGCAGCTCGGTGTCCTCCGTCTCCCCATCCAGGGTGACGCGGGGCGGCACCCGATCCCGCATGGAATAGTATTGCTGCAAAAACTCCTGCCGCGCCGCCGCCGGGTCCTCCTGAGGCTCCAGCAGAAAATGCTCCCGGTCGGTCAGCCGTCCGCCCTCAAACCGGAACACCTCAAAGCACGCCTTACCGCTGCCCTGCGCCAGAGCGATCACATCCTGCTGAGGTATTTTCGACAGCACCACCTTTTGCTTATCCCCCAGCTTTTTGATGGAGCGGATGCGATCCCGCAGCCGTGCCGCCTGCTCAAAATCCAGCCGTGCCGCCGCCTCCTCCATGCGGCTCTGCAGCGCCGCCATGGTTTCGGCGCTGCCCCGGGTGAGGAACTCGATGGCGCCCTCCACCCGCTCCTGATAGGCAGCGGGGGACACCCGCCCGGAGCAGGGGGCGCAGCACTGCCCGATATGATGGTTCAGACAGGGACGTGCCGCCCCCGCCTTGCCATAGCTCAGCGTCCGGGCGCAGGTGGACAGAGCGAACACCCGGTTCGCCTCGTCCACCGCCTGCTTGACGGCGTAGCTGCTCATATAGGGTCCGATATACCGGGAGCCGTCCTCCGTTTTTTGATGGGTTACGCTCAGGCGGGAATAGGGCGGCGGGGATACCCGGATATAGTGGTAGCCCTTGTCGTCCTTCAGCAGAATGTTATATTTGGGACGGTGCTGCTTGATGAGGGCGCATTCCAGCACCAGCGCCTCAAACTCGCTGCCCACCACGATATAGTCGAAATGATCCACGTGCGCCACCATCTGGCGCACCTTTTCAGTGTGGTTGGTGTCCGAGCCGAAATACTGGCTCACCCGGTTTTTCAGTTTTTTTGCCTTGCCGATATAGATAATCCGATCGGCAGCGTCCTTCATAATATACACACCGGGCTGCAAGGGCAGCGCCATCGCCTGCTGCCGCAGGGCTTGCAGTTGGGGTTGGATCATCGCTCTACCTCGTTTGCCAATATTTCCGGTCTAAGCTGCGGTATTGCACCGCCTCGGCGATATGGGGTGTGTCGATCACCTCCGCGCCGTCCAAATCGGCGATGGTGCGCGCCACCTTCAGCAGCCGGTCATAGGCGCGGGCGGACAGCCCCAGATGCTCAAATGCGCCCCGCAGCAGCGTACCGGCGCCATCGGTGAGGGGGCAGAAATCCCGCAGCCGGCTGGTGGGAATCCGGGCATTGCTGGTCACACCGGTGCCGGCGAACCGCTGCCGCTGGATATCCCGGGCGGCATTCACCCGCTGCCGGATAGCGGCGGAGGATTCCCCCGGCTGTCTGGATGCCAGCTGGTCGTATTCCACCGGCGGCACCTCGATATGCAGGTCGATACGGTCCAGCAAGGGACCGGACACCTTGCCGAGATACCGCTGCACCGCCTGGGGAGAACAGGTGCAGGGGCGGGTGGGATGCCCGTAATAGCCGCAGGGGCAGGGGTTCATCGCCGCCACCAGCATAATGGAGCAGGGATAGGACAGGGACGCGCTCACCCGGGAGATGGTCACCCGGCTGTCCTCCAGCGGCTGCCGCAGGCACTCCATGGAGGTGCGGGAAAATTCCGGCAGCTCGTCCAGAAACAGCACTCCGTTATGCGCCAGCGATACCTCGCCGGGGCGGGGCGTCACCCCGCCCCCCGCCAGCCCTTGAGGGGAAATGTTATGATGGGGCGCGCGGAACGGCCGATGGGTCAGCAGCCCCACGCCCCCCGGCAGCACCCCGGCAATGGAGTAGATTTTCGTACATTCCAGCGCCTCCTCCCGGGTCATATCCGGCAGAATGGAGGGCAGCCGTTTTGCCAGCATACTCTTGCCCGAGCCGGGCGGACCAATGAGCAGAATATTATGGGAGCCGGCAGCGGCGATCTCCATGGCACGGCGGGCAGTCTCCTGCCCCATCACGTCGGCAAAGTCCGCCTGCTGCAGCAGATTCTCCGGCTCCGGGTCGGCGGGCTGCAGGGGCGCAATGGGCGTCACGCCGGTGAGGTGCTCCAACAGCCCCGCCACCGTCTCCACCGGATATACCTCCAGCCCATCCACCACCGACGCCTCCGCGCCGTTCTCCGCCGGGACATACACCCGGCGCATCCCGGCGTCCCGGGCGGCGATCACCATAGGCAGCACCCCCCGCACCGGGCGCACCAGCCCCTGCAGCGACAATTCGCCGATAAACGCCGCGCCCTCCAGCGCCGCCCGCAGCTGCCCGCTGGCGGTCAGTAGCGCCAGCAGCAGCGGCAGATCGTAGACCGAGCCTTCCTTTTTCACATCGGCGGGCGCCAGATTGACGGTAATGCGGCTGACGGGATAGGTGAATCCGGCGTTTTTCATCGCCGCCCGCACCCGATCCCGGGATTCCCGCACCGCCGCGTCGGGCAGTCCCACCACATCAAATCCGGGCAGCCCCTGGGACAGATCCGCCTCCACATCCACCATAAAGCCGTCGATGCCCCGCAGCCCCATACTTTTCAAGCTGGCAAACACGCTGTTTTCAGTCCTTTCTTGCGGAATTGTACCGGTTTCTTATTCCGAGCGGTGGCTCAGCCGCCGGAGGAGCTTCGTCAGCTCCATCACCAGGAACGGCGCCAGCGATAATCCGGCCACCAACCCCCAGGCCCGACCGCTCATCGCCGTCACCGAAAAAACGCTCTGCACTCCGGGGATGAGCAGCACCGCCAGCATCATCAGCAGCGACACGGCGAAAGCCCCCAGCATCCGACGGTTGGTACCGAAACCCACCCGAAACAGCGAATGCCCGGAACGCATATTGAAGGCATGAACCAGCTGAGAGAAGGACAGCACGGCAAAGGCCATGGTCTCGCCCAGCGGCACACTGCCCCACACCCGGGAGCCGACGAAATAGGCGATCAGCGTAATGAGGGCGAACATCCCGCCCTGCAAGGCGGTCGCCACCCAACCCCGGCGGGACAGAAGCGGCGCGTCCGGATCACGGGGCGCACGCTCCATCACGTCCGGCTCCACCGGTTCCAGCCCCAGCGCCAGCGCCGGCAGGCTGTCGGTGATCAGATTGAGCCACAGCAGCTGGATGGGCAGCAGCGGGCTCTCCCGCCACAGGAGCATGGCTACGAATACGGTGGCGATCTCTCCCAGATTACAGGACAGCAGGAACCGCACCGCCTTGCGGATATTGTCATAGATCCCCCGTCCCTCCCGCACGGCGGCGACGATGGTGGAGAAATTGTCGTCCATGAGGGTCATGTCGGCGGCGCCCTTGGCCACATCCGTACCGGTGATGCCCATGGCGCAGCCGATGTCCGCCGCTTTCAGCGCCGGGGCGTCGTTGATCCCGTCGCCGGTCATGGCGACCACCCGTCCTCGGCTCTGCCACGCCTTGACGATGCGAATCTTATCCGCCGGGGTCACCCGGGCATACACCCGATAGCGCTCGATATTCTCCTCCAGCTCCTCCTCCGGCAGCGCCGCCAGCTGCGCGCCGGTGAGGGCTTCTTCTCCCTCATGGAGAATCCCCAGCTCCCGGGCGATGGCGGAGGCGGTCACCACGTTATCGCCGGTGATCATCACCGTGCGGATACCGGCGGTGTCGCACTGCTCCACCGCCTGCCGCACCTCCGGGCGGGGCGGGTCAATGAGCCCCACCAGCCCCGCCAGCGTCAGGTCACACTCCAGCTCCTCCGGCACAAACTCCGCCGGGGGCGTATCCATCAGCTTATAGGCGATCGCCAGTACCCGCAGGGCGTTCCCCGCCATTTCCTCATTGGCGGCGGCGGCCTGCTGTATATGTCCCCGCACGCACAGAGGGAACAGCAGCTCCGGCGCTCCCTTGACGATCACCAGCGTCTGCTCCCCGGCCCGGTGGACGGTGGTCATTCGCTTGCGCTCCGAGTCAAAGGGCAGCTCCCCCAGCAGGGGCATATCCCGCAGCAGATCGTCCTTTTTCACCCCATGCTGCTCCAGCCAGACAAGGATGGCCGTCTCGGTGGGATCGCCGATCTCCACCGCCTGCTCTCCCTGCCGGGTCACCACCGCATCGGTGCATAGTGCCGCCATCTGCAGCATATTGAATACGCCCTCGTCGTTCTCCGTCTCCGGCTCTGCCAGCCGATGACCGCAGAACACCTGCCGCAAAGTCATCCGGTTCTGGGTAAGGGTGCCGGTTTTATCCGAGCAGATCACCGAGGCACAGCCCAGCGTTTCCACCGCCGGCAGGCGGCGGATGATGGCCTGCTTTTCCACCATCCGCTGCACCCCCAGCGCCAGCACGATGGTGACGATGGCAGGCAGCCCCTCCGGGATCGCCGCCACCGCCAGCGAGACGGCGGTCATGAACATGGACAGGAGCGGCAGCTTAAAGCACAGCCCTACCAGAAAAATGATCCCACACACCGCCAGAGCGCCCAGCCCCAGATATTTGCTCAGCTGAGCCATATTCCGCTGCAGCGGGGTGGCGTCCTCGTCCTCCCCTTTCAGCAACGTGGCCACGTGCCCCATCTCCGACTGCATTCCGGTGGCCACCACCAGCCCCAGCGCCTTGCCGTCGGTGACGGCGCAGCCCGCGTACAGCATATTGGTGCGATCCGCCAGCACCGTGATGTCGTCGTACACCGGGCTGGCAGCCTTTTCCGCCGGGACGCTCTCGCCGGTGAGGGCGGATTCGTTGCAGCGCAGGGAATGTGCCTCCAGCAGCCGGCAATCCGCCGGCACCAGATCGCCGGCCTCCAGCTCCACCACATCCCCCGGCACCAGCGTGTCGGCGGGGACGGTGGAAACCGTCCCGTCCCGGCGCACCCGGGCGTCAGGCGCCGACAGATCCCGCAGCGCCGCCAGCGCCGCCTCGGCGCGGCTCTCCTGCACCGCCCCCAGCACAGCGTTGAGCAATACGATGGCCACGATCACCACCGGGTCGATCCAGTCGGCGGGCTTGCCATTGATATAGTGGTCATACAGGCACACCGCCAGCGAAACGGCGGCGGCGATCATCAGTATGATCACCATGCCGTCCTTCAGCTGTCCCAAAAACCGACGGAACAGACTGACCGGTGCGCCCTCCTCCAGCCGGTTTTTGCCGTATTCCTCCAGCCGCCGGGACGCTTCCTCGGTGGTGAGTCCCGCTTGCCGGTCGCTGTGCAGCTCCGCCAGCGCCTCTTCTGCCGTGTGGCTATGCCATATCATGGGCGAACCCTCCGTTTTTCTGCTGAATATACGTTCACCCCGTATCATATCATATTTTCCCGCAAAAGCCAACACCGGCGTAAAAAAATTTCCGGGATTTTCGCCAAACTCTGCGAAAATCCCGGAGCGGTCAGTTCACCTGCGTTTCCCGCAGCTCAGCGCCGGCATTCAGCCCGAAGCTCACCTGCAGAGCGCGGTCTACCCGATTCATGGATACCTCATCCAGCCGACCCATGTGCTCCTTGAGCCGCCGCTTGTCCAGGGTACGGATCTGCTCCAGCAGCACGATGGAATCCCGGGCCAACCCGCTGCCGGCAGCCTGGAGCCGGATGTGGGTGGGCAGGGGCGTTTTGCCCTGCTGGCTGGTGATGGCGGCGGCGATCACGGTGGGGCTGAACCGGTTGCCCACGTCGTTCTGAACGATCAGCACCGGTCGAATGCCGCCCTGCTCCGAACCGACCACCGGACTGAGGTCGGCATAGTAAATGTCTCCCCGATGTACTGTCATGTGCTTCCACGCTCCTTTACACCGGAAGTATGGGCAAAAACCGTGCGTTTATTCTCCCCCATGGAAAAAACAGCCTGTCCGCCTCATTTTCAGTATATGCACCCGGGTAAAAAAGTGCGCCGCCGGATCTCAGCACCATCCGGCGGCGTGGGGTGTTCGGTCTTGCCGCACCCGGCGACAGGCGGCTTCGCAGACGAAAAAATCGTATATCCGCGGCCGCTTTCGGCTCGGGAACGGCCGTTCGGCGCAAATTCCGGCGGGCAGCGCCGCCGACTTTCAGAGACGGCGCCGATGCGGCAGCGCCCTCGTCTATGCGGCGATCTGGCTGGTGAATTTCGCCTGCAATCCATCCTCCGGCACCGACAGCTGATCCGGCATACCGGTGGCCGCATCGAACACCAGCGTATACGCCCGGTCGCCGATCTGCCCTGTGACCGCGTATCCCTCGTCCGTCCACTGTCCGCCGGAGGGAGTAGCGGCCAGCACGCTTGCCAGCAGCCGTATGAGGGCGCTCTGGGGCACCTTTTCCGGGTCCAGTCGGAGACTCATGCCCGCCAGCTCCATGGTGATCCCGGCGCCGTCATATCCCAGTGTGACCCCGCTGAGGGACGCAGGCTGCTCAAATTGCAGCCGCAGTGTCTCCTTATCGGGGCAGGTCAGCGTCCCCGCCACCGTCATATCGCCATAGGTGGCCTCCATCCGGCAGGAAAACCCGTCAGTCACCGGCTGCACCGGTTTTGAGCCGCCGCTGCCGCAGCCGCCGAGCAGCATAACGCACATACATCCGATCATGAGCAACACGCCGATCCGTTTCATAATACAGGCTCCTATTTCTCAAATTTCAGAAACAGGCCTCCCAATTCCCCCACCAGATCCGAGGGCAGCATGCTGTGCTGGGACAGACGGGCGGCGGCCGCATCCCCGGCGGCCCCATGGAGCCATACGCCGCAGGCCGCCGCCTCAAAAGGCGTCAGTCCCTGAGCCGCCAGGCTGCCGATCATCCCCGCCAGCACGTCGCCGCTGCCGCCGGTGGCCATGCCGGGGTTGCCGGTGGGATTGCGGAGGAGCGGCCCCTCCGGTGCCGCCACCAGCGTGTGATGTCCCTTGAGCGCCAACGTCACCCCATAGGCATCCGCAAAGCGGCGGGCGATCTCCTCCCGGCGCTGCTGTACCTCTCCGGTGGCAATTCCCAGCAGCCGGGCCATCTCCCCCGGATGGGGGGTCAGAACCGCGGGAGCGGAGGCTGTATCCTCTAACAGCATATGCGGCGTGATGGCATTTATGCCATCCGCATCCAGCACCAGCGGACACGCGCAGTGCCGCCGCAGTGCTTTCAGCCATTCCGCCCCGTTTTCCGGATGGCCCCAGCCGCAGCCGACCACCACGGCGGTCGCTTTTTCCGCCGCCGCCAGCAACACGGAGAGCGCCCCCGGCGCCAATACCCCCGGTTTCTGCTCCGGAAGCAGCAGGAATATCGCCTCCGGCAGCGCGGGGGCCAGTATCGGATAGAGGGATTCCGGAATCGCCAGCTCCACCAGCCCTGCGCCGCACCGCAGCGCTCCCCGGGCGCACAGCATAGCGGCCCCCGCCATGCCCCGGCTGCCGCACCAGAGCAGCACCCGTCCGAAGGTGCCCTTATGGCTGTCCGCCGGACGTGGCCGGATGCACCGGCGCACATAGTCCTCGGTGATCCATCCCTCTCCGGCCGGCTTTTCCGGGTTTTCCGGCTTCAGAACGGTCTCTACGATCGCCGCCGGAATTCCGATATCCAGCACCTCCACCCGGCCGCATTCCGGAGCGGCGCAGCCCGCCTTTTCCGCGGTCATGGTGAGGGTCACGTCTGCCGCCGGGGTCCCGGACGCCGCCGCGGCGGAATCGGCGGACACGCCGCTGGGCAGGTCGATGGCGTATTTCACCGCCGTGGACAATGCCATCTGCTCGGTCAGAGGGCGAATCCCAGCGGGCAGTTCTCCCCGGAATCCGATGCCGTACAGGCAGTCCGCCAGCACCGCCGCCTGCCGCACCGCACTGTGGCATACATACGGCTCTCCGGCATATTCCAGCACCGCCACCGTCTCCGGCAGCAGCGAGAACGCCCGGCGGGCATCCTCGGTCGCGGGCTGCCCGGCTGCCAGGATCACCGTCACCGGGCGGGTTGCCGCCAGCGCCCGGGCGATCACAAACCCGTCGCCGCCGTTGTTACCCTTGCCGCAGACCACCACGACCGCTCCTTCGGGGGTCAGCCGCTGCATCCGGGCGGCGGCAGCTTTTCCCGCCCGCTCCATCAGTCCGGCGTAGCTGTCTCCCGCCTGCACCGCCAGCTCCTCGATGCGCCGCATATCCGCTGCGGTTGCTTTTTTCATTCTCCGACACCTCCGATACCATCCAAAAACGCCGCCGCTGAATGTCAGCAGCGGCGCTCATTTTTCTTGCGTCACTCGCCCCGATGGGGGTTCTTCTCTACGGTGATCCCTTTTTCCCGCAGCGCCCGGTCGGTCTCCAGTCGCACGGTGGTTTGCAGGCCGCTGTACAGAGCGCTCAGCACCCGGTTGTCCGGCTGAAACACCACGGCGGTGTGGCCGTTCTTCTTGCTGTGATAGGTGAAATACCACAGCTCCGGCTCGTTCATGGAGGGGGCCGCCATCACCACCCGCTGATAATCCGCCTCCCGGAACCGTCCATTTTCAAAGGGCAGCAGCCGCTCCACCTTTTTCCCGGTCACGGACACGATGCGCTTGCGCTTACGGCGGCCGATGATGGTGTCAATATCAATGTC
>DJEF01000033.1:0-5715 GCA_002431285.1 Ruminococcaceae bacterium UBA5905 | reverse complement strand
CAATATCAATGTCCCCATTGGTCACGGAATACTCGAATTCCTTATTCTGCGCCGTGATGAGATAGTAAGCGCCGAAGCCCGCCGCCGCCACCAGAATCATCACCAGCGGAATGACCAGCATCACCGCGACCAGCACCAGCAGCCCTACCACCGTGGCCACGATGATGGCGTATTCACCGGCCGTTTTTTTCTTTTGCACAATTTGTTCGTTAAATGTATCCATAGGAAAATCCTCCTGCTTTTGCACGTTTCTCTTGTTATTATAGGCGATACGGCCGCTTTTTGCAATCCCCGAAAGGATTTTTCGGAAAAAAGTTTACAAATAGAGCGGCTCTCTGTGAAGTTTTCACAAAGAGCCGCCTCTATTTCTGTTCATTGAGCGGGGCTCGGGACGATTCATCCCTCCGACTCCGCCAGGCTGCCCACATTATCCGCGATCAGGCACCGGGGGTTTTCGCCCCGCACATCCAGATTCGTCATCAACGCGCCCCGCTGCATGACGTTATCCTTCACCACGCACTCCCGGCAGCCCTCGATGATACAGCCGCGGTCGGGGCTGAGCACACCACCGCCGCCGTCGTTGCACCCCACCCGCATGGAGTTGCCGGACACCACCACGCCGTCGCAGCGGCATAGCCGCACGTGGCAGCTCATATCGGCATCCTCAAAGGGCTCCCCCTCCGGATGCGCGCCGCTGCGGCGGAACACATTGCCGGTCACCGTCGCCAGGCTTACCCCGCCGTCCGCGGCGCCCAGCTCCAGCGCCGGGCCGAAGCTGCGGTCGAAGAAATTGCCGGTGATGTTATAGCTGTCGCCATGGGGCAGCACGAATCCGCCCCGGCGGTTCCACTCGACCCGGTTGCCGGTGCAGGTGACGGAGGATACAATCGGGCCGCCCCGGATGCCGCCCCCGCCGTTGTTCGAGAACCAGTTATCGAGAATGAACGCATCCCAGCCGTCGATATACAGTCCGGCGCCGCCGTTACCGTGCAGCATGGAATGGCGCACCGAGAAGCACCAGATATGGGCGAAATGCAGTCCGTCGCCGGAAAAATTGCCGATCCGGCAATCATCGACGGTGGGAGTATCCTCCTCGCTGCCGCCGTTGTACTTCTCCCACCACAGCTTAACGCCGTGAACCTTTTTGCCCAGCCGGCAGCCGTCCAGGCACATCCCCCGGATAACGCAGCCGAATGCGCCGCTGATGTCGATCATGCAGTCGGTGTCGGCGGTGTTGAGCCGGAACACCGACGCGCCGTCGGAGCGATAGCTCCATGCGGCGCACCCCTCCAGCGCCACACCCTGTCCGTGGAGACGGAGATGCCCCACCATGTATACGCCCGGCGGCACCGTCACCTTCCCCCGGCAGCCGGACGCCGCCTCGATGGCCTCCTGCACCGCCGCGGTGCAGTCGGTGCGCCCGTCCCCCACCGCGCCGAAGGCTGTGATATCGAATACGTTGGTCATGCGCTCTTCCTCCCGCTCCTCTGGATGTATGGCCACCGGGGCCCGGCCCCGCCGGGTCGCTTATTCGATGCTCATGGTAGCCGCCGCGTTCAGCTCCATTCCGGCGGTGTGTCCCGCCAGCAGCTCATAATAGCCCTGTGCCGCCACCATCGCCCCGTTATCCCCGCACAGGGACAGGGGCGGTGCAAACAGCCGATAGCCCGCCCGGGCGCACGCCGTTTCCATCCCGGCACGCAGGCCGGAATTCGCGGAAACGCCCCCCGCCAGCACGATCGTGTGCGCCCCAGTGTCAGCGGCGGCGCGCAGGGTGTTCTCCACCAGCATCTCCGTCACCCGGTGCTGAAAGCTGGCGCACAGGTCGGCTTTATTCACCGTCTCGCCCTTTTGGCGGGCGTTATGCAGCAGGTTGATCACCGCCGTTTTCAGTCCCGAAAAGCTGAAATCGTAGGGGCTGCCCTCCACCCGGGGACGGGGCAGCGTATAAGCTCGGGGATCCCCCTCTGCCGCCAGCCGATCCAGCGCCACGCCGCCGGGATAGGGCATTCCCATCGCCCGGGCGGCTTTGTCATAGCATTCCCCCGCCGCATCGTCCCGGGTATGGCCGATCACCCGGAAACGGGTGTAATCCTCCACCTGCACGATGTGGCTGTGTCCGCCGGACACCACCAGACACAGAAAGGGCGGCTCCAACTCCGGGTGCGCCAGATAATTGGCGGCGATGTGGGAACGCAGGTGGTGGGTAGGGATCAGCGGCTTGCCCGTGGCCAGCGCCAGCCCCTTGGCAAAGCCCACCCCCACCAGCAGCGCCCCGATCAGCCCGGGGGCGTAGGTGACGGCGATGCCGTCCAGCTGCGCCGGCGTTTTTTCCGCCTGCTCCAGCGCCTGCCGCACCACCCCGCTGATGGCCTCCGCGTGGCGGCGGCTGGCGATCTCCGGCACCACGCCGCCGTAGAGCCGATGCTCCTCCACCTGAGAGGCCACCACATTGGACAGCACCCGCCGGCCGTCCTCCACCACGGCCGCAGCCGTCTCGTCACAGGAGGATTCGATCCCCAATATGTACATAATTCACGCACCTCATACCTTCGCGTAGTATCTGGAATAGATGGCGGCGTCCTCCCGGGGCTGCCGATAGAATCCGGGGCGCACCCCGTCCCGCACAAAACCCGCGCCCTCATAGAGCGCGACGGCAGGCGCATTGGATACCCGTACCTCCAGCGTCAGGCGGGACAGACCCCGCTCCCGCGCCAGCCGATCCAGCGCCGCCAGCAGCGCCCGCGCCACCCCCTGCCGCCGGGCGGCGGGCGCCACCGCCACATTGGCGATCTGCCCCTCATCCGCCACGCAGTATAAGCCCACATAGCCCAACACCCGGCCGGTCTCATCCACCGCCACCTGAAAGGCGGCGTGGGGGTTCTCCAGCTCCTCCGCCAGCGCCGCCGCCGACCAAGGGACGGCAAAGCAGGCGCTCTCGAGGGCCACCAGCGCCGGAATGTGCTCCTGTGCCATGGGTACGACGCGCATACCCGCGCCCCCTTTCCGACAAAAAGGGGCAGAGAAGCCCTCTGCCCCTATACCGTCCGCAACGGCGGTCATTACATATTCTCTTCGATGTACGAAACCAGCTGACCCACGGTGTGGATCTTCTCGATCATCTCGTCCGGCACCTCGCCGATATTGAATTCGTCCTCCAGCGACATGAGCATATCCACCAGATCCAGAGAATCCGCGCCCAGATCGTCCACAATATCCGTCTCCGCCGTGATGGATTCCGGATCCACCTCGAACTGCGATGCCAGGATCGCTTTCAGCTTTTCAAATACCATAATCCCCATTCATCCTTCCGAAGCCCCGTCGGCCAAGGGAACGACCCCGGAGCGTAGTTATTGTCGAAAGGCCCCTTGACCTTTCTGCCCTTCAATATTATGCAATGCAGCGGCGTTTGTCAATCCCTTTTTCGGAAATTTTCATTTTTTATCGGACGGCCCGCTGCTTTCGGGCGGTTTTTCTTCAATGGGATCGGTCAGATAATCGTTGGAAACATACACCACCGTGCTGTCCCGCAGCACGATCCGCGACCAGCCATTTTCCACGTTGATACCGGTGCGGCGGAACCGCTGCCCCCGGCGTCCGGTGCCGTAGCGGTTGGGCAGCGCCGCATCCGGCGACAGGCGCAGTCCCAGATGGTCGGAGGTGGCCGCCACCGTGTCCTCCACCCGCTCGAATTCCATGGTCACCGGCCACTCCGGCTCCTGCACATACGGCTCGGCGCACCGATACAGATCATCGTAGGCGATGTTGACGTCCACCGGCCCGGTGATGCCGTCGATCTGCCCGTTGCTGGCGCATTGCCATATGGCGTGGGGACCTCCGTATCGCTTCGAGGACAGCTCATTGACGTATTGCGCCATCCAGATGCGGTATTTCCCCATCCGTCCGGTCTCAAACCGGCTCCACAGGGTGTTCCGATAGGTATACAGCATGGGCGTATACCCCGCCTGAATGATGTATTCCATGAAAGCAATGGCGTTATCGGTGACGTCCGTATAGGAGGTGACGCGGCCCTGGGTGGCCAGGAGTTCTTTCTGGTGCTCGGTAGGATTCTCCGGCGGCTCCAGACACAGTTTCACCCGTCCGATGTCAAACACCTCAAAATCGTAGGCCACCGGCCAGGTGATGTGCTCCCGGTACGGCTCGATCCTGTCCAGCACAAACTGCGCTTCCTCCAGCGCCTCGGTCTCGGTAATCGCCGCCGAGAAGAAATACACCCCCACCTGAATTCCGGCGGCGATGGCACCCCGGATGTTTTCGTCGAATTTGGTATCCTCATAGATGCCGCCGTTCTCCGGATCGGTCCCATAGGAGCGTCCGCCGACCCGAATGAGGGCAAAGGTGATTCCCGCCGCCTTGACCTTCTGCCAGTCGATGGGGGTATCGGCGGCCGTCTTGCGCCACACATCCACGCCCAGGATCTTTCCGGCGCCGCCCAGCTCCTGCCGTATCTGCTCCAGCGTTATATGATCCGCTTCCGACGACTGGTCGGGGCGCTCCACCTGTTCCTGCTTGGGATCCGACGGCGGGGCCACCGGAACGGGCGCCTGCACCTTCGGGTAGGTCCGGGAGGTGGCGCGGCTGCGGGTGGTGGTCGTAGCCGTTTCCGTGGTGGTTTCCGCCGCGGTGGTCGTCGTCTGCGTGGTGGCAGGCGGTGCGCTGTCCGCACTCACCGCCGACGCCGTCGATGTCCACGCGGGCCGCGCCTGCCGCCGCAGCCAGACGCCCACGCCCCAGACCGACCCCGCCGCCAATGCGGCAGCCGCAACCCCGGCGATCACCGGAGCGATCCAGCCGGGTCTCCCCGCTCCGGCCGCCGTATGTATTCCGGCAGTTTCTTTCATATGTCCCTCAGCCTCCATGCTCATTCGATCTGCGGCGGATACGTCCGCCCGGCCGGCTCTGTGGGCAGCGCGGCCGCCGCCGCGGGCCGCGCTGTGTTGTCCCTATGTCCGACAGTATACCAGCTTACGGAATAAAATTCAACCGGTCATTCGACCGTGTAAACTCTTACACGGTATCGGATGTGAAGAATTATCACATACCGAGAGGGGGTTTATTGATTGTACTTTCCACACATTCATGGTATGATGGTATTAGTGTATCCCGATGTACCGTTGGTTGCACGAAGCGGACTGGGCCGAACCGTATGCGGTGGCAGCCTCCGCTCTGTCCCGCCGCGGTGCAAAAACCGGGGATCACCGGAAACGTATCCACGTATTATCGACAGGATCATGCCGTAATCGGTATGCAGAGAGGATGGCTTCTTATGGAGACAGAGGACCGGCTGGCAGCATTTCCCGCCCGTCTGCGCCGATTGCGTCAGCAAAGCGGTATGACACAGCAGGAGGTTGCCGACGCACTGAGCATCCATCGCACCACCTACACCAAGTATGAGACGGCGCGCGCCAACCCGGATCAGGAGAGCCTGCTGGCGCTGGCCCGGTTGTTTCATGTCACCGTTGACTGCCTGCTGGGGCAGGAGGATTCCCCGACCGATGCCGACGGGGTGTTGGAGGACAACACCGACCGCTCGGGGCTGACCCCCCGGGAGGCAGAGCTGCTGGAGGCTTTTCGCCGGTTGTCTGAGGAGGAGCAGAAACGTCTGCTGTCCCAGGCGCACACCCGGCGGCAGGCGACCCGGCGTACGGCACGGCGGGAGAAACAGCCGTGACACCGTTGAGCTGCGTTCCCATC
>DJEF01000011.1 GCA_002431285.1 Ruminococcaceae bacterium UBA5905 | reverse complement strand
GACAAGGCGAGCCGGGCGAAAGCGGAGGTAATCCACAAGCACCGTCAGTGCATAAAGCACATTGTGCGGCAGACCGCCTCCCTGTATGAGATCAACGCTACCGCTATGCCCTGTCTGTATGACGAGCTGTTCTTCCACGACAACGCGGAGGATTGCGCATGGTTCCACAACGGCGGCATGGATGCGATGGTGGAGGAGACGGTGCAGGCGCTGTGCGAAATCTGCGGGGTGACGTATCAGCCCATACCGGAGCCGACCCCCACCCCGGCGGTGCCCAAGGCGGGCGATGTTGTGCAACTGGACGGCGGCAAGCTGTACACCACCGCTCGGGGAAGCAAGTATGTGACCCGCACCGGCACTTTTTATCTGTATGACGGGCAAAAGGTCGGCAATCGCTATCGGGTAACCAACCGGGCGGATCGGGTCGGCAAGTCCCCGGCAGGGGCAAATGTGTCCGGCTGGGTGGCACTGTAATTTAACCCCCGTTAAATGTACATTAAAACAATATGTAAGGAGGCTTAATTGTGCAAGGTATTTTACTGGTAATCGTGTTGGCAATTGTGGTGGAGGCAGTAGTGGAATACATCAAATCCCTCGCCAATTTGGCAATAAACCACAAGTGGAAAACAGCGGCGTTGCAAATAGCCGCACTTGTGGTTTCTGCGTTGCTGTGTTTTGTGACCGGCGCAGATTTGTTTGTGGCGTTGGGGTTGGAATTTCAGTACAGTTGGATTGGGGTTCTGCTGACAGGAATTTTTGCCAGCCGTGGCGCAAATTACGTTAGCGATTTTGTCGGGAGACTGCGTTCCACCACTATAAATGCATAGTAATTAAAAAGGAGCGGGTTTACATAATTGTAAGCCCGCTCCTTTTGTGTTTATCAATATATATTCATCCTTGCGGCTGTACTTTTTGCATCTGTTCTGCAATCATTTTTTGTTTTTTGCGATTCGCGACACTGATCGCGGCGTTGGTGTGCTGGAATCGGTTTTTCCGAAAGAAAAAGCCCCACGGCTCCACCATGGATCTGCGGGAAAATACCGCCACCGGCGCCGGACGTCTGGGTGCCGACCTGCGCTTTTCCTTTTCTATGCTGCGCCATCCCATCGACGGCTTCTACTATCTGAAACGGGGTATATTCGGTTCGGTCGCCTCCGCCACCGTGCTGTATGTGGCGGCGCTGGCGGTGTTCGTGATCGAGAATACCGCCCAGGCGTTCATCTTCAACGGCAACCCGGTATCCCAATCGGTGCCGGTGCTGTTCATTCTGTTTCTGGTGTGTGCGGTCTTCTGGGTGGTGGGCAACTATATGGTCAGCACCATCAATGACGGCGAGGGCAGCCTGCGGGAGCTGTATGTGCTGACCGCCTATGCCCTGACGCCCTATCTGCTGCTGACCCCCATCAAGGTGATCCTGACCTACGGCTTTACCCAGAACGAGGCGTTTTTCATTCATCTGCTGTCCTATATCGCCATTGTCTGGTCGGCGGTGATTCTCTATATGGGTCTGATGCATATGCACAATTACACCTTCTGGGAGACGCTGAAGAACATTATTCTCACATTGTTTATTATGGTCATCGCTCTGGCGGCCATCGCGATCGTCTATTTGATCTGGACGCAGCTGGTGCAGTTCCTGACGGAGGTTTTCACGGAGGTGAAGTATGTTGTCTAAGAAACTCCAGATGCTCTTGTGCTGCCTGCTGGCGGTGGTGCTGCTGTGTTCGGCGGTGCTGGCCCGCTCCGGCGGCAAGACCGAGTTTATCACGCCGGACACCACCTCTCTGGACCTCAATTCCTGCCGCCACACCCATCCGGACACCGTGCGGGGACAGGCGGCCAACACCCTGGCGACGCCGGACGGCTATACGCTGCTGGCAGAGAACGAGGGATATGCCCTGTACTTCCGGGAGGATATCTGCAATGTGCGGGTGCTGAATAAGCAGACCGGCTATGTCTGGGGGAGCGTACCCGCCGACGGCGCCGAGGGACTCAACGATACCTGGACGGCGCTGGCCCAGTCGCTGGTGACCTTCACCTATCTCAATGCAGAATGTATGTCCACGCAGGTCAGCATCAGCGACCCCCGCATGGAGCGGGAACTGGAAAAGACCGACGACGGAGCGGTGCTGCGGGTCAACGATACACGGACGGGGATTTCCTTTGCCGTGGCGCTGCGGCTGCAGCAGGACGGCATTGCCGTGTCCATGGTGGAGGACAGTCTCCGGGAGGAGGGCGACTTTCCGCTGGAATCCCTGTATCTGCTGCCGTTCTTCGGCTGCACCTACGGCGACCGGGTGAGCGGCTATATGTTTGTGCCGGACGGCCCGGGCGCTCTGATCCGGTATGCCCGGCCCTCCAAGTACCTCTCCCCCTTCGATAAGCGGGTCTACGGGAACGACCCGGCGGTGGATATGACCTCCAATTCCAATGACCTGATGGCCAAGCGCACCAACGATTACCTCACGGACACCCCCAACGTCACCGCCCCGGTATTCGGCGCGGTGCACGGCGTGGGCAGCGACGCCTTTCTGGCGGTGATCGACGAGGGCGCTACCTATGCCAGCGTCTATGCCTCCCCCGCCGGGTATGTGATCGACTATAACTGGGTGACGGCGCGGTTCGATTTTCGGACGGTGTATGCCCAGACGCTAAAAAAGGACGGCAGCGGCATCCCGGTGAACCAGCAAAAGGCCAACCACATGACCCCGGCAGTCAGCTATCATTTCCTGTCAGGGGATGCGGCGGATTATTCCGGCATGGCGGTGAAATACCGCTCCCTGCTGCAGGAAAGCACACTCAAGGACAAGCAGGAGCGGGTGGATGCAGCGGTGCCGCTGCGGCTGGCGGTGCTGGCAGCGGATATCAAAAGCGGAAAGTTTTTCAATCACTATGTCCGGATGACCACGGTCAGCGAGGCGGCGGCGATGTGCCGCACTCTCGGCGGGCAGGGCGTGGAAAACATCACCCTGTCCTACATCGGCTGGACCAAGGGCGGTCTGAACGGCGGCAAATACGGCAACACCGCCCTGGACAGCCGACTAGGCTCCCTGTCGGAGCTGAATCAGCTGCGGCAGCAGCTGGAGGATGGCGGCGGACAGCTGTTTTTGCAGTTTAACCCGTTGACGGCCAACAAGGATCAGTGCAACCCGGATATGGACTCCGCCAAGACCATCTCCAACAAAAACATGGGCTTCGTCCGGGATAACAAGACCCTCAAATATAATACGGCGTATCTGATGCAGCCCAAGGCGGTGCTTTCCTCCATACAAAAGCTGCAAAAGCAGTACGCAGACTTCGGTCTGGCGCTGTCGGAACTGGGCGGTCACATCTACGGCGATTTTACCAAGGGCGAAACCGTCACCCGGGATACCAACGGCAGCGCCATCCGAAAGCTGTTGGATAAATCCGGGAGCGCCACCGCCTTTTCCGCGCCGAACGCCTATCTGTGGGGAGACACCGACGCCTATTTTGATATGCCGCTGGAAAACAGTCAATACCTGTTCGAGACCGATTCGGTGCCGTTTTTGCCCATGGTGCTGAAAGGCGCAGTGGATTACTACGCGCCCTATATCAATCAGGGGTACTACACCGAGGACAGCCTGCTGAAAATGATGGAATACGGGACGTATCCGTCGTTCCTGACGATGCAGGCGGAGAACGAAAAGCTCATCGGCACCCCCTCCTCCGACTATTTCTCCATCCATATGGAAAATTGGCAGGAGGCCATCGTATCCAGCTACCGACAGCTCAACGAGGTGCTGCAGAAAACCGAAGGTGCCTGCATCGAAGAGCATCGGGTGCTGCAAAAGGGCGTTGTCCGGGTGCGGTATTCCAACGGCGTGACGGTATATGTGAACTATCTCAACGAGGAATACCGCGACGGCACGACGGTGGTCGCCGCCAAGAGCGGGATCTGTGTGGAAGAGGGGGCAGGAGCTTGAAGCGCGTACTGAATTACGAAAAGAAGGATAAACTGGTCGGGCTTGTGTTCCTGCTCCCGTGGATCGTGGGCTTTTTCGGACTGACCCTGTATCCGGTCATATACTCGGTGATCCTGAGCCTGAGCAATGTGCAGCTGTATCCCGGCAAGACCGTGCTGAGCTTTGCCGGCTTACAGTTCTATGACTATGCCTGGAATGTGGACACCCAGTTCCGGCTGGATGTGAGCGAGGCGGTGGTGCTGATCTGCTGCGCCACGCCGGTGATCGTGGTATTCTCGCTGATCATCGCGCTGCTGCTCAACAAAAAGTTTGTGGGCCGGACATTCCTGCGGGCGGTGTTCTTTTTGCCGGTCATCGTGATGAGCGGCCCGGCGATCAGCGGCCTGCTCACCAACTATACCGTGGATTTTTCCACCAAGAACCCGGAAATCTTCAGCCTGATCAATGCGCTGCCCGGAGTCATCCGCAGTCCGCTGGTGTACATATTGAATAATCTGGTGCTGATCCTGTGGTTTTCCGGTGTGGAGATCATTGTGTTTCTGGCCGGACTGCAAAAAATCTCCCCGTCGCTGTATGAGGCGGCCTCCATCGACGGCGCCGGAGGCTGGGAAAAGTTCTGGAAGATCACCCTCCCCCACATCGCCCCCATCGCAATGGTCTGCGCCATCTACGCTGTGGTGGATATCTCCAACTACTCCGAGCTGTCCATCAACGGGAAGATCACCAGCCACCTGTTTGACACCACACGGATGTACAGCTTTTCGGCGGCGATGTCCTGGATATATTTCGCCATTCTGCTGGTGCTGCTGATCGCGGTGTTTGTCCTGTTCAGCGTCATCCGCAGCAAAAACGACAGATCGTGAGGAAGCGCACAAATGAAACATTGGAAAAAAGGAACCGTCGCCGTTTGGGTGAAGGGTAACGAGACGCGGGACAGCCTGTTTACGGCGCTTTTACGGTACGGGGTGCTGATCGCCATCGGCTTCGTCTATTTGTATCCGATCGTGTATATGGTCGCCAACAGCTTTTTCTCCGTGAGCGATCTGACCGACCCCCGGGTCACCTGGATCCCCCGGGAGCTGTATTGGGGCAACTTTCAGCAGGCGTTTGTGACGCTGGATTTCTTTCGGGCTTTCGGCAATTCCGTCCTGATGAGCCTGGTGCCGGCCATCTTGCAGACGGCTGTCTGCGCCTGCGCCGGTTTCGGTCTGGCACGGTTCCGGCTGAAAAGCAAGAATCTATGGATGATTCTGATCATCGCTACCTTCATTCTGCCGACGCAGGTGATGCTGATCCCGCGCTACGCGTTGTTCCACGATCTGGGGATGGTGGATACCGTATGGGTGCAGTATGTGCCGGCACTGCTGGGGCAGGGCATCAAGAGCGCCATTTTTATTCTGGTATTCTACCAATACTTCTCCAGCTATCCCAAATCCTTTGACGAAGCGGCGCAGCTGGACGGCGC
>DJEF01000050.1:30029-34075 GCA_002431285.1 Ruminococcaceae bacterium UBA5905 | reverse complement strand
TCCGGTCACTGGATCTGGGGCGGCGGCTGGCTGAGCCAGTTGGGCTTCCACGATTTTGCCGGTTCCACCGCCGTGCATATGGTGGGCGGCGTCTGTGCCCTCATCGGTGCCGCCATTCTGGGACCCCGCATCGGCAAATACGGCAAGGACGGCAAGCCCCGGGCCATTCTCGGACACAACCTGACCTTTGCGGCGCTGGGGGTGTTCATCCTGTGGTTCTGCTGGTTTGGATTCAACGGTGCCTCCACCGTGGGGATGGATACGGACGAAAAGCTGACCAGCGCCGGACTGATCTTCTTCAACACCAACCTGGCAGCAGCGGTCGCCTGTTGCACCACGCTGATCTTCACCTGGATTCGGTACAAAAAACCGGATGTGTCCATGACCTATAACGCAGCGCTGGCCGGTCTGGTGGGTATCACCGCCGGGTGCGATGCTGTCAGCCCCGTAGGTGCTGCCATCATGGGCATTGTTTTCGGCATTGTCATTGTGCTGGCAGTGGAATTCTTTGATAAGGTCGCGAAGATCGACGATCCCGTGGGCGCCATTTCCGTCCACTGTGTCTGCGGCGCGCTGGGCACCATCCTGACCGGGTTCTTTGCCACCGGCGTGTCCACAGAAAAGGGCGTATTCTACGGCGGCGGCTTCCACTTCCTGGGGGTACAGACGTTGGGCGTGGTTTCCGTGGCGGCATATGTAGCCGTCATCATCACCGCTGTGTTCCTGATCCTCAAGCACACCATCGGACTGCGGGCGGATGCGGCAGACGAGCTGGAGGGTCTGGATATCTCGGAGCACGGTCTGCTCACCGCCTATGCCGGCTTCGCTATGCTGCCGGATACCGCCGTGGAAGATGAGGAGGTTCCGGTAGTTGTGACCGGCGATGTACCGGTGGCGGAGGCGGTTCCGGTGAAACGGGAGCCCTCCTTTGACACAGCCGAGCCGGGCAGCCCGAAATTCACCAAGGTGGAGATCATCTGCAAGGAATCCCGCTTTGAGACGCTGAAAAAGGCGCTCATGGAGGTGGGCATCACCGGCATGACCGTCTCTCATGTGCTGGGCTGCGGGCTGCAAAAGGGCAAGCCGGAGTATTACCGGGGCGTGGAGGTCGAAGCCACCCTGCTGCCGAAGGTGCAGGTGGATATCGTGGTCAGCAAGGTGCCGGTACGCACCGTCATCGAAACGGCGAAAAAGGTGCTGTATACCGGACACATCGGCGACGGCAAAATCTTCGTTTACGATGTGGAGAATGTGGTCAAGGTACGTACCGGCGAGGAGGGCTACGACGCCCTGCAGGATGTGGAATAACGGGCGCACGCCGACTCTGTACTAATTGAAAGTTTATACCGTGCGCCCTTGAGAATGGGCATGGATTTTCTGAAAAACAAATCAGTCAACGGCGTTTGAGCCGGGAGAAGTAACGCAGGAGACCGCTTTCAGCGAGCGAGGGAGGGTGAGAGCCTCGCAGCCAGGGCCTGCGTGAATAACACCCGGCAAGCCGCAACCCCAACGGAGCCGTCCGCTCCCAGTAGGGACGCCGGGTGCCGCCCGTTACAGCGGCAAGGCTTCATGGGAGCCGACAAGAGAACAAAGACGGGTGGCACAGCGAGTTGATGCAGCACTTGCCCTGTCGGATGCTGATAAAGAAATCGTATCGGAGGTTTTTCTATGTGTTCGATCATGGGTTACTGCGGCTCCTGCGCCGCCCGTTCATCTTTTGAGGAGGGCTTCGCCGCCACCCTGTCCCGGGGGCCGGACGACAGCCGCATCATAGACACCGGCAAGGGGCTGCTGGGCTTCCACCGGCTGGCAATCATGGGGCTGACCCCGGAGGGGATGCAGCCCTTTGAGCTGGACGGCAGTTACGTGGTCTGCAACGGCGAGATCTACGGCTTTGAGACGCTTAAAGCAGAGCTGGCGAAAAAATACACCTTCCACAGCGGTTCCGACTGCGAGATTCTGCTGCCCCTTTACCGGGAATACGGCACGGATATGTTCCGGATGTTGGATGCGGAGTTTGCGCTGATTCTTTACGACGGCGCCACCGGCGAATACATCGCCGCCCGGGACCCCATCGGCATCCGCCCGCTCTACTACGGCTATGACCGGGCGGGGGTCATTCTCTTTGCCAGCGAGCCCAAAAACCTCGTGGGTCTATGCGCTCAGGTGCGCCCGTTCCCGCCCGGACACTACTACAAAGGCGGGCAGTTCGTCCGCTACGCCGACCCGGCGGCGGTGGAAACCGTCTGCCACGACGATGTGGAAACCGTCTGCCGGAACATCCACGACAAGCTGGTAGCCGGCATCGAAAAGCGGCTGGTCGCCGACGCCAAGGTAGGCTTTCTGCTGTCCGGCGGACTGGATTCCTCGCTGGTGTGCGCTGTGGCTGCCCGGAAAAGCAACCGCCCCATCCGTACCTTTGCCATCGGCATGAGCGAGGACGCCATTGACCTGAAGTACGCCCGGCAGGTGGCGGATTATATCGGCAGCGACCATACAGAAGTATATATGACCCGGCAGCAGGTATTGGATTCGCTGGAGGAGGTCATCCGGATCTTAGGCACCTACGACATCACCACCGTCCGCGCCAGTATGGGTATGTATCTGCTGTGTAAATGGATCCACGAAAATACCGACATCCGGGTGCTGCTCACCGGCGAAATTTCCGACGAGCTGTTCGGCTATAAGTATACCGATTTTGCCCCCTCCGCCGAAGAATTCCAGAAGGAATCGCAAAAACGCATTCGAGAGCTGCATATGTACGATGTACTGCGGGCAGACCGGTGTATCTCCGCTAACTCTCTGGAGGCGCGAGTGCCCTTTGGCGACCTGGAGTTTGTGCGGTATGTGATGAGCATCGACCCGGAGAAGAAACGCAACGTTTACGGCAAGGGCAAATACCTGCTGCGCCATGCTTTTGAGGGGGACTATCTTCCCCACGACATTCTCTGGCGGGAAAAAGCCGCCTTTTCCGATGCGGTGGGACATTCCATGGTGGATTACCTCAAGGAATACGCCGCCGGCTGTTACACCGACGCCGCATTTGAAGAAAAGCGAAAGCAGTATACCCACGCCGCCCCTTTCACTAAGGAGTCCCTGCTCTATCGGGAGATATTTGAGAAATACTACCCCGGTCAGGGAGAGATGATCGCGGATTTCTGGATGCCCAACAAGGAGTGGGCAGGCTGCGATGTGAACGATCCCTCCGCCCGGGTGCTGTCCAACTACGGCGACAGCGGCAAATAACCCATATCACAAAAAAGCCTGTCGGATCCAGTACGATCCGACAGGCTTTTTCTCTCAATATCCGTATTTATTGCGGCGCAGCAGCAGACAGACGCCGGAGATCAACAGCGCGCAGCCCTCCGCCGCCACGATCGACCACCAGATGCCGTTCAGCCCCCACAGCAGCGGCAGCAGCAATACCGCCGCCATCTGGAACACCAGCGTGCGCAGGAATGAGATGAGCGCCGAGGTCAACCCGTCGTTGAGGGCGGTGAAAAAGGATGAGGCATAGATGTTGAATCCGGCAAACAGGAACGAAAAGGAAAAGATCGTGAACGCCCGCCGCGTCATATCCAGCAGCTCCTCATCATAGCTGACGAAGATGCGGGACAGGGTTTCTCCGGACACCTCGCCCAGCCCCCACATTCCCACCGCCGTGATGCCCAGCAGCAGCAGACTTTTGCACAGCAGGCTGTGCAGCTCCCGATGGTTGCGAGCGCCATAGTGATAGCCGATGACCGGCGCCGTTCCCACCGAATAGCCGATGAAGATCGCCAGAAAAATCATATTTACATACATCAGCACCCCATAGGCCGCCACACCGTTTTCGCCGGCATAGCGGATGAGCTGGACGTTATAGAGCATCCCCACCAGCGACATAGACACATTGCTCATCAGCTCGGAGGAACCGTTGGTGCAGGCTTTCAGCAGCGCCTGTCCATCCCAGCGGGTGCGTCCCAGCCGCAGCAGGCTGCCGTTGGGGCGCAGGAAATACCCGAGCGGCAGCAGCGCGCCCACCGTCTGGCTCATGGCGGTGGCAA
>DJEF01000050.1:29764-29996 GCA_002431285.1 Ruminococcaceae bacterium UBA5905 | reverse complement strand
GGCGGTGGCAATGGCCGCCCCTGCCAGCCCCCAGCGGAACACCGCCATGAACAGCCAGTCCAGCACCATATTGGTGACGCCGGCCGCCACAGTGGTGATCAGCCCCAAAGTCGGACGCTCCGCCGTCACAAAGAAGCTCTGGAACTCCATCTGCATAATATACGCCGGCGTCGCCGCCGCAATGATGCGGCCGTAGAGCACGCAGCCCGCCAGCATCTCGCCCTCCGCGCCC
>DJEF01000050.1:0-29689 GCA_002431285.1 Ruminococcaceae bacterium UBA5905 | reverse complement strand
CCAGCACCGCTCCCAGCACCAGCGGCACATACACAAACAGCGAAAACAGCCGATTGGCTTTCTCCGGGTCTTTTTCCCCCAGGGTTTTCGACACCAGCGCGCTGCCGCCGGTACCGAACATGAACCCCACCGTGCCCAGCAGGATCAGCACCGGCATAATGAAATTCAGCGCTGCGAACGGGGTTTTCCCCACATAGTTGGCGACAAAAAAGCCGTCCACCACGCCATAGATGGAAGTGAATACCATCATCACAATGGAGGGCAGCGTAAACCGCAGCAGCCGAGGATAATCGAAATGGTCGGACAATTGGATCTTCATAACAAAAACACTCCCGCACCCGACCGTCCAGGCGATCGTGGGTGCGGGAGCCAGTATAGCACATTCACCGGGAAAGTGCAAGTCCATTTTGCGGCGGTCATGATAGCCGCGCCGCCGCAGTGCGAAAGCGGCAGACAGCGCCCTCATTGCTTCACATAGAAGGTCTGCTTCGGACCGGTGTCCTGCATCAGCGTATCCGGGCGGCGGAACCGGAACCGGTACAGTCCCGCATCGTATAGATCGCCCACGCAGCCGCCGATGTGCACGGCCAGCAGCAGGGCGGCGCCAAACCGGTCCCACGCCCCGACACACAGACAGGCCGGCAGCAGAAACACCGGAATGAATACCGCGAAAGGGGTCAGCAGCGCGATCAGCACCGTACGCCGGTATACATAGATATCCGGAACCCCGCAGAAAGCCACGGTGGCCGTCAGCCCAAAGGTCAACCGGCGGTGGGTCAGCAGCTTGTACGCTGCCCCGTGCAGCAGCTCATGCAGCACCGGGTACAACAGCAGCGCCCCGATCAGCAGCAGGCAGCGTCCCCAACTGTACCAGGCGGCGAAATCCGTGGGACGGATCACCGTCCAGGCAGCCGCCGCCACCAGCGCCGTCAGAGCCAGCGCCGCCACGTTGAGCCATAGTCCGACCCGCTTGTCGGCGGCATCCAGCGTATATATCGGCGCATACCCCTCCGGCAGAGACGTTTCAAACCGCCGCGCCACCCGTTCACGCATCCCGCAGTTCCTCTGCCAGCGCCGCGATCTGCTCCTCGGCGGCCTGATCCGGTGCCGACAGAATACGCACGCTGTTTTCGGCAAAGCGCAGCTCCTTGCAGCCCTCCAGCATGGTGCGCATAACCCTGGCCGCCGTCGGCGCCCAGGAGCCGTTTTCCATGAACGCCACCGTCCGGTTGCGGTAGTTCCGCTCGGTCAGATGCTGGATGAACGCCTTCATGGGCGGGAACACATCCCCGTTATAGGTGACGGATGCCAGCACCAGCCGGTCATAGCAAAAGGCCTTGGCCGTGGCTTCCGCCAAATCGCACCGGGCCAAATCGAATCCCTCCACCGGTGTGCCCTGCTCCCGCAGCCGCTCCGCCAGCCGCAGCGCCGCCTGCCGGGTGTGGCCGTACACGGAGGCATAGGCGACCACAACCCCCGCCTTTTCCGGACGATAGGCCGACCAGGTATCGTACAGCCCCAGATAGGCGGGCAGATTGTCCGTCAGCACCGGGCCGTGGAGCGGGCATATGGAGGCGATATCCAGCGCCGCCGCCTTTTTCAGCAGCGTCTGCACCTGCGCTCCGTATTTGCCCACGATGCCGATATAGTACCGTCGGCCTTCGTCCTCCCACGGCTCCTCCCGATCCAATGCGCCGAATTTACCGAAAGCGTCCGCCGAGAACAGCCGCTTTTCGCTGTCCTCATAGCTGACCATCACCTCCGGCCAGTGCACCATGGGAGCGGTGACGAAGTGCAGCGTATGCGTTCCCAGGGAGAGCGTATCTCCCTCCCCGACCGTCAGACGGTGCGCGGGGATCTGCTGCCCGAAGAATTGCTCCATCATCGGGAAGGCCTTGGCGGTGGCCACCACCGTTGCCGCCGGATATGCCTCCACAAACCGCCGGATCCCGGCGGAATGGTCCGGCTCCATATGCTGCACCACCAGATAATCCGGCTGCCGCCCTCCCAGCTCCGCTCGGAGGTTTTCCATCCACTGATCCACAAAATGCGTATCCACCGTGTCCATCACGGCGATCTTCTCGTCCAGAATGACATAGGAATTGTAAGACATCCCGTTGGGCACCGCATACTGCCCCTCGAACAGATCCACCTGGTGGTCGTTGACCCCGATATAGCGTACAGAATCGGAAATATACATCGCACAGACTCCTTAGATTTAATTTGCTCACAAATTTCGGTGTTCAAACAAGACACAGAGGGGCAGCCGTTTGCCGTCCTCTTGCGCCCGTAGGGCTGAAAATGAGACAAACCGGCCGGGAAAACGGGCCGTTTCCGGCGCGGTCGCTCCCGTGCTGCTCGGTTCGCCTCTTACTATATCCGTTTTTGCAGCGGCTGTCAATACAAAGCAGCGGCTGTCAGCAGAAAAACCCGGGAGCACCAACCGCGCCTGCCGGCTTCGCCCGGTACCGCGGCTCTCGTCGGACGCGGCGCCCGGCCTGCCCGGCGCCGCCCGTACCGACAAGCGCCAACGAGCGCCCGCCCATGATCCGGCAACGCAAACAGCCGCAGGCGAGATCGCCTGCGGCTGCACATTTCTGCCAAGCGTCCTTTGCGGTCTCCACCGGACAGTCGTCAATCGCTGTCCAACCGTCGTCGTCCGCTAAGACCGTTTTTATTTATGCAGGAATTTTTCGTGAGCCGCCCGCAGCTCCTTGGCGGTCTCCTCCGGGCAGGTGGGATTGCAATGGGCCCACGCGCCGGTTTCACTGGAGGCGTTGTACTTCACCTTGGTGGCGCTGCGCATCGGCGGATAGAAAGCGATGTGCCAATGGAACTGCTCCGACAGGTCCTCCCCGTTGACCGGTTCATTGTACATACACATCATGTAGGGGAATTTATAGTCGAACAGACTGTCCAGCATACCGGCGGTCTGCCGCAGCGTTTCCGCCAGGCAGGAACGTTCCTGCGGAGTGAACTGGCTGATGTTGGACTTGTGGCAGTTGGACATAATGTATACGCCATAGGGGTATTCCGTAAAGAACGGCAGAAACACCGTGAAATACTCATTGCGGAAAATGACCCGGCGGCCGTCCGCCACCTCATGATCCAGCCAGTCGCAGAACAGGCATTTGCCCTTTTCTTCATAGTGCTTTTTGGCGTTCTGCACCTCCAGCTCCAGCTTTTTGGGCAGGAAGGGATAGGCGTAGATCTGGCCGTGGGGATGGGGCATGGTCACGCCCACCACATCGCCCCGGTTCTCAAAGATGAACACATACTTCACCTTTTCGTCGGCGCTGAGCACCTCATACCGCTGTGCCCACAGATCCACCAGCTTGGTGATGTGCTCCCGGGACAGCTCAGGCAGGGTTACCGTGTGCTCGGGAGAATACAGGATCACCTCGCACTTGCCGTAGCAGGGCGCCGTCTCGAAGAAATCGTCCGCCACATCGTCGGGCTGGGGCGGATTCTGAGACAGAGCGGGGAAGTCGTTGTCATACTCGTACACATCGAAGTGATCCGGCACCTTGCCGCTGCCGGGACAGAAGGGGCAGTAGTCCTTGGGCATCTGCGGCCGGTTCTGCCGATGGGAAGCGATCATGATCCAGTCGTTTGTCAGGGGATGTTTGCGAAGCTCTGCCATGATTATCGTCACCTTTCCGAATGATTTACAGTTGATCCACACACACGCCGCCGCAGGGACGGATGTTCAGCACATGACAGGTGCCGGCGCCGAACACCGACTCGATGACCGTGCGGAATTCCTCCAGCTTATCCAGCGGCACAAAATTCTGGGTCGTGCCGCCGAACCCGCCGCCGTGGACGCGCCAGGCGCCGCATCCGTCCAGCACCCCCTGGGCCAGCGCCAGCGCCAAGCTCATGCCCTGTTCCTCCACCGCGCAGGGGGCATACACATTCTGGAGATACTCAAAGGAAGAATGCCCGGATTCCAGCACCAGACGCTTGAATTCCTCGAAATCGCCGGCCCGCAGCGCCGCCACCTGACGGGGCACCCGCGCGTTATCCCGCAGGAAGTGGATGGCCCGCAGCACCGCCCGGTCGCCGTGCTGCTTCCGCAGCGCCGGAATATTTTTCAGCAGCGTCTCCATATCGGTCTGCCGCAGATATTCCACCCCCAGCGAGCGGGCTACCGCTTTCATTTCGGCGGGCACCGCCGCATATTCGTGGGTCAGATCGGCGTGGTTGCCTCCCACGTCCACGATGCACAGGGCATGACCGGTCTTGGAAAAATCGAAATCCACCTGCTCGATCACCGGATGCTCGGTATCGGCAAAGTCGATCGTGATGATATTGCCCACGGAGGAAGCCATCTGATCCATCAGACCGCACGGCTTGCCGAAGAATACATTCTCCGCATACTGGGCGATCTGAGCCACCTCGACAGGGCTGACTTTTCCGCCGTTATACAGGTGGTTGAGGATCACACCGATGAGCACCTCAAAGGCCGCCGACGAGGACAGGCCGGACCCCTTCAGCACGTCGGAGGTGGTGTAAGCATCGAAGCCGCCGATGCCGTAGCCCAGCGCCGCAAATCGGGCGGCCGTCCCCCGGATGAGGGATGCGGAGTGATTCTTTTCCTGCTCCAGCGGCGTCAGATGATCCAGCGCCACCGTATCCATGGGATAGCCCTCGGATTGCACCCGAACGGTCCCCTCCGCCGGGCGCACCACGGCGATCACGTCCAGATTCACGCTGCCCGCCAGCACCCGGCCGTGGTTGTGATCGGTGTGGTTGCCGCCGATCTCGGTGCGGCCGGGGGCGGAAAACAGCATCAGCGGCGCACCGTCCTCGCCGAAAATAGCGGCGAATTCCGCCACCGCCCGCGCATACCGCTCCCGCTGGGCTTCCACCTGCTCGGCGCCGTACATCCGGGTGAAAGCCCCGTCGTACCCTCCGGAACGAATTTTCTCCGTCATGGTCGCTGCTGCTGTCATGTCCCATCATCCTTCCATACCGTATTCACAGTGTTTCTATACTTATCATTATAAAAGCGCCGCCGGAAAGGTCAATCCTTTTATTCGGCATTTGTATGGACATTTGTTGCATTGTGTGATACAATAGGGGAACGGAGGAGGGGATCGGATGAAGAAAGCTCGCTATTCCTTTAAGGACACGCTGAAAGAAAACGCCGGCCTGTCGGTCTATAATACCGGCTACGAGACTTGCGATGCCAGCCATAGCTGGGGGCCGGGGCTGCGGGATCATTATCTGATCCACTATGTATCCGCCGGTTGCGGCGTTTTTGTATGCAACAAGCAGACCTATTCTCTCCGCGCCGGCGATCTGTTTCTCATCGCGCCGGGACAGATGGTCAGCTACCGGGCCGATCCGCAGGATCCCTGGGAATACTGCTGGGTGGGCTTCAACGGCACCGACGCCCGGCGGCTGGTGACGATGGCCGGCTTCACCCGCAAAGAGCCGGTGCTGCGGGCTGCCGAGTCGGATACCACCTCCGCCCTGCTGCTGCGCATCGCCGAGGTCAGCGGCAGCACGGCCGCCGCCGATGCGGAGATGGTGGGATGCCTGTATCTGTTTCTGGCGCAGCTCATCCGCAACAATACCCGCCGCACCGCCGACGATCCCCATCAGGGCTATGTGGCCAATGCCCTGCGTTTCATTCAGTATAACTATGCCGGGGAGATCGGCGTCAGCGACATCGCCCGCTATGTGGGCATCAGCCGCAGCCAGCTATATCGGGCATTCCTGCAGGATTTCGGCGTATCCCCTCATACCTATCTGCAAACCTACCGCATCAACGAGGCGTGCAGCCTGCTGCGCAACCCCAATCTCTCCATTGCGGAGGTGGCCAGCTCCGTGGGCTTCAACGATCCTCTGTATTTTTCCCGGGTGTTCAAGTCCATCAAACAGCGCACCCCCTCCGATTACCAGCGGCAGGAATCCGAAAAAGGCCGCTGACCCAAAGTGGCACACATTGATTTGCAACATATTATTATTGATTTTCAATAAATTCATCGGTGCTTTTGTACTTTCTCTCTGTACAAAGCACCGATTTTTCTGTTTTTCGCGAATTTGTTATTGATTTTCGATAAGTTTAGCGGTATACTATTGCCCACAGGACATCGAGTGCCCTGTGCACCAAAAAAGTACGATCGGGAGGAACGACCTATGAATGGACCCTATACATCCCCGGCAGGGCAGCCTGCTCCCTCGCCGCAGCCGCCGACGCAAAACCCGAGCCCGTCGGCCTCGACCCCCGCGTTTTCCGCGCCGTCTCCGGCGGGATATTATCCACCTGTTTCCGGCCCCCGGCCGGTGTCCGACCGACGGGATATCGTGCTGGCGGTGGTGCTGGGATTGTTGGCGGTTCTCGGCGTCAATTTTTCGCTGTACGGCGGCTTTCAGTTGGGCTATGCTCTGGCCTGTGTCGGTGTGACGGTAACGGGCGGAATCTACCTGTTCCGCGCCGGACGCGTAAACGCGTACAGCGGCTTTTGCCTGCTCGCCGCCCTGGCCTGCGCCGGCGTGTTTGTCTGGCACACCGACCGGTTCACCCGATTCTGTCTGGGCGGCGGCATTGTATTTCTGCTCATGCTGGCGTTGACGGAGTATACCGGCATTCGCCGCCGGAGCGGCGACACTCTGGCCTGTGTCGCCGATGTGGTCTCCCTGTGGCTGACGCGCCCGCTCTCCCACTTGGGCATGGCGCTGAGCGCCATCTTCCGCCGGGAGCAGGACGGGCAGGTGCAGAGACGGCGTTGCGGCGGCGTGGTGCTGGGACTGCTGTGCGCCCTGCCGGTGCTGGCCATTCTGCTGCCGCTGCTCATCGGCGCCGATGCCGCCTTTGAGGGACTGATGCAGCTGACCGTACTGGATCACCTGGGGGAATGTTTGGCCAGCCTCCTGCTGGGGCTGGGACTGTTTTGTCTGATCTACGCCCGGCTGTTCGGGCTGCGGCACCGGCTGGACACGGCGGCTCCCGTAGCGAAGCGCCCCCTGCGGGGACTGGACCCGGCGCCGGTCTGCACCTTCCTCGGCGCCATCAGTCTGGTCTATATGGTGTATCTGGCGGCGCAATTCGCCTATTTCACCAGTGCGTTTTCGGGGATCCTGCCTGCCGATTACACCGCGGCGCAATACGCCCGGCGGGGATTCTTCGAGATGTGCGTCCTCTGTGCGATCAATCTGGGGCTGGTGGGCGGCAGTCTGGCCGTTTCCCGTAAATCGGAAGACAAAACTCCCCTTTCCACCCGCCTGTTCTGCCTGTTTATTCTGCTGTTTTCCCTGGGACTGGTCGCCACCTCCGCGGCAAAAATGGTCCTGTATATCCAATCCTTTGGGCTGACCCGACTGCGGGTCATGACCTCTGTGTTTATGGCCATGATGGCGGTGGTCATCGCCGCCGTGACGGTGCGGCTGTTCCGCCCCCGGTTCGCCTATATGCGGATGTGCGTGGCGGGGGTCGCCCTCATCGGATTGGTGACCGCCTATGCGGACGTGGATACGACCGTCGCCCGGTATAATGTCACCGCCTATCAGGACGGCCGGCTGAAAACCGTGGATGTGTCCATGCTGGAGGGGCTGTCCGACGGTGCGGTCCCCTATCTGGCCGTATTGACCGGAAGCCGGGATACCGATGTGGCCGACCAGGCAGCGGAGGCTCTGTTTCAACGTCTGGACGAGACCGGAGAATGGACCGAGCCGAGCGGCAAAAAGCCGGTCTGGACGCCCCGGGGCGCGGCGGACTTCCGTGCTTACAGCGTAGACGGACGACGGGCGCAGCGGCTGCTGCGTTCCTTCTCCGCCTCTTCTATGGCGCAGGAGCGGTACCGCGCTCAGCAGGCGTGGTGATCCCCCGCGCTGAGCGGACCGCATCCGCCCATCCGGGGTGGGTGCGGCCGCGGGATTCGTGGGCCCATCCTCCGGTCTGCCGCCGCAGCGTATGCGCAACAAAAACAGTTGCTCGGTGATCGCCATCCGCTTTCTGTGCAATGTGCTACTGAAATACGGCTCCGAATTATGACATTTTGAGACTTGACAATTCCCATGGATTGTGGTCTAATATGTAAGGGATGGCAAATGTTGTCTATCGCGTCTGTGTGGGGCGGTTTCGCCCGGCGGCGCTCTGCGGCTTTTGGAGCGGCAGGAGGGCCGTGCGCAGACGTCACGGAACATTTTCCACTGGGAGATCCCGTACATGAAGACACTGTTTCGTTCGACAGTGTCGCATAGAGCGGTGGCCCGTCGCGGTGGCCGTTGGGAATCTTTGGCAAGGAACGGAACGTCTCTTTGGCAACGACGCACTTCCCGCACACTATTTTATTTCATGGAGGAATCAGGATGCAAATGAAGAAAATGGTAGCAATTTTCCTGGCACTGGTCATGGTACTGTCCGTTGCGAGCATGAACGTACTCGCCGACACCACCCCCGCCATCACGGTGGAGAGCGCTCAGACGACTCCCGGTGGAACGGCCACCTTCAAGGTCAATATGACAGACTTCAGCGGTATCAAGGGTCTGGACGTGACCATCACCGCGACCGAGGGCGCGACCTTTACAGCCATTGCCTCCGACAGCATGGAGCTCACCAAGGACAGCAACTACACGCTGGAAGCCAATAAGATTCACGTTGTCAATCTGAACGGGAGCGACGCTTTGACTTTCAATGTGACCGCTACCGTCACCGAGGACGCCGATGTTCACGTTGAAGCTACACTGGCGACCTCCGGCACCACGCTGGCGGAGAATGTGACCGTTACCGACGGCAAGCTGACCGTTGCTGCGAACGAGCCTTTGACCAAGCCCCTGGGCACGAAGATCCGTTCGACCGGCGATGCTCTGCGTTTTGGCATCAGCGCATCCTGCGCCAATGCTAAGCAGGGCGAGAACTACGCGGTGGATTATAGTGAAGCCAAAGTTACCGTAAACGGCAAGGAGTACGATGTTGCCCGCGTCGGTGCGCTGGCTGCCCGCAAGGATCTGACCGAAGAAGCGGATCTGGTCGTTAATTCCACCGACAGCAAGGTCGTAGATGTGGAAGCGAAGAAGGGCTACAAGGTGGAGACCGATCATGTAGAGTACGTGGTCACGGCCACCGGTATTCCGGAGAGCGCTTTTGACACGGAGATCATGGTTCGTCCTTACGTGGCGTACTATGGTGAGGATGAGGCTCTCGTATATGTGTATGGCGATATTCTGAGCAGCAGCATCAACGAGACTAAGAACGCCGCCTGATCTGCTCCAACTGAATCCGTCAAGTACCATTCGGATACATTTTCACCCGCGGAAATCGTACACACGATTTCCGCGGGTGTTTTTTTTGCAAGGCCCCGGCGGTGTACACTCTTTTTCGGTGACACACGCCGGGGCCTTTTCTCAATTGTTTCCACCGGAATGCAGGCACTATATCCCACAGGATTGGTCTCACCGCCCTATACGGGCTCGCGGCGCCATCCCTGTGTTTCCCGACGTATTTTCGGATACACGGGAGAAATGCGAACCGATCGGCACATTCGCCGCACCGTTCCGCACGGGATTGTCTCAGAAACCAAAATACGCCTTAGCGTTATTGTAGCTGATATTTTCCACCAGTTTACCCAACACCGCCATGTCCGCCGGATACTCCCCGTTTTCCACCCATTTGCCGATGAGGTTGCACAGGATACGCCGGAAGTATTCGTGGCGTGTATAGGACAGGAAGCTGCGGGAATCGGTCAGCATCCCAATGAAGTTCCCCAGCAGCGACAGGTTGGCCAGATCGGTCAGCTGCTTTTCCATGCCGGTCTTGTTGTCGTTGAACCACCAGGCGGAGCCGTGCTGTATCTTTCCCGCAGCGCCGGGGCCCTGGAAACAGCCGATGATGCTGCCCAGCAGCTCGTTGTCCGCAGGATTCAGAGAATACAGCACCACCTTGGGCAGCTGATCGGTCTCATCCAGCCCGTTGAGCAGTCCGGTGATCGCCGTGGAGCAATCCCGGGTGGCGATGCAGTCGCAGCCCACATCCGGCCCCAATGCCCGGAACTTGCGCGCATTGGTGTTGCGCTGTACATTGTAGTGGATCTGCATCACCCAGCCGCGGCGGGCATATTCCCGGCCGACAAACAGCAGCATCGCCGTCTGGTAGACCTCCGTTTCCTCCACGGTCAGCGGCTGTCCGGTCAGCGCCTTACGGAATACCGTCTCCACCTGTTCATCCGGAGCCGGGCGGAACATCACATAGTCGATGCCGTGATCGGAAGCCTTGCACCCCAGCGCACCGAACCGGTCCATGGCCTTGGCCAGCGCCGTTTTCACATCGGCGGCGGTGTGGATCTCCACCCCGTTGGCCGTCCCCAGCTTTTCCAGATATGCGGCAAACCCGGGCTTGTGAATATTCACCGCCTTATCCGGCCGGAAGGAGGGAACCACCCGGAAATCGGTGATACCCTCCGCAGCGATGGCCGCATGATACTCCAGACTGTCCGCCGGGTCGTCCGTGGTGCCGATCACCCGCACATTGGACCGACGGATCAGCCCCCGGGCAGACATATCCGGCTCCCGCAGCCTCCGGTTGCACAGCTCCCATACCTCCTGGGCCGTGTCCCCGTTGAGGACCCCCGTATATCCGAAATACCGCTGCAGCTCCAGATGCGTCCAGTGGTACATGGGGTTGCCGATGGCCAGCGGCATTGCCTCGGCGAACCGCTGAAACTTTGTCCGATCGTCCGCTGCCCCGGTGATCTCCTCCTCCGGAACCCCGTTGGAGCGGATCATGCGCCATTTATAATGATCGCCCCCCAGCCACACCTGGGTGATGTTGTCGAAATGCCGATCCTCGGCGATCTCCTTTGGGTCGATGTGGCAATGATAGTCGATGATGGGCATATTCGCCGCATACTGATGATACAGCGTTTTTGCCGTCTCCGTTTCCAGCAGAAAATCCTTGTCCATAAATGTTTTCATGTTCTTACGCTCCTTTTATCAGTATCATTGAATCCGAAAGCTGTCCCGCTCCACCAACCGCGCAGGGATCACCGTGTGCGGCTGCACCTCCCGGCGCTCCGTCAAAGCGGCGAGTGTATCCAGCGCCGCCGCACACATTTCCTCCAGCGCGTTGTCCACGCTGGTCAGCTCCGGAGTGCAGCACTGTGCCAGGACGGAATTGTTGAATCCGACGACCGGCATATTGATGCCGATGCGCTGGAGCGCTTTCTGCGCCCCCACCGCCAGAATATCCTCCGATCCGATCACCGCATCGAATGTCACCCGCTGCACCAGAAGCCGCTTGATACACGCATTGACCGCATCCATGCGACGCTCCACCGTCACGATGCGGCTTTCATCCACAGCCTCCCCGCAGGCAGCGCAGCCGTCCCGATAGCCGGCGATCTTCTGCTGGCAGCTGTATGTCATGGAGTCGTGCAGAAGCAATATCCGCCGGATCTGCCGCCGGAACAGACTCTCCACCAGCTCCCGGACGGCACGCCGCTCGTCACAGGTGATGCAATACACCCCCGGCAGCGCCACATAGCCGTTGACGATGATCACCGGTACCCGCTGAGCCGCCCGGGCGATGTGGCGGTTGTCCGTGTCCTCCCGGAAGGCGGAGCCAATGAGGATCACCGCATCCACATTTTCCCGTACCATAGCCTCCAGCGCCGCCTGCTTATCCTCCAGCGCAGAACCGGTGCAGCGCAGGATCGCGTGCATCCCCTGCTGCCGCAGACGCTCCTCCACATAGCCCACCGCCGCAGCGTAAAAGGGATCCCGCACATCGGTGCACAGCACCCCCACCAGCCCCATGGAGCCGGAACCCAGGCCACGGGCAAAAGCATTGGGCGCATACCCTTCCTGCTGCATCACCGCCAGCACCCGCTCCCGGGTCTGAGCGCGTACATGGGGGCTGTCGTTCAGCACCCGGGACACCGTGGCGATGGAAACGCCGCTTTTTTCCGCGATATCGTATATATTCACCGTTCATTCACCTCCCTGTGCTATTGTAAGCCCTTACAAATTCAGTATACCGCATATTTTCAAAAAAGCAAGTCCCCGACACAAAATAGTTCGACAGAAACCGATTTTCTGCAAAAGCGGCAAGAAAACACTTGACCTTTTCTCAAATCGGCCTATAATGATACTGACCGATCCACGGACACGGACGATATTTTTAACCTACCGCAAGGAGTGACAGCAGTTATGCGTACAAAAGAGGAAGTATTACAGGCGATCAAGGGCGACGGCATGGTAGCCGTCGTGCGGGGCGAAACCTCGGAAAAGGCCATGGAGATCGTCGAAAAATGCATCGAGGGCGGCATCCGCGCCATCGAGCTGACCTTCACAGTTCCTTATGCCCACCGGGTCATTGAGGACATCAGCCGCAAATACGGCGAGCAGATCGTGCTGGGCGCCGGCACGGTGCTGGACAGCGAGACCGCGCGGATCGCCATTCTGTCGGGCGCGGAGTTCATCGTCTCTCCCCATTTCAACCCTGAAGTCACCCGGCTGTGCAACCGCTATCGCAAGGCCAGCATGGCGGGCATCCTCACCATCACCGAGGCGGTCGCCGCCATGGAGGCCGGTGTGGATGTGCTGAAGCTGTTCCCCGGTGATCTGTTTGGCCCGGCGTTCATCAAGGACATCCGCGGTCCTCTGCCCTACGCCCAGATCATGCCCACCGGCGGTGTCAGCGCGGACAATGCCGGCGAGTGGATCAAGGCAGGCGCGGTGGCTGTCGGTGCCGGCAGCAGCCTGATGAAAGGCGATGTGAAAGCGAACGCCGCCAAGTTCATGGAGAATATTCGTCTTGCGCGGGAAAGCAAATAACGGTTTTGGACAGGCAGAGGCCCTCTTGCAGATCACTGCGGGAGGGCCTCTCCTGCATTCTCCACGGTTCCGGGGAATGCAGCGGCAGTGCGCCGACCAAGCATCGGCGTGTTTTCTGTGTGCCGGTCGTTTTTCCGCCCGGGCATATGACGGGGAACCTGCCGCACACCGGCGCCGTCCGCCGTCTTTAGCCTCCCCCGCCATGACGATACTCCCCCGCCATGTTGACGCGCGAGCATTTCTCCAAAGCCCGAAATCCCGGAAACTGTCCCCCCCGGCATACTCCCCGGTTGCCGCCCCGGCAGTCGCTCTGACATCCACCCCGTCTGTCACCTCATCCGCCGCAGCAGCATCCCCCCAGTGGTTGCCTTGCCCTTCGACCCGGCGGTCTCCGATTGTCGCCGCAACCTTCGCCTCGGATGTCATCCCGACTGACCTCCGGCTGTAACCATGCATCCGCAAATGGAAAAGCTCCGAAAAACCCGCAAAAACCGCCGAAAACTTGCAGCAGTACCAAAAACCGTGTATAATGAAAAGAGCGACATTGAAAATACAACGGTAATGGGAGAGGGTTTCATGAGAAGAATTGCGGCTTTGATTCTGGTTGTGCTGACGCTGGCAGCGGTGCTGTGTGGGTGCGGCAGCACTCCCGACACCCCTGACAACGGCGACCCCGTATCCACTCCCGGCGCGGATAAAGCCGGCAGCGGCATTCAAAAAGGCGGCGAGGACGCCGTTTCGACCACCTTGCCCGGCACCTTTGAAATTGCGGCGACCGAGCCGCATTACATCATCGCCACCCCCGATTGGCATGCCGAGGGCTATGGTCTCGGCTTTGCTCTGAATGAAAAAGGAAATAAACAATATGCCATCGTGGTAGCGTGCGGCGCCGAGGCGGATGAGGGATCGTTGCAGGAGGCTTTTCAGACGCTGTACAACGATACCTTCAACGGCATTCTGATGCAGAATTACCGCGCCAAATACGCGGAATTCACCCCTGCAACCACCGAGACGAAGTTGGCGGACGGCAGCCCCGCCCTGCGTTTTGAGGACATTCAGCCCGCCAATGATTACGGCACCGAGCTGAATTGCCCCGTTTACGGATATGGTTTCCGCCACGACGGCCTGCCGTTTATCGTGGCCTATATCGTTGTGGAGGAATCCGCTGCCGACGACGCCAAGCGTGCCGAGATGCAGGGCTACGTTGACGAGATGGTGAACACCGTCCGCGCCGCCCGATAAAACGATTTTTTTCGACAGACTCACCGATCGAACCGCACGGCGGTACCGGGAAAGGGCTTTTCAGCCCACCGGTACCGCCGTGTTTGTGTTTCTGTCTCCGCTCACGGAATTCTCTCATTTTCCTCTTGACAAAACGAAATGACAAGAGTATACTGCATAATGACAATGATAATTGTCAATTTGACAAATAAGACCGTCAAGTTAGGAGAGCACTGTATGCTGTTGCGCAATCGTTTGAAAGAGCGAAGAGCCGCACTGAATGTAAATCAGCAGGAGATGGGACGCCTGTGCGGCGTATCCCGCCAGACGATCAGCCTGATCGAGCGGGGCGATTATTCGCCGTCTGTCACCCTGGCCCTGACGATCGCAAGGGTGTGCGGCGTGACGGTGGAAGAGGTCTTTTATTTACAGGAGGAGGTTACGGAAAATGGACAAGGATGAGATTCGGGCAGCCAACCGCAAGGCGCTGCCGAAATTTCTTGCCATCACAGCGGTTCTTTTAGTGACGGGGTATGTCCTGGGCTTTCTTGCCGCATGGTACGGGCTCAATACGTTGACCGCCACGCTGAAAAGCGCCGGGGTCTTTTTCGGAAGGTATGTTGCTCCGTGGCTGACGGTGGCGGTGGCGATCCTCATGCCGGCGGTCTGTATTCCGCTCTTCCGGAGCGCAAAAAAACGGCTGGAAGTATGGGACGGCGAGGACGAAAATATACCCGATACCGTCGACAGAAAGATATCCGCTGCGGTCTGGATTGCCGGCATATCCCTGATCCTGTCCTGCTTTCTTATGGCGGCGGCCTATTCGGGGGGATTCGCCATCTTTGAAAGCAGGGATTGGACGGCGCTGTATTTTATCTTTATCGCAGCGTTCATTGCCGTGGTGATTGAGATGCTGGTGATCGGCCGGAAATGCGTGGACGTGGCAAAGCAGCTCAATCCCGAAAAGAAAGCATCTTTCTATGATTTGAAGTTTCAAAAGAAATGGCTTGAGGACTGCGACGAAGCCGAGAAAATCCAAATCGGCAAATGCGCGTTCAAAGCATACGCCGCAACGAACCGGGTGTGTGCCGTGTCAGCAGTCGTGCTTGCCGTTTGTGCGCTGCTTTTTGAGACGGGCTTTTTGCCCTCTTTGGCGGTGTGTTTCATCTGGCTCGTCAACCAATCGGTGTATTGCCGGGAGGCCATGCGATATTCCAGAGCCGGAAATAAGGTCTTTTGATCGAAAAGGAGGAAAGAACTATGGCTAAGAGCGAGAATAAACGCTTTGTCCGAATCCTGTCGGAGGGCAGCCTCGGAGGGACCCGTATGCTGTATGTGGATAAAGAGACCGGCGTGACCTATCTGTTTATCCAAGCCGGTTACGGCGCGGGGCTTACTCCCCTGCTGGATGCCGACGGCAAGCCGGTCATCACAAAACTATGAACCGTGCGCGGTTGAATCGTCAGGAGGAGAAATGGACAGCTTTACCATCCTTTTGCTTGCCTTGATCGTCCTTGTGATCATCCCCCGGATAACCCGGCAAAGGCGACTGGCAGCCGTCAGACACATATTGAACCGAAGAAATCACCATAAGGAGAAGAACACCATGAAAGAGTTAGCTAAGCAGTTTATCGGCAAAGAGTGCATCCTCTACACCGTGATGAGCATGGATTCGGGCATTCAGGGCACGATTAAAGAGGTCACGGACGGCGGCATCATCATCGAAAAGAAGGACGGCCTCGAGGCGGTCAATCTGGAATACGTCACCCGTATCCGGGAGTGGCCCCGCACCGCCAAGGGAAAAAAGAAAGCGGTTTTCGCCTGAGGAGCGGATTCACCGGATTTTCCGATATGCGCCGGGAGTCAGCCCGGTTTTCTCTCGGAAACACCGACCGAAATGGCTGAGGTGGTTGAATCCCACCCCGGCCGCAATGGCGCTGATCGGTTCCTCCGTTTGGCGCAGCTGCTCGGCAGCTTTGGAGAGGCGGTATTCCATGAGATAGTGATAGGGCGTTGTGTGCAGCACAGCTTTGAAGCAGCGCAGGCATTCGGACGGGCTGACGTTGGCGCTGGCGGCGAGACTGTTCAGCGACACCTCCTCGCCATAGTGCCGGGCAATGTATTGCAGGAAAACGGCCGTCCGTTCCTCAACCGCCCGCCGCCGCTGCCTTTCGGGAACGGTGACGGTCTGACTGAACGCCAGCCAAAGACCGCATAGCGCAACCAGCACCTCATAGGGATCGGTTTCATTCTTCCGTTCTCCCAGTCGGCTCAGTTTGCGCAGCGCTTGCAGCGCCGGACGGTTTTCCTCACTGCTGCGGATCGCCAGAACCGGCAGCTCCGACTGCCCCACAATCCTGTCCACCAGACGCTCGGCCGGACCTCCCGGATAGAATTTCACAAACCGATCCGGAAAAATAAAGCTGTTGTAGTGACACGCGCCGTCTTTCCGCACCGTATGCACCACATTTTTATTGATAAAGGCTCCCTCCCCCGGCCGTAGAGAGATGCGGTCGGATAGGGTGGCAACCTCGACCGCACCGGACAACACATAGACGAACTGCAGATCTTCATGCCAGTGCATCACCTGAAAGCCCGGATTTCTCGGACGACTTTCATCGTTGATCACATCCAGCACCAGATACGGAAACTCCGTGGTGCTATTCAGATTGACAGAATTGATGTATGTATCCATGTTTCACTCCAAATTGACGATATATAGATACTATTCGGCGATATACAGATAGAATCTCGCAGTAATCTGCGATATAATAATAGCAGAGAAATCAAAAGCCGTCAATCGGAGGTGTACCGCGTGTATTTTGAATACGGAGAACCCGCCCTATCCTATCTGCGGCGAAAGGACAAGCGTCTTGGCACGGTTATCGACCGCATCGGACATATCGACCGCGTCGTTGACACCGATCTGTTTTCATCGGTCGTCCATCACATCATCGGTCAGCAGATTTCCACAAAAGCGCAGGCGACTGTCTGGCAACGGATGCAGGATACCCTCGGCATCGTGAACGCCGAAACGATTCTGGCGGCCGGTGTTCCGAAGCTGCAAGCACTGGGCATGACCTTCCGCAAAGCGGAGTATATCACAGACTTTGCCGAAAAGGTACATACCGGGGCTTTCGACCCGGATGCGGTACGGCATATGTCCGACGGGGATGCGATCCGGGAGCTGAGCGCCCTGAAGGGCATCGGCGTCTGGACGGCGGAGATGATCCTGCTGTTCTGCTTACAGCGCCCCGATGTTCTCAGCTATGACGACCTGGCTATTCAGCGGGGGCTGCGGATGGTCTACCGCCACCGGACCATCGACCGACGGCTGTTTGAAAAATACCGCCGCCGATTCAGCCCCTGGGGCAGTGTGGCGAGCCTGTATCTGTGGGCGGTGGCGGGCGGAGCCATCCCGGAGTTGCGAGACCCTAAGCCGCAGGGCAAATGACCGGGCAGTGTCACCCCACGCGGCTTGAGAAAACTCCCGTCCCGCCGGGATGGGCGCAGCCGCCGCGCCATTCCTGTGCGGATACCGTCCGCACACATCCAATACATTTTCCGAGGTGTGAACGATGACCTGCATACAACACTACGATTCGCCGCTGGGCGGCATTCTGCTTGCCGCCGACGAAGTCGGATTGACCGGATTATGGTTTGATGGAGAAAAGTATTTCGCCGACCATCTTCCCCCTGCCCACACGGAGCGGGAGACCCCCATTCTGGTGGAGACAAAACGCTGGCTGGATGTGTATTTTTCCGGTCGAGAGCCGGATTTCATGCCGCCGCTGCATCCCGGCGGCTCTGCTTTCCGGCAGTCTGTGTGGAAGCTCCTTTTGCAGATCCCCTACGGGCAGACCACCACCTACGGCGCGATTGCGCAGCTGCTCACGCGGCAGCAGGGGCTCGCCCATATGTCCGCTCAGGCGGTGGGCGGAGCCGTCGGCCACAATGAAATCTCCATTCTTATCCCCTGCCACCGCGTGGTCGGCACGAACGGCAGCCTGACCGGATATGCCGGAGGAATTCATAAAAAAGCAGCACTTCTGAAGCTGGAGCGAACCGATATGCACCGCTTTTTCATTCCGAAGAAAGGGACGGCACTATAATGAAAGAGAATAACCGGCTCGTTGCGACCGCGATACAACAGATGATCGCTTTCTATTCTGGGAACCTGCATGACATCGACCACTTCCTCAAGGTCTGGGCCATGGCCAAAACCATCGGCGAACTGGAAAAGCTGGATGCCCATACCCTCGCCGTGGTCGAACTGGCGGCGGTGGTGCACGATATCGCCTGCCCGTTGTGCCGGGAAAAGTACGGCACGGCAAGCGGCAAGCATCAGGAGCTGGAAAGCCCGCCGCTGATCGACGTGTTTTTTGCGGAGCTGCCGGTCAGCCCCGCCGATGTGGCGCGCATTTCGTGGCTGGTGGCCCATCACCACACGTATGCGCCGGTGGAGGGCATCGACCACCGGATTCTGCTGGAGGCCGATTTTCTGGTCAATGCAGGGGAAAGCGGCTACTCCCAGACGGCGATCCAAAATTTCCGCGCGCGCGTATTCCGCACGGCCACGGGCATCCAGCTGCTGGACAGCCTGTATCGGAAGAGTGCGGAAACTCCATGAGGATATCCACCCGCGCGCCGATCCGCCAGGCGTTCCCCGGCAGGCCGCCAAAGCGAACAGCGCCTGCAAAGACGGCTTATCGGGCTTGGGCGATGCGCCGACCGAGGCCATTGCGGGATTCGAGAGGATCGTTGTTCTTTTCCGCGCTCTCTTAGTCAGGACCTCCGACAGCCGGAAACTTAAATAAACCATAAAAGGACTTGTTACCCGCTGGTATTAAACGTGCGCTGAATCATCTGTCACTTGCATCAAACGCTCCGCCGCCCACAAGCGGGCGGATGCCGCTTTTATCGAGTGTATACGAATTCGCCGGATCGTTATTGCCGGCTCGCTTTGCTCGATACTTGAAACAAAAGCTTTTTACCGGGTACTTCCCCGAAGCCGACAACACAGCGCCCCCGACGAGCCTTTTCGGCTCGTCGGGGGCGCTCCCTGTTCGATTCAAATTTCGGCGGTTATTTTGCGTAATCCACCGCGCGGTTCTCCCGGATAAGATTGACCTTGATCTGACCGGGATAATCCATATTGCTCTCGATCTTCTTGGCGATATCGTGCGCCAGAATAACCATCTGGTCGTCGTTGACCATCTCGGGACGCACGATGATGCGCACCTCGCGACCCGCCTGAATGGCGAAAGAACGCTCCACGCCGTCGAAGCTGTTGGCCAGCTCCTCCAGCTTCTCCAGACGCTTGATGTAGTTCTCCAGATTCTCACGCCGGGCGCCGGGACGCGCCGCCGAGATGGCGTCCGCTGCCTGCACCAGACAGGCAACCACCGTCTGTGCCTCCACATCGCCGTGGTGGGCCTGGATCGCGTGGACGACCGCCTCGCTCTCCTTATACTTGCGAGCGATATCCACACCGATCTCGATGTGGGAGCCTTCCACCTGGTGATCCACGCTCTTGCCGATATCATGCAGCAAGCCGGCACGGCGGGCGATCTCCGGGTCGATACCCAGTTCGCTGGCCATGATGCCGGAGAGGAAGGCCACCTCCATCGAGTGATCCAGCACGTTCTGCCCATAGCTGGTGCGGTAATGCAGCCGACCCAGCAGCTTGACCACCTCGGGGTTGATGCCCCGCAGGCCGGTCTCCAGCACCGCGCGCTCGCCCTCGGCCTTGATGGAATTTTCCACCTCGCGACGCGCCTTGTTGACGATTTCCTCAATGCGGGCCGGATGAATCCGCCCGTCGGAAATAAGCCGTTCCATGGCGATGCGGGCAATCTCCCGACGCACCGGATCGAAGCAGGACAGGGTGATGGCCTCGGGGGTATCGTCGATGATCAGATCCACGCCGGTCAGCGTCTCGATCGCCCGGATGTTGCGGCCCTCACGGCCGATGATGCGACCCTTCATCTCATCGTTGGGCAGGGGCACCACCGATACGGTGGTCTCCGCCACCTGATCCGCCGCCACCCGCTGGATGGCATGGGAGATCAGGGTGCGCGCCCGCATATCGGCCTCCGCCTTCAGCTGGGTGTCAAATTCTGCCAGCTTGACCGCCTTTTCGTGCTCCAGCTCAGAGGTCAGAGAGCTGAGCAGATACTCCTTGGCCTGCTCCTTGGTGAAGCCGGACAGCCGCTCCAGCAGCTCGTACTGGCTCTTTTTCAGCGCCTCGGCATCCGCCATGCGGGCCTCCACCTCTTTGGCACGCTGAGCCAGAGCCTCTTCCTTTTTCTCATAGTTGTCGATCTTGTGATCCAGAGCTTCTTCTTTCTGCTGCAAACGGCGCTCCTGCCGCTGCACGTCCGCCCGGCGCTCTTTCAGCTCCTTTTCGGACTCGTTGCGCAGCCGATAGATCTCGTCCTTGGCTTTGATGACGGATTCCTTTTTCGCCGCTTCGGCGTTGGACTTGGCCTCTTTGATGATGCGTTCTGCTTCGGCTTCAGCCGATCCAATAGCTGCTTCAGCTTCTTTTTTGCGGTGAGCGATACCGGCCCGATAGGCGATCAGGCCCGCCACCACGCCGCCCACGACCAATGCGCCCAGACAGGCGAGGACGAGGACGAGCAGGGAAACTTCGTTCATTGGGGTACACCTCCTGTTGATTTTCCGCACAGGCGGATGCTCCCCGTAGGATGCGTTTTTCAGTTTTGAAAGCACAAACGGGCGCCGGACACGCGCCCGCAAACGATTCAAACGCCGGCAAAAACAGGCAATGAAATATACACCCACAGGGGGCGGCCGCAGCTTGCGGTCATAGAAACACCGGGACGGGCAAGCCCGTGCCGATGTGCAAATGACAATGCCGGAGACCCGGCAATATACATAGCGGTAAAGCAGCCAAAGCTTTACCACCTATATAGTACATCATAACAGCCTGTTTTGTCAAGAGAAAAGGAAGAATTCGGTAAAATGTTGTGTAATTTGCCGCAAGCCTCCGGACAGAAAAAGCCGGAGATGGCGGACAGCCACCTCCGGCGGTACTCTTTTTACCCTTTGATCAATTCCCGGTACATACGGATATACTCGTTGGCGGAGCGCCCCCAGCTGAAATCCTCGGCCATACAGCGCTGCCGCAGCTCGGCGAAGAAATCCCGGTTGGCATACGCCCCCAGCGCCCGGTCGATGGCGCCCAGCATATCCCCGGCGTTGTAGGTCTTGAAGGTGAAACCGAAGCCGCCCTCATCGCCGCAATCCCGGATGCTGTCCTTGAGGCCGCCGGTTTCCCGCACCACCGGCACGGTGCCGTAGCGGCAAGCCACCATCTGGGACAGGCCGCAGGGTTCGCTCTTGGAGGGCATGAGGAAGATATCGGCGGCGGCATAGATTTTCCGGGCCAGCTCCGGCACAAAGCCCACGCAATAGCAGAATTTCTCCGGATACCGCCCCTGCAGCTCCCGGAAGAAGTTTTCGTACACCCATTCGCCGGAGCCGAGGATCACCAGCTGCACATCCCGGGTCAGCAGCTCATCGGCGATATACCGCACCAGATCCAGCCCCTTGTGGGAGGCCAGCCGGGTGACCATGGCAATCATGGGCACATCCGGACGCAACGGCAGGTTGAGCCGCTCCTGCAGCGCCCGCTTATTGGCGGCTTTCCCGGCGGCGACAGTCTCGGCCGTGTATGTCTCGAACACGTCCGGATCCTTAGCGGGATCGTAGCTGTCGGTGTCGATGCCGTTAAGAATGCCCTGGATTTTCCACGCCCGCGCCTGCAAAATGGGATCCAGCCCCCAGGAGAACCAGGGATCGAGGATCTCCCGCGCATAGGTGGGGCTGACGGTGGTGACCCGGTCGGCGGTCTCAATGCCCGCCTTCATGTAGTTGACACAGCCGTCGTACTCGATGAGCTGACTGCACCCCTGCGGGACGCCCACCACATCCTCCAGCAGCTCCATGCCGTATTTGCCCTGATATTGAATGTTGTGGATGGTGAACACCGTCTTGATGCCCTCGAACCCCTCCCGGGTGGCGTAAAACAGGCTGTAATAGAGCGGGGTCAGGGCGCTCTGCCAATCATTGCAGTGGATGACATCCGGCTTAAAGCCGATGTAGGGCAGCATCTCCAGCACCGCCCGGGCGAAAAACGCAAACCGCTCGGCGTCATCATAGTGGCCGTACAACCCCTGCCGCTTGAAGTAATACTGGTTATCCAGCAGATAGTAGATCACCCCGTTGACCTTGGCTTCAAACACACCGCAGTATTGCCGCCGCCAGGCCACCGGCACCGACAGACTGGTGAGGAAGGTCATATGCTCCCGCAGCTCCTGAGGCACCGATTCATACAGCGGCATGGCCACCCGGCAGCCGATGAGCCGCTGGCGCATGGCATGGGGCAGGCTGCCCGCCACATCCGCCAGCCCGCCGGAGGCGGCAAAGGGGACGGCTTCGCTGGATACAAACAACACTTTCATGGTTTCTTTCACTCCTTACGCTGTATTGCGGGTCAGACAATGGTATCCTTGGCCACATACACCGGGTAGCTCTCGAATCCCTGGAGCGTGCGTCCGCTGCGGAATACCGCGTTTTTGTCGGCGACGATGCATTTGAGCACACAGCCGCTGTCCACCGTCACATCCTGCATGATGACGCAATCCTCCAGCACCGCATCCCGGGCAATGCTCACCCCCCGGAAGATCACGCTGTTGCGCACGGTGCCGTCGATACGGGCGCCGTCCGCCACCAGCGAATTGGTGACCGCAGCGTGCAATCCGTACTGCGCCGGGGCGCAATCCCGCACCTTGGTATACACCGGGCGGGTCTTGGGGAACAGCCCCTCCCGCACCGCCGGATCCAGCAGCGCCAGATTCGCCCGGTAAAAGCTGTCCAGCGAATAAATAGGCATCAGCGTACCGGTCAGCTCGCAGCCGTGAATCTTCAGCTCCCGCAGGCGGCCCTGCAAAATATCCCGCTCAAAATGATACTGGTTGCGCGCCACCGCCTCCCGCACGGTGCGCATGAGCCATTCCCGGCCCATGACATAGATACCCGCGCCATAGCAGGCCTGACGGGCCTCCAGCCGTCCGATGAGCATATCCGTCACCCGGCCGGCGGCGTCCGTCTGGATCTGCGGGATGTCGGCCAGCGCCGGCACCGTGCCCCGGTGATAGGCCATGGTCACATCGGCGCCGCTCTCGGCGTGCGCCTGGATTAGCGCAGCATAGTCGATATTGCCCACCATGTGGCAATCCGCCAGCACCGCATAGTCCTCCTTGGAATGGGAGAGAAACGCCATGGCGTCGTTCAGTGAGCTGATGCGCCCCTGATACATCTCGTCGTCGCTGCTGCGGGGCGGCAGGAAGAACAGCCCCTCGTTTTTCCGGGACAGATCCCAGGCTTTCCCGGAGCCGATGTGATCCATCAGCGAGTGATACCGGTTTTTGGTAATGACACCCACCTTGTTCAGCCCGGCATTGACCATCCCGGACAGCACAAAATCAATGAGCCGATACCGCCCCCCGAAAGGCAGCGAACCCATGGAACGCACTGCGGTGCAATCCCGCAGTGCATCGTCGTGCATATTGGCAAAAATCAGACCAACCGCCGTACACTTATGCATGAATGGTCACCTCCCCGTTTTCCGGAACATCGCTTTCCACCATCGCCTTGGCCTGTACCACTGCACCGGCGCCCACGCGGATGCCGGCGGCCACCACCGCCACGCCCCAGCGATTCAGGTCCGCGCAGTCCTCCGGGCTTTCGCCCACCCGGGCGTTCTCCCCGATCTCGGTGTTCTCCGCCAGGATGGCGTACCGCACCCGGGCGCCCTTGTGCACCACCGTGCCGGGCATGAGGATGGAGTCCACGATCTCCGCGCCCTCCTCAATGACCACCCCGGAAAAGATCACCGAATATTCCAGCGTACCGCTGACGGAGCAGCCCTCCGCCAGAATGCTGTTCTGCACCTGCGCCGTAGCCGATAAATAATGAGGCGGCAGGCCCTCTGTGCGGGAATAGATCTTCCAGGTGGGATCGGCCAGATCCAGCGGCACATGGGGATTGAGCAGATCCAGATTGGCTTCCCACAGGCTCTCGATGGTGCCCACGTCCTTCCAATAGCCCTCGAAACGGTAGGCGAACATCCGCTCGCCGCCCTCCAGCATGGCGGGCAGCACATTCTTGCCGAAATCGTTCTGGGAATGGGGATCGGCCTCGTCGGCAATTAAGTATTGCCGCAGCTTCTGCCAACTGAAAATGTAAATGCCCATGCTGGCGAGAGTGCTCTTGGGATGGGCCGGCTTCTCGTCAAACTCGTAGATGGAGTCGTCCTCCCGGGTGTTGAGGATGCCAAAGCGGCTGGCCTCCTCCTTGGGCACATCCAGCACGGCGATGGTGCAGTCGGCGTTGTTGGCCTTGTGCGCCGCCAGCATCTTGCTGTAATCCATCTTATAGATGTGATCGCCGGACAGCACCAGCACATATTCCGGATCGTAGCGCTCGATGAAATTCAGATTCTGATAGATGGCATTGGCGGTGCCCTTGTACCAGTCGCCGCCCTTGTTGCGCTGGTAGGGGGGCAGCACGTGTACCCCCGCGTCCATCCGGTCCAGATCCCAGGGCTGGCCGGAGCCGATATAGTCATTCAGCTCCAGGGGCTGATACTGGGTCAGCACCCCCACGGTCTCGATGCCGGAATTGACGCAGTTGGACAGCGGGAAGTCGATGATGCGGTACTTGCCGCCATAGGGGACAGCGGGCTTGGCGATGCGGCGGGTGAGCGCATACAGACGGCTCCCCTGCCCGCCGGCCAGCAGCATGGCGACGCATTCTTGTTTACGGAACATGAACGGTTCTCCCTCCTGTTTTGGAATGGCTCTTATCCGGGTCGGCGGCGCTCTTGCGGGCGCGCGCCGGCTTATTGGCAGGATGCGGGGTCGGCGGCCGCCGCCGGTTCTCCAGCAGCAGCACCGACAGCGGCGGCAGAGTCAGCTCGGCGGAATGCTCCAGCCCGTGCCAGGGCCGCTTCTGTACGGCGATCTTTTCATTGCGGGCGTTTCCGCCGCCGAATTCCGCCAGATCGGAATTGAACAGCTCCACCCAGACACCGCCGGACGGCAGACCGATGCGGTAGTGCTCCCGCTGCACGGGGGTGAAATTGCACACCGTCACGATCTCCTTGCCCTTGCGGTCGATGCGGCGGAATACGATGACGCTCTGGGCGTCGTCGTCGTTGGCGATCCACTGAAATCCCTCCCAGGAGAAATCGTTTTCCCACAGGGCGGGGGTGTCCCGGTACAGGTGATTGAGGGTGCGGACATAGTGACGCAGCATCCGGTGGCTCTCATAGTCCAGCAGCAGCCAGTCCAGCCCGTTTTCATAGTCCCATTCCTTGAACTGGCCAAACTCGCTGCCCATAAACAGCAGCTTTTTGCCCGGATGGGTCATCATATACCCCAGGAACACCCGGAACCCGGCGAACTTTTCTTCATAGGTGCCGGGCATTTTGTTGATGAGGGAGCCTTTGCCGTGCACCACCTCGTCATGGGAGATGGGCAGGATAAAATTCTCCGAAAAAGCGTACATCATGGAGAAAGTCAGCAGATTCTGGTTGCCCTTGCGGAACAGGGGATCCATGGAGGTATACCGGAGCATATCGTTCATCCAGCCCATATTCCACTTATAGTTGAAACCCAGTCCGCCGTCGGCGGTGGGGCGGGACACCAGCGGCCATGCGGTGGATTCCTCCGCGATCATCAGAGCATCCGGATGGGCGGCAAACACCGTTTCGTTGAGCTGCCGCAGGAAGGCCACCGCCTCCAGATTTTCCCGTCCGCCGTGGCGGTTGGGCACCCATTCTCCGTCCCGGCGGTTATAGTCCAGATACAGCATGGACGCCACCGCGTCCACCCGCACCCCGTCCACATGATATTCCTCCAGCCAGTACAGCACGTTGGAGATGAGGAAGGAGCGCACCTGAGGCTTGGCATAATCGAATACACAGGTGCCCCACTCTTTATGCTCCCCTTTACGGGGATCGGCATATTCATAGCAGGGGCTGCCGTCGAAACGGTACAGCCCGGCGGCGTCCTTGGGGAAATGGGCCGGCACCCAATCCAGAATCACACCGATGCCCGCCTGATGGCAGGCGTCCACGAAATACATAAAATCCTCCGGCGTGCCGTAGCGGGAGGTGGGCGCATAATAGCCGGTGACCTGATAGCCCCAGGAACCGTCGAAAGGATGCTCCATGATGGGCAGCAGTTCGATATGGGTATAGCCCATCTCCTGCACATAGGGGATCAGCTCCTCCGCCAGCTTGCGGTAGGAAAAGGGGTTGCCGTCGGCATACCGCCGCCAGGAGCCGGCGTGCACCTCGTAGATGTTCATGGGACAGTTGTAGACGCTCCCGGCGGCCTTCTGCCGGAACCAGTCTCCGTCCCCCCAGACGTAGCCGCCGATCTCACACACCTTGGAGGCGGTGCCGGGTCGGGTCTCCTGATGGACGGCAAAAGGATCGCATTTATCCACCGCCTGTCCGTCAACACCCACCACATGATATTTATAGCAGCTATACGGCGCAATATGCTGCAGCGTGCAGGTGAAAATTCCGCCCTCCAGCCGCTCCATGGGCTGGGCGTCCGGATTCCACGCGTTGAAATCGCCTACAAGCGATACCGAGCGGGCGGCCGGCGCCCAAACCCGGAAGGTGTAGCCGCCGTCCCCGGCGTAGTGACAGCCCAGCCAGCGATAGCAATGGCTGTCGGTGCCGTCGGTAAAGCGGCGCATCTGCTCCTGTAACCCTGCGCCGGTCAATTCCAGCTCCATGGCATTCGTCCTCCTATGCATTATGTGTCCCAATGGACCGTTCCCATCGTTTGCGCACATTTATTGTACCAATTAGTCGCGAAAAACGCAAGGGGTTTTGTGTAAAATATTGGAAATGATTTTGCTTATTTCCGGCAAAATTGGAAGTCGTTACAGAAGATGCACAAAAATGTTGGTTATTTTTCCAACCTGTCGAACCAACATCCGACCGACGGACGAAAAAAGACGGAAAGCGGTCGCTTTCCGTCTTTTTTTCGGTTTTCGGCTTTTTCCTGTCTTCGCCTATTGGAGCTACCGTTTTCTGCCTTTTTCGGGCCGCTTCGTCGATCGTTTCCGCCGCCCGTCAGCCTTTCGCCTCGTACCAGGTCTGACCGTCGTGCACATCCACCTCCATGGGGACCCGCAGCGACACCGCCGCCTCCATTTCCTCCTTGAGCAGCGCCGCCACCTGCGCCCGTTCCTCCAGAGGCGTTTCCACGATCAGCTCGTCGTGGATCTGCAGGATGAGCCGGGCTTGCAACCCCTCCTGTCGCAGCCGCCGATAGACCCGCACCATGGCGATCTTGATGATATCCGCCGCCGTGCCCTGAATGGGGGTGTTGCGGGCGGCCCGCTCCCCGAATTTGCGGGTCATGGCGTTGCCCGCTTTCAGCTCCGGCAGCGGGCGGCGGCGATGGAACAGGGTCTCGGCGTAGCCCCGGTCGGCGGCATCGGTGATGAGCCGCTCCATAAATGCCGATACCTTGCCGAAATGCTGCAAATACCGGTCGATATAGTCCTTTGCCTCCCCATAGCCGACCCCCAGGTCCTCGCTGAGCGAATGGGCGCCGATGCCGTAGATGATGCCGAAATTCACTGCCTTCGCCCGGGAGCGCATGAGGGGCGTCACCTCCGACTCCGGCACACCGAATACCTGCGCCGCCGTGGAGCGGTGGATGTCCTCGCCGGTGTTGAAAGCCTCCAGCATGGTGGGCTCATCGGCCATATGGGCCAGCACCCGCAGCTCGATCTGAGAATAATCCGCATCGCACAGGGTCCACCCCTCCCGCGCCCGGAAGAACCGGCGCATCTGCCGCCCCAACTCGGAGCGCACCGGAATGTTCTGCAGATTCGGCTCGGAGGAGGAGATGCGCCCGGTGCGGGTCTCGGTTTGATTGAATACCGAATGGATGCGCCCATCCGGCTCGATCTGCTTGAGCAGCCCCTCGCAATAGGTGCTGTTCAGCTTCGACAGGGTGCGGTATTCCAGCAGCTTCTCCACCGCCGGATGCACCCCCCGCAGCTTTTCCAGCACCTCGGCGCTGGTGGAATAGCCGGACTTGGTCTTTTTCCCGGCGGGCAGTCCCAGATCCTCAAACAGCGCCTGCCCCAGCTGCTTCGGGGAGTTGAGATTGAATTCATAGCCGATCTCCTGCCAGATCTCCTGCTGCAGAGTCGCGATGCGGGCGGACAGCTCCCGTCCAAAGGCGGCGATGCCCTCTCGGTCCACCGCGCAGCCCACCGTCTCCATGGAGGCCAGCACCTCACTGAGAGGCTGCTCCACATCGGTGAGCAGGGGCAGCATCTCCTGCCGCTCCACGGCGGTCCTCAGCGCATCCGCCAGTCCGGAGAAGCCCCGAATCGGCTCGTCGTCCGGGTCGCCCCAATCCCGCAGCAGCCGGGGCAGCGAATAGTCGGAGGACAGAGGATCCAGCAGATACGCCGCCAGCGCCGTGTCGAACACGAATCTGGCAGGCTGCTGTCCGGCGCTGAGCAGCGCCCGCATGAGGGGCTTGCCGTCATGGGTGCGTTTTTCCACCGCGGAATCGGCCAGCAGCGCCACCAGCGCCGGAAATTCCGGGGCGAACCGATCCACATGGGCGCATTGCCCTCCTGCCGCCAGAGACAGGCCGGTGATCTCCTCTCCCTCCACCTGTGCCAGCACATCCAGCCGTCCCTCGGCGCGGGCAGCCTCCAGCAGCGCCGGGGCCGCCTCATTGCCGCCCACCGGCTGCTTCGGCGCGGGAGCGGATTCTCGCCGAGCAGCGGCGGACTGGGGCTTCAGGTCCAGCTTTTCCATCCATTTATACAGCTCCAGCCTTTGCAGCAGTTCGGTCAACCGGGGCACATCCATGTCCCGCACCGCATAGGTCTCGGGGGCGGTGTCGATGGGGGCAGTGCGGCAGATGGTGCCCAGCTCCCGGCTCATATAGGCGCTGTCCCGACCGGCGATGAGCTTTTTCCGCAGGCTGTCCCGAATGTCCAGCGCTGCCGGATCGGCATAGATGGCCTCCAGCGAACCGAACCGGTGCAGCAGCTCCAGCGCCGTCTTTTCCCCCACCCCCGGCACACCGGGGATGTTGTCGCCGGCGTCCCCCTGCAACGCTTTCAGGTCGATGAGCTGATGGGGGGTCAGGCCGTATTTTTCCATCACCGTGTCCGGCGTATAGGGCACGGTTTCGGGATGCCCCATCTTCGTGGTGGCCAGCAGCACCGTCACCCGGTCGCTGACCAGCTGCAGGCTGTCCCGGTCGCCGGTGGCCAGCGTGCAGGACTGTCCCGCGCCCTCCGCCGCAGCGGACAGGGTGCCGAGAATATCGTCCGCCTCATAGCCTTCCCGCTCCACCAGCGTCAATCCCATGGCGCGCAGGATGGCTTTCAGCGGCTGCATCTGCTGGCGCAGTTCCTCCGGCATCCCCTTGCGCCCGGCCTTGTAGGCTTCGTATTGCTGATGGCGGAAGGTGGGGGCGTGCACGTCGAACGCCACCGCAATATGGGTGGCGGAGGACGCCTCCCGCAGCTTTTGCAGAATGTTCAAAAAGCCCACGATTGCATTGGTATACTGTCCGTCCCGGGTGGTCAGCGCTTC
>DJEF01000044.1 GCA_002431285.1 Ruminococcaceae bacterium UBA5905 | reverse complement strand
TCTGCTTGCCGGGAAACAGTCCAGTTGGCATCCGGGGGTGCTCTATACGTTTTCAATGGCGGACCGGCGACAACGCCGACGCGGGGCAACGATACGTCCGGCCGGTTCCCGCCGCACCGTACGCGGAGGGGGAGGAACGAGCGGCGGCAGACCCCGGCGTTTTTCCGGGGGTATCCGGCTCACTTATACCGGCCGTAGGCGCTGGTTCCATGGCGGGCGGCCTGCACCTCCCGCCGCACGGCGGCAAAGGCCGCCTCCTCTCCCTGCTCCGCCAGCAGCCGCAGCCAACCCTCCAGCAGAGCGGCGGTGTCGGGATGAATGGAGCGGCGGGGTTTGCCCCGCAGATAGTATTCCAGCGGATGGGACGGCTCATAGGCCGCCCCCTGATAAATGCGGCTGGCGGCCACCCGGTCGCAGAACATCTCCGCCACATACCGCACCGGCATCTTCACCGGCTCCACCGTGCGGGTCCGGGGATCATAGTCGCTCCAATATTCAAAATGGTGCTTGTTGCGCCCCTTGTGATGCATCCACGCCAGAGAATATCCTTGCGCCGCCCGTTCCCCGTCGTTGGGGCTGTGGTCGCCGTAGTAGTATTTCGCCCCCACCCAGAATTCCGCCGGGCTGTACTTGGACAGATCATGCTTCAGCCCGCCGAGACCGATACCGGCCCGAAAGCAGTGGCGGATCACCTGGTGCCGGTGGCGGGTGATGGTGCGGAAATGGCGAATGGGATGCATGGCGGACAAGTCTCCTTCGGTTGCAAAATGGCGAAAACTGTGCTACAATACGGATATCATCGGGGCGGCTCGGTGTCATCCGCCACCGCGGCCACGCCCCGGCGGCGGGGCGTCTGCTGAAACAGCGCGGCCAGCTCCGGCGTGGCGGCCATGGACACATAATCATCCTCGGACACCACCAGATGATCCATCAGCCGGATGTGCAGCGGCGCCAGAACCTCAATGGCCCGCATGGTAGTGGCCACATCCGCCCGGGAAAAGCAGGCGTGGCCGTTGGGGTGATTATGGGCCAGCACGATCTGGGTCGCATTATCCTGGAGGGCCTGCTGCACCAGATCGCGGAAGCTGAACTGGGTGGAATTGACGCTGCCGGTGAACACGCGGGTGGTGTTCAGCACCCGACAGCGGTTGTCCATGGACACCAGTACCACCGACTCCGTTTTTTCGCCGATGAACCAGGGCAGCACACAGTTGCCGTAATCCTCGGTGGTATACAGCAGCCGTCCCACCGCATATTGCTCCCGGGCATAGCGCCGCGCCATCTCTCCGCATAGCACGATGAGGGTGGCTACATGGGGCGTCACGCCGTCCACCCGGATGAGATCGGCGTATTCTGCCTCCATCACCCCCACCAGCGAGCCGAACCGCTCCACCAGCCGGTGTCCCAGCTCGTTGGTGTCCCGATAGGGTAGGGCGTAATACAGCAGTATCTCGAACACCTCGTGGCTGCCGAAGCCGCTCAGCCCATCCCGCAGCAGCCGCTCTTTCATGCGCTGCCGATGGCCCGCATGGGCGTTTTTCTCCTCCGCCACGGCCGTCCACCTCACTTTTCACGCAAAATACCCCTTGACGGACAAAGGGCGCACACGCCGGTCCGCAGGTTACTCGACGTTTCCTCCTGCCGGCGTCGCAAAAATCAAACACGCACAAATCTCCCGTCACCGACAGCCGCTGCGCCGGGCGCGCCCGGCGTATGACCACGGGCCCGAATCGGGCGTATGCACGCCCGGCAGAGCCGCGTGTTCCCTTGCCCGGTCGATGACGATCGTAAAAATTATAGCACGGTTTCCCGGGATTGTAAAGCGCAATTCCGGCGCAGCATCGGGAGGTATATATCCATGAAAACCACCGTCACCATCACCAAAAACGACGCCGGGCAGCGGCTGGACAAGTTTCTGACCAAGACCTACCGTCAGCTGCCCATGCCCCTGCTCTATAAAGCCATCCGCAAAAAGGATGTGCGCCGCAACGGCAAACGCTGCGCCGCCGCCGACCGGCTGGAGGAGGGGGATGTGCTGAGCCTGTTCCTGCCGCAGGACGCGCTGGAAACGGCGCCGCCGGTCTACGAATTCATGCAGGCGTCCCGGCAGCTGGACATCGTCTATGAGGACGAAAATCTGCTGCTGCTCAACAAAAAAGCCGGGCTGCTGGTGCATCCCGACGAGCATGAATTCGGCGACACCCTCATTTACCGGGTGCAGCGGTATCTGTATGAAAAGGGCGCCTATGACCCGGCGCAGGAACAGAGCTTTGCCCCCGCGCTGGTGAATCGCATCGACCGGAACACCTGCGGCATCGTCATCGCCGCCAAAACGGCGGCGGCGCTGCGCATCCTCAATGAAAAGCTGAAAAACCGGGAGATCGAAAAATACTACCTGTGCATCGTCCACGGCTCCATGCCCAAGCCCGCCGACACGCTGGAGGGATATCTGGACAAGGATGCCGACCGCAACAAGGTGTTCATCTCCGACACCCCCCACCCGGGCGCCCGCACCATCCGCACCCGCTACCGGGTGCTGGAAGAACGGGACGGGCTATCGCTGCTGGAGATTCACCTGCTCACCGGCCGCACCCACCAGATCCGGGCCCATCTGGCCAGCATCGGTCACCCCCTGCTGGGGGACGGCAAATACGGCTCCAACGCGCTGAATAAGGGCACCGGCTTCGACAAGCAGGCGCTGTGCTCCTATCGGCTGCGGTTCGCCTTCACCACCCCCGCCGGGGAGCTGGACTACCTCAACGGGAAAGAATTCACCATACAGGATGTATGGTTCGTAGACCGGTTCCGGCAGGGCGGGATCCGGCGGGGCTGAAACGCCGCTCCGCCGGGGGCGGCGCGGCGGCTGTGCCGCCCGGTTTTCGGCTCATACCCGGCGACTTTCGCGCAGGCTATTCTGCCGGGACTTCATAGGCGCGCCGATCTGCGGGGGGGTGATCTGCGCAAGACAGGTTTGCGCAGACAAGCCCCGTGCTTTGTCCGGGCGCACGGACTCCGGGCAGTTCCCCTGGCGCGGCAGTGTGTTGCCGGCAGGCAGCGGAGCGGCAAGATTCGCCCCGTGCGGTGTCACCGCGGCGCCGTTTCCGCCGGGTCGGCCGACACCCATCTATTCCGTCGTTTGCTGCGCTTTCCGGTGGCGCAGATAATCCTCTAAGATGATGGTGGCGGCGACGGTATCCACCACCTGCTTGCGGCGCTTGCCCCGCACATCGGTGGCGTTGAGATACCCGATGGCGGAAACGGTGGTCATCCGCTCGTCCCACAGTTCCACCGGCAGCCCGGTCAGTTCCTTCAGCCGCCCCGCCAGCCGCTCGGCCCGGCGGGCGCTCTCCCCCCGGCTGCCGTCCATATTGCGGGGATGTCCCACCACCAGCTGGGCCGCGCCCTGCTCCGCCGCGGCGGCGGCGATGCGGGTCAGCAGCCGCTCCTCATTATGCTCCGCCACCGTCCCCACGGGGCTGGCCAGCCGTTCCTGTTCGTCACAGATTGCCAAGCCGGTGCGGGCTTTGCCCAAATCCACGGCTAAAATTTTCATATACACAGCCCCCTGTATCGGTGCAGCGACCCATCGGGTCGCTGTTTTTTGTGTGGCACACCTGTGCCGCAGTCGCTTTTTAGTTACTATACCATCAATCCCGCGGTTTTTCAAGCCGTATGGGCAGCCTATTGCAATCAGAAATGCCGTATGGCATACTAATAGCGTAATCGGGGACGGCACCCATCACAAAAAACAGCATTACACCGATAACGGCAAGGGGGAGGATACCCATCGAAAAAAACATAGCGGTTGTCGATGCACAGGGGACTGCATACGAGGCGACCTACCCCAAACGGGCGAAAGGTCTTGTGAAAAAAGGCAGGGCACGCTGGATAGACGAACACACGCTGTGCCTGGTGTGCCCGCCAACGACAGAATTGGAGGGCAATAGCATGCCGGATAATAATAAGAAAACCGATACCCTGCATACCAGCGCACCTTCCACCGCCGCAGCAGCGGAAACAGCGGCGAATGACCGAGCTAACGCGGCTGCAGAACCGCAAAGCCCGGAAAAGCTCACGATGGATTACCTGCTAAGCAAACTGGAGGAGATCACGACAGGGCAGGCGTTTCTCACAGATGCCATTGCCGAGCTGGGAAAAATGAAATCGGGCGGACCGGGCGATGTGGGAACGCAGGAGCAGGCAAAGGCCGTAGGCGTGATCATTCAGGCGCGGGAGGAGACCAATCGGCGTCTGATTGCACTGTACGAGAAAATGTACGACGACCTGATGGCAAAGCAAGATTCCTAACAGGAGATAGTGCTGAAAGCCGCGGAAAAAGCCGCGGACGATACCGAAAAGCCGGCCGGTCTTTCCGCCATATTGGATACGATCCGCCATATAGACTAACCGGAGGCCCTTGCCGCAGAAAGCATCTGCGGCAAGGGCCTTTTCCGTTTCCGGAGCGGCACAGGCACACGTATCCCCCGCAAAAGTGCTGCCGCGCCTCAATATGCAATTTCGCCGGACTGATTTTGTCAGTTTTTCGGTTTTTTCTCCGGAAAACGAAAAAATTTCTCGCCGAATTGAATTTTAGAAAAATAGTTCTTGCAAACCGATGCCATGTCTGCTATACTATTGGCATTGAGCGGAAACACCGCTCGGATCGAACCGACAAAATATCAGATATAAAGAACGGAGTGATTCAGGTTATGTCTTACGCAGATCGAGTATTGGAAGAGCTGAAAGGGCGGTATGCCGAGCAGAAGGAATTTTTGCAGGCGGCCACCGAGGTGCTGGAATCTCTGAAGCCGGTGATCGACGCCCATCCGGAGTATGAGGCGGCGGGGCTGCTGGAGCGGCTGGTGGAGCCGGAGCGGGCGATCCTGTTCCGCGTCCCCTGGGTGGACGACGCCGGCAAAACCCATGTGAACCGGGGCTATCGGGTACAGTTCAATTCCGCCATCGGCCCCTATAAGGGCGGTCTGCGGCTGCATCCCTCCGTCAATCTGGGCATCATCAAGTTCCTGGGCTTCGAGCAGATTTTCAAGAACTCCCTGACCGGTCTGCCCATCGGCGGCGGCAAGGGCGGCTCCGATTTCGACCCCAAGGGCAAATCCGACCGGGAGATCATGGCGTTCTGCCAGAGCTTTATGAC
>DJEF01000056.1:6672-6858 GCA_002431285.1 Ruminococcaceae bacterium UBA5905 | reverse complement strand
GGGTGTCCGGCTTATCGGAGCCATAGCGTTCCATAGCCTCATTATAGGTCAGACGGGGCAGCGGCAACGCCACATCCACCCCCAGCACGCTCTTGAACACCGACTGCATAAAGCCCTCGCCGACCGCCAGCACATCCTCCACATCCACAAAGGACATCTCCATGTCGATCTGGGTGAATTCCGGCT
>DJEF01000056.1:0-6589 GCA_002431285.1 Ruminococcaceae bacterium UBA5905 | reverse complement strand
GCCCGCAGATCCTCGTCCCGGAAGCAGCGCGCCAGCTGGATATAGCGATCAAAGCCCGCCACCATGCTCAGCTGCTTATACAGCTGCGGGGACTGGGGCAGCGCATAAAACTCGCCGGGATGCACCCGACTGGGCACCAGAAAGTCCCGCGCGCCCTCGGGGGTGGACTTGATGAGCATGGGCGTTTCCAGCTCGATAAATCCCTGGCTGTCGAAATAGTCCCGGGTCGCCTTGGCGATCCGGTGGCGCAGCATCAGATTCTGCTGCAAATTCGGACGGCGCAAATCCAGATACCGGTATTTCAGCCGGGTAGCCTCGGCCGTCGTGCAATTCTCACTGATCTCGAAGGGGGGTGTTTCCGCCTTATTGAGGATCCGCAGCTCCTCCACGGCGATCTCCACATCGCCGGTGGGAATCTCCTTATTCCGGGCGGAGCGCACCCGCACCGTGCCGCGGGCGGCCACCACAAATTCGCTGCGCAGGGTGAACGCTTTATCAAACACCGCCTTGTCCGTGTCCTGATCAAAGGCCAGCTGTACGATCCCGGTGCGGTCCCGCAGATCCACGAAAATGAGCTGTCCCAGATCCCGCTGCCGCTGCACCCAGCCGAACACCGTCGCCGCCTGTCCGGCGTGTTCCTCCCGGAATTCTCCGCAATAGGCCGTCCGTTTCAATCCCTTAATGGTTTCTGCCATACTTCATTCCCCACTTCCGATTATTCTGTTTCCGCCACATCGCCGAACAGGTCGGCCATGCCCGCCAGCTGGCGGTCCAGCGATTTATTATAGAGCGTCGTATACAGGCTGTCGTCCAGCCGGATATCCTCTGTGCGGCCGGTGGCCATCTCCTTGAGCTGGGCTACACCCGTGCGCAGCTCATCCTCGCCCACCACGATCGTATACCGCGCGCCCCGCTTATCCGCGTATTTCATCTGCGCCTTCAGAGAACGTCCCACGATGTCGCATTCCACCGCCACGCCGCCCCGGCGCAGACGGGTCGCCAGCGCATAGCAGCGATTGGCCGCCTCCTGCCCCATGGACACCAGATACAGCTCGCAGGCAGGCGGCTCGGGGAAGCGGCATTTCTGCTCCTCCATGACCATGAGCAGCCGCTCCAACCCCATACCGAAGCCGAGACCCGGCTGGGGCGCGCCGCCCAGCTCCTCCACCAGCCCGTCGTAGCGGCCGCCGCCGGCCACGACCAGTCCGTTTTCCGCCACCAATTCAAACACGGTGCGGGTGTAGTAATCCAATCCCCGCACAATATGGGGATCCACCGTATAGGCGATCTCCGCCGCATCGAGACAGGTCTTGACCGTCTCGAAGTGCCCTCTGCAATCGTCGCAGAGATAGTCCAGCATCACCGGCGCGCCGGCGGCGATCTTCTGACACACCGGAGATTTGCAGTCCAGAATCCGCATGGGATTGCGCTCCAGCCGCCCCTGACAGGTCTCGCACAGCTCCTCCCGGTGCGTGCCGAAATACGCCCGCAGCGCCTCGGTATATTTTGCCCGGCAGGCGGGGCAACCGATGGAATTGATGTGCAGCGCGATGTGCTGCAGCCCCAGCGATTCCAGCACCGTCATCGCCAGCGAGATCGTCTCCGCATCCGCCTGAGGCGCCGCCGCACCGAAACACTCCACCCCGAACTGATGGAACTCCCGATAGCGGCCCTTTTGACTCTTCTCATACCGATAGCAGGAGGTCACATAGGACACCTTCACCGGCAGCGCGCCGCCGAGCAAGCCGTGCTCCAGCACCGCGCGGGCGGCGCCGGCCGTCCCCTCCGGGCGCAGCGTGACGGAACGCCCGCCCTTGTCCTCAAAGGTATACATCTCCTTCTGCACCACATCGGTGGTCTCTCCCACCGAGCGCAAAAACAGATTGGTATGCTCAAATACCGGGGTGCGTATCTCCCGGAATCCGAAATCCTCTGCCACCGAAAGCGCCGTACGTTCCACATACTGCCAGCGGTAGCTGTCCTCCGGCAGCACATCCTGCGTGCCCCGGGGAGCCTGTGTGATCAAATCCATATATTCTCCGCTCTCCTGCCTGTATCACAATTTCCGTAGAAAAGGGCGCACGGATACCGCACGCCCTTTCAAAACTGTCAGTTGCCGGGGTTTACGATCGTGCGCCAGTCCAAATCGCCCCGCTCCAAGCCGTGGATCAGCACCTCGGCGGTGGCAATATTGGTCGCAAAGGGAATCCCCCGGATATCGCACAGCCGCAGCATATCATAGTCCTTCGGCTCGGTCCCCTTGACCGTCAGCGGATCCCGGAAGAACAGCAGCAGGTCGATCTCGTTGCAGGAGATCCGCGCGGTGATCTGCTGATCGCCGCCCTGCGACCCGCTCATATAGCGTGTGATATTCAGTCCGGTCGCCTCAGACACCAGCTTACCGGTGGTGCCGGTGGCGCACAGATTGTGCCGACTCAAAATCCCGCAATACGCAATGCAGAACTGTACCATCAGCTCTTTCTTGGCGTCGTGTGCGATCAATGCGATGTTCATATTCACCATTCCTTCCGTCGATTTACCATCAACTTAAAATTACATTTTAAATTACATTTTTTCGAGCCGGGCCAGCGGAACGTCCTCTCCCCGGAACCGGCGCGCAATATTGGCAAAGCACAGCGCCGCAGCGCTGTCCGCGGGCAGCGGGCGGCCGTTGGCATTCGCCACCGCCACCGCCTCGTCCTCAGGTATGATCCCCAGCAGCTGCACCCCGGCCGCATCAATGATCTCATCCACATCCGGCATGGAGCCGTCCATGACCTTGCCCGGGCGCAGACGGTTGATCAGCAAGCGGGAGGAAACGCCGCGGTTCTCCAGCATCCGGGCAATGATCTGCGCATCCCGGGCGCACACCATATCCGGTGTGGTGACGATGAGCGCCCGATCCGCCGCCGCCACCGCCGTCTCAAAGCCCCGTCCCATACCGGCCGGGCAGTCGATGATGACCGGATCGTAATACTGCGCCAGCCCGGCGCACAGCTTACGGAGCTGCGCCGGAGAGCACATATCCTCCGGCCGCACGGGAGCCGGCAGCACAAACACATTGGAGCACACAGGCGAAGAATAGATCGCGCGCACCGGCTCACAGTTGCCGGCCAGCACATCCGACAGATCGTACATAGCCGTACCGGCGATACCCAGCATCAGGTCAAGACTGCGCAGCCCGGCGTCGGCGTCGATGAGCAGCACCCTACCGGAGGAGCGGGCCAGCGCGTAGCCAAGTCCGGCAGACACCGTCGATTTCCCGGCGCCACCCTTACCGGATGTCACCACACAAATCTGCCCCATAGACACACTCCATCCCGCCAGTTTTCCAATCTGTGCACCAGTATACCACGAAAAACGGCAAAAGTAAACCCCCAATCCCGCAGAAACTGCCAAAAATTGCGCACAAAAGCGCGCCGGCATCGGCCCCAAGCGCAGGTTCCGCCGCCGCAGCGCCGCGCGCGACGCAAAGGCGGGAGCGAACATTGGCTGTCCGCTCCCGCCTCATGGATCCGCTTATTGGTCGTAGCCCTTGGGGTTCTGGGATTGCCAGCGCCAGGAATCCCGACACATATCCTCCACATTCTTCTCCGCTTTCCAGCCCAGCAGCCGCGCCGCCTTGGACGGATCGGAATAGCAGGTGGCCACATCGCCGGGACGGCGGGGCGCGATGGTGTAATTCACCTTTACGCCGTTGGCTTTCTGGAACGCATTCACCAGATCCAGCACGCTGTACCCCACGCCGGTGCCCAGATTGATGGCATCCGCGCCGGTGTGCCGGAGCGCATAATCCACCGCCTTGACATGCCCCTTTGCCAAATCCACCACATGGATATAATCCCGCACGCCGGTGCCGTCGGGAGTGTCGTAATCGTCGCCGAACACCGACAGACACGGCAGCTTCCCGATGGCCACCTGAGAGATATACGGCATCAGATTGTTGGGAATCCCGTTGGGATCCTCCCCGATGCGCCCGCTCTCATGAGCGCCGATGGGGTTAAAGTAGCGCAGCAGCACCGCGCTCCACTCCGGGTCGGACACGCACAGATCCTGCAGAATCCCCTCGATCATAAATTTTGTCCGGCCATAGGGATTGGTCACCGCACCGGTGGGCATCTCCTCTTTCAGCGGCGAGGGATTGCCGGTGCCGTACACGGTGGCGGAGGAGGAAAAGATCATCCGCTTGCACCCCATCTCGGCCATGACCTGGCACAGGGTGACCGTGCCCCCCACATTATTCTCGTAGTAGGCCAGCGGCTTCTGCACCGATTCGCCCACCGCCTTCAGCCCGGCGAAATGGATCACCGCCTCGATCTTATGGGCGCGGAACACCCGGCGCAGCCCCTCGGCATCCCGGATATCGCACTCATAAAACGGGAAGTCTTTTCCCGCCAGCTCTTTTACCCGACGCAGAGCTTCGGGCTTGGAGTTATAGTAGTTGTCAATGACGACAATATCGTAGCCCGCATTCAGCATTTCAATGCAGGTGTGACTGCCGATATACCCGCAGCCACCGGTAATCAAAACGGCCATGATCGTGTCCTCCCTTTCGTTTTCCCCCATTATAGCGGCATCCGCCGGTTTTGGCAATGGGTATTTGTTGCAGATATGCGTAAAAATAAGCCCATTTCCGCAAATCGGCTTGCACTTTGCAAAGAAGCGGGCTATAATGACGATACCATCCACCGACCGGAACGGACACAGACGGAAATACTGTCGTCGGTGGTAGATAAGGGAGGAATTACCTATGAAACCGACACTGATCATCATGGCCGCCGGTATGGGCAGCCGCTTCGGCGGGCTGAAGCAGATCACACCGGTGGGCCCGGCCGGCGAGAAGATCATCGACTATTCGGTGTACGACGCCATCCGCGCCGGGTTCGGCAAGGTGGTGTTTGTGATCAAACACTCCATCGAGCAGGAATTCAAGGAGACCATCGGGCAGGCGCTGGAATCCCGCATTCCGGTGGAATACGTCTATCAGGAGCTGGATGTCCTGCCCGCAGGCTATACCGTCCCCGCAGGACGGGTGAAGCCCTGGGGCACCGGGCACGCCGTGCTGTGCTGCCGCTCGGTGGTGCGGGAGCCGTTCGCCGTTATCAACGCAGACGACTATTACGGGCAGGAATGCTTCCGGCTGCTGGCCGAATTCCTGCAAGCGCCCCAGAACGGCCCGGTGCGCCACTGCGCCATGGCCGGTTATCTGCTGAAGAACACGCTGACGGAGAACGGCTACGTATCCCGGGGCATCTGCGAGGTTGCCGCCGACGGCACCCTCACGGGATTGACCGAACGCACCCACATCGAGCTGCGCGGCGGCACACCCGCCTTCACCGAGGACGACGGCGCCACCTGGACGGCACTCTCTCCGGAGGCCGTGGTATCCATGAACTGCTGGGCGTTCCCAGCCGGTACGCTGGACGCCTTTGAATCCCGTTTCCGGGCTTTCCTGGACGAGAAGGGACAGGAGCTGAAATCGGAGTTTTATCTGCCCTTTGCCGTCAATTCCATGCTGGCGGCCGGCGAGGCGGATGTGCAGGTGCGACTCACCCATGACAAGTGGTACGGCATGACCTATGCCGCCGACCACGAAATGGTGCGGGCGGCGCTCTCGCAGATGACCGATGCGGGCATCTATCCCGCCCGGCTGTGGGACTGAGCCCAACAAAACGGTTGACAGATAGCGACCGAAGGGGTATACTTATCGGTACTATTTTATCACATCGGAGGGCATTATGCACAAGGACATAGAGCGCGTTTTATTATCGGAGGAGGAACTGGACGCCATCATCACCCGCCTGGCCGCACAGCTGGATCAGGATTATGCCGGAGAGGACAAACGGCTGGTACTGGTCTGCATTCTCAAGGGCTCCGTGGTGTTCATGGGCGAACTGATGAAAAAGATCACCGTGCCGGTGGAGATCGACTTTATGCGGGTCTCCTCCTACGGCGGCAATACAAAAACCACCGGCAACGTCAACATCGTGCTGGATCTCATGCGCAAGGATATGGATCAGTGCGACATTCTGGTGGTGGAGGACATCATCGACAGCGGACGTACCCTGTCCCATCTGGTGCAGTATCTGACGATGAAGGGTGCCAAAAGCGTGCGCACCTGCACTCTGCTGGATAAGCCCTCCCGCCGGGAAGTAGATTTTAACGTGGACTATGTGGGACAGGAGATCCCGGACGAATTCGTGGTGGGCTATGGCCTGGACTACAACGAGAAGTACCGTGCCCTCCCCTATGTGGGCATTCTCAAGCGGGAAGTGTACGAATGAACCGCGTACGGTGAAACGGAGCAAAACCGGATGGCATCGAAAATCGGTTGCCATCCGGTTTTTGGTCGGTAGGAACGGCTGTTGCAGCGCCGTTTGTTCCGCCTTTCTGCGAAAAAGCAGGCATTCCCGCGAGAGAAAAAGCCAAAGTCCGAAATTGATGCTTGCATTTTGCCGATACGTGTGCTATAATAACCACGTTTTCACGCACATATGCCGGTGTGGTGGAATTGGCAGACGCGCGGGACTCAAAATCCCGTGGTAGCGATACCGTGTGGGTTCGACCCCCACCACCGGCACCAAAGACA
>DJEF01000009.1 GCA_002431285.1 Ruminococcaceae bacterium UBA5905 | reverse complement strand
GTGGCGGTGCATATCCGCCACCTGCGGGAAAAGATCGAGATCGACCCCTCCGACCCCCGCTATATCAAGGTGGTCTGGGGGCAGGGATATAAATTGGAGACGGGAGGTATCCGACATGACGGAAACAAGGCTGATTGACCGTCTGGCGGTCAAGACCGCCGCCTTTGTGCTGGCGGTGCTGCTGGCCATGGCGGCGCTGGCGGGCATCGGCGGCACGGCGGTGGTGCTGCTGCTGGCGGGGGAGCAGAACACCCCCGAGGCGGCGGTGGAGCACACCGGCGAATGGCTGCTGTATCGGCGGGATCTGTACCTGGAGCATATTGTGAATCTGTGCTCCCGGGGACAGGACCCCACCCCCTCGCTGGACGAGAATCTCTACTATACCGTCACCGACGGCAACGGCGCCGTGGTGTTCAGCAACTATCACGGCGAGCCGACGGTTGCCTCCGTCTATGCCTCCTATTATCTGTCGGAGGATCTGGACTCGGAGGGCTTCTATATCGACGGGACAGAGTATATGACCGTGACCGCGTATCTGCCCGCCCCCGCCACCGGCTGGAACGGCACGCTGCTCACGCTGGTGGAAGGCTGGTACCGGCACTGGGGCGCCATTCTGGCGAGCAGCGGCGTGTGCCTGCTGGGGGCGCTGCTGCTGACGGTGTTTCTGCTGCGCGCCGCCGGATGGCGGGCGGGGGAAGAAAGCCCCCGGTGCAACGCGGCGGATCGGATTCCCTTCGACCTGTATCTGGCGCTGCTGGTGGGGTTTGTCGTGCTCCAGTGGCTGGTGCTGGACAGCGTGTATAACCCGCTGCTGACGCTGGCGCTGCTGGCGGTGTGCGGTGTGCTGGATATGTGCCTGCTGCTGGCGTTCCTCATGAGCGTCGCCACCCGCATCAAGACCCGCACCCTGTGGCACAACACCCTCATCGGATGGCTGCTGCGGTGGCTGGGCACGGCATTGCGGGGGCTGCCGCTGGTGTGGAAGACCGCGTTGGGGCTGGTGGGGTTCACCCTGTTGGAATTTCTGGCGCTGATCAGCGATAACAGTGTGCTGATCTTAGTGGCGCAGGCGGTGATCATCCCTCTGGGAATTGTCTATGCGTTGGGGCTGCGGCGGCTGCAGACCGCCGCCCGGGAGATCGCCCGGGGCAATCTCGGCTATGCCATCGACACCCGGTATATGAGTCCGGAGCAGCGGCGCACCGCGGAGGACCTGTCCCATATCGGGGATGGGCTGTCCGCCGCCGTAGAGGGGCGGCTCAAGAGCGAGCGGTTCAAGACCGAGCTGATTACCAACGTATCCCACGACATCAAGACCCCCCTCACCTCCATCATCAACTATGTGGACCTGCTGGACAAAGCCCACCCGGAGGGGGAGCAGGTGCAGGAATATCTGGCGGTGCTGAAACGGCAGTCCGCCCGGCTGAAAAAGCTCATCGAGGATCTGGTGGAGGCCAGCAAAGCCTCCACCGGCAATCTGCCGGTGCATCTGGCCTCCTGCAATCTCAATGTGCTGCTGGAGCAGGTGGTGGGAGAATATGAGGAACAATTTGCCGCTGCGGCGCTCACGCCGATGCTGACCCTGCCCCAAACGCCGGTGACGGTGCGGGCGGACGGGCGGCATCTGTGGCGGGTGCTGGATAATCTGCTGAATAACATCAGCAAATACGCTCAGCCGGACACCCGGGTCTATCTGGATCTGGCCGAGACCCAGGAATGCGCCCGCATCACCTTCCGCAACATCTCCCGCAGCCCGCTGCATATCAGCAGCGAGGAGCTGATGGAGCGGTTTGTGCGGGGAGACAGCTCCCGCAACACCGAGGGCAGCGGGCTGGGGCTGTCCATCGCCCGCAGTCTGACGGAGCTGCAGGGCGGTCAGCTGCTGCTGGCGGTGGACGGAGACCTGTTCAAGGTCATTCTGCTGCTGCCGCTGGAAAAGGAGGAACAACTGTGATCCATCTCATTGCCGACCAGTTTCACCGGTGCTTCGGGGTGCTGTTTTTTCTGCTGTATGCCTATCAGTTCTTCTACCTGATTGTGCCGCTGCTGTTCCGCCGCAAGGCAGCGCCGCCCCCGGCGGCGCCCCGGCGCATAGCGGTGCTCATCGCCGCCCGCAACGAGGCAGCGGTCATCGGGCAGCTGCTGGACAGCATCAACGCCCAGACCTATCCGGCGGACAAGCGGGCGGTCTTTGTGGTGGCGGATAACTGCACCGACGATACGGCCGCTGTCGCCGCCGCCCACGGGGCGGTCGTGTTCGAGCGGCACAATACCCGGCAGGTGGGCAAGGGCTATGCCCTGGATTATCTGCTGCACGCAATGGCGGCGGCGGGAGAAACCGACTTCGACGCCTATCTGGTGCTGGATGCGGACAATCTTCTGTCCCCCGCCTATCTGGAGCAGATGAACCGCACGCTGGCACAGGGATACCCCATCGTCACCGGCTACCGCGCCAGCAAAAACTATGGGGATAACTGGATCAGCGCCGGCTACGGGCTGTGGTTCCTGCGGGAAAGCCAGCAGCTGAACCGTCCCCGCCATCGGCTGGGCACCGGCTGCTTTGTCTCCGGCACCGGCTTTGCCTTCACCGCCGAAATTCTGCGGCGGCAGGGCGGCGGCTGGCCCTACCACCTGCTGACGGAGGATCTGGAGTTCACCGCCGCGCATCTGGCGGCGGGGGATTCCATCGGTTATTGCGAGGGCGCGATCCTCTATGACGAGCAGCCCACCCGGTTTTCTCAATCCTGGCGGCAGCGGATGCGGTGGGCAAAGGGTTTCCTGCAGGTGCTGCGGCAGGAGGGCGGCCGTCTGATGGCGGGCATCCGCCGGGGCAGCTTTGCCTGCTATGATGTGCTTGCCAGTATGTTCCCGGCGTTGGCGCTGACGCTGGCGGAGCTGCTGGTCAGCGGGGCGGAGATCGCCGCCCTGCTCATCGCCGGGGAATCGCCTCTGCCGGCGCTGCTGAGCCTTGCGCGTATGGCGGCGGGGGTGGGCGGCACCTTATATCTGCTGGGCGGCATCACCCTGCTGACCGAGTGGAAGCGCATCCCCGCTCCCGGCTGGAAAAAGCTACTGTACTATCTGCTGTTTCCGCTGTTTATGCTCACCTATGTGCCCATTGCGGTGGCGGCGCTGTTCCGCCCGGTGGAATGGAAGCCGGTGGCGCACACCCGGGCGATGACCCTCCACGAGCTGGCGGCAGAAAAGAATCGCTGAACCGTGCTACCGCATAACCGAATCGAAACAAAAAGGACCGCCGGTGCGCAACATACGCACCGGCGGTCCTTTTGAGGGCGTGGGTCGGTCACACGGTGATTTCTTCCTGCTCTTTGTTTTTCCGGCGGGCGGGCGCTTCCAGCGCCCAAAACACCAGCTGCACCAGCCCCATATATCCCAGCAGGATCAGCAAAGAGGGCAGCTCGTAGAAAAACGGATGGGGGATGAACCGCCAGAATAGATTGAGGATGCTGACATCGGCGCCGAAGGTGAAGAAATAGTTGGCGCCCGGGCAAAGGGTAGCGCGCAGCAGGATATTCACCAGATGCGCGCCCAGTGCCAGCAGCACAAAGGTGCCGACGACGCCGGGATAGTCCCGGGTGGTGGGACGGTAGAGATCCAGCAGCGCCAGCGCCAGCCCGCAGATAATGAGCAGCGAATGGGTCAGGTAAAAGCCCAGAATCCGGGGGGTGAACAGGGAAAAACCGGTGAAGGGGGCTTCCGGGAACAGCAACGCCATGGCCGCGCCCAGCGGCGCCACATAAAAGGAAAAGCCCAGCAGAGACCGCCGCCGGGTCAGCACCCCGAGGGGGATGAGAAACAGATTGATGTTGCACAGCTGCAACGGCAACTCGCTGAACCAGTTGAATCGCTCCAGTCCGGACAGGGCGAGAAACTCCCGGTCCACCGACAGGCAGCCCTTATAGACGAAAAACAGCACCAGATTGGCGGCGCTCAGGCCGATCAGCAGCCATTGCCGCTGCCGGAGCGCATGGGTCTTGCCGAACCGCCGGATCCCTGCCAGCGCCAGCACGATGACCGCCAGCAGGCCGAAAAACACAGGATTAAAGGGTCGAATAATCAAGACGGGATTCCTCTCTTTCTTTCGATCAGGCGCACGACGCCGTACACCAGCACGGCGAACAGGCAACCGACCGCAGCATCCAGCACGGAATGCTGCTTGACGAACAGCGTGGAGAAACAGATCAGCCCCAGTAGCGCGGCGGAACCGCCCCGCAGCCACGGATGCCGCCGCCCGAAATCCCCCCGGAAGGTCGCCAGATGGATGGCGGTGGCCTCATAGCAATGGAGACTGGGCAGCACATTCACGGGGCTATCGTTGCGGTAGATGATCCGGCACAGCCACAGCAGCACGCCGTCGCCGGATGCATCCGCCCGGAAATCCACACAGGTGGGATAGAGGAGAAAAAAGACCGTGGCCAGCAGCGCCCCGGAAAACAGAGTGGCCACCTGCCGACGGAACACGACGGGATCACGAAAACACATATACACCATCGGCAGAGGAATGTACAGATACCACAGGATATAGGGCACAATGAAAATCGGCAGGAACGGGATCCGGTCGTCCAGCGCCGTATGCACCACATGATAGCTCAGCCCCAGATGCTGGGACAGAAAATACATCCCGCCCAAGGGCAGAAACAGCAGAAGCCACAGAATATGCGGATAGCTTTGCAGCCATTGCCGCAGAGTACGGCGCATGGAATCCTCCTTTCATGGAAACATCAATGGGCAGTATACCATACCAATCGTTCCGGCGTCAAGGTAATTACTGGAATGTGACAAAACTGTAAGTTCCCGGAGCCGTCAGCCCCGAAAGGCGGCGACGGCCCTGAAATGTCACCATCCGGCCGTCGTGGGCGACTCCGCTCCCGTTGCCGGACGGTGCCCTTTTCACCGCCGTCTGACCGGGGTGCAGGAACTTGGCCGGGTGGGAGATCGCACAGGGTTCGACGCTGTCGCCCGGGTGCGGCGCGTGATCCCCACCATCGAAAAATCGGTATGGACAAACACCCGGCAGTCTCCGGAAGGTCCGTCGCCCTCGTGCCCTCCGTCGCCGGTCGATCCATGCCCCGGCAGGCGGATGACCTCCCCTCGTCATTCGGGAGACATGCGTCGTTCGGCCCGTAATACAGGCGCTTTTCACCGGCCGCGATGCGGAAATGCGTCGTCTGAGCGGCGATGCCGCGGCTGGTGCGCTCGGTCTCGCTCCCATAGCCGCTCGGCGCGGGATCTCCCCGGCCGTCTGTGTTCGGCCGCATCATGCAGCGTGACCTTGAGGGCGTCAGCCGCAGTGTGTGCAGGACATGAAAAAGGGACCGCCGCCCCGGAATGATCCGAAGCGGCGGCATATAAGAGGAAAACAATGAGGTAAGGCAAAATTAATTGTGGGCGCTCTCAGGCATTGACAGCCTTCTGCTTGCGTCCCAGCAGATACAGCACCAGCGTCACCAGCAGGCCGACACCCGTGACGATGGCGGCCGCCGTCCAGTTGACCTCGCTCAACCCGGCAAAGGTAAAGCTGCCGTCGTCGGCGTTTTGCAGATGGGCGAAGATCAGCAGAATATCGGTGATCACCGTAGCGGTCAGCGTCAGGGGATACAGCACCCCCAGCACCGGAGAGCCCTGATTGGCAGCGGCGCGGGCGGGACGCTGGCCGTTCACATCCACCGCCCGGGAGAAGTACCAGGCGCCCAGCATCGTCACCAGCATCTCCGGCAGCATATAGGTGGCGTTATAACCGATGGAATAGAGGAGCGCTGCATTGGTGGGGATGGACAGGCCGGCCCACACGGTGCAGCCGGAGATCACATGGCACACGAACCGCAGCCCCTGCACCAGCAGAGCCCCCAGCACCAGCGCCTGCCCTTGGGGGCGTCCCTCCTTGCGGAACACACCGCCCAGCCCGTATACAGCGAAGGCCAGCACATAGTCCAGCAGAATCACCGCCACCACCGACAGGGGGGTGGTGCAATAGGACAGAGCGCTGGAGCCCAGCGCCAGCTGCAGCAGGCTGTATACGAGGCTGCTGAACAGCCCCCAGCCGGTGCCGTAGCGATAGGCGATGAGCAGGATAGGCAGAGCGCTGCACGCGGTCACACTGCCGCCGTAGGGCATCTCCAGCAGTTTGATCAGGCTCAGCACGGTGGCGATCGCCAGCAGCAAACCGCTCTCGACGAGACGCAATACCTTGGAATTTTCTTTCATGGGATAGTTCCTCCTTCACGAGGGCCGCGAAGCAAGGAAAAAGACCTCCGCCACAGCGAAGGTCCGATAAACGGCGGCACATCGTGCCGCACCGTCTGGAAACATCCCTCCGCCGGTATTATCCGGATCAGGTCATAGGGTTGAACGCTCACGCGTTCTCTCAGCCGCCGGATGGCAGCACCCCTTGTTCGTAGCCATATTCAGTTGAGACCGTTCCATCGGTCAACATCTGACAGGATACGCCAAAAACCGTCATTTGTCAAGCATTATTTTTTCGGCGCGATATCCACCACGGTGAGAACCGTGTCCCGTACCCGGAAACGGACCTCAAATCCGGCGAAAGCCATGCCGTAGATCCGGTCGGGGTCCTGCTGATAATGGGGGCGCGGATCGAGACGCAGCACCTCCAGCAGCGCTTTCTGCTTGGCGGCCGGAAGAAGAGCCAGACGCTCCGGTGCACAGTCCACGGTCAGGGGGCTGTCCGGCAGACCGCTCACAAACCCTCCGGCAGCGTCCGGATGGCTGTCGGTGTAGGCGAGATACGGTTTGATATCCAAAATAGGCGTGCCGTCCATCAGATCGGCGCCGCGGACGAGCAGCACCGTCCCCTCCGGCGTGTCCGGCACGATCCGTTCCAGCCGCACCGAGGACAGGCCGATGGGATTGGGCCGATAGGGGGAGCGGGTGGCAAACACCCCCATGCGGGTGTTTCCGCCTAACCGGGGCGGGCGCACGGTGGCCGTCCAGCCGGTCCTGTGCACCTCGGAGAACTGCCAGATGAGCCACAGATGCGAAAAGCCCTCCAGCCCCCGCAGGGCGTC
>DJEF01000041.1:21743-21894 GCA_002431285.1 Ruminococcaceae bacterium UBA5905 | reverse complement strand
CCACCGCCCCGGCGGTCAGCACCCGATACCCGGCGGTGCAGGCGATGTGCACCTCGCGCTGCCGGGTGATGTGCAGCACCATGGCGTCGGACAGCACCTCCACCCCGGTCTGCGCCAGCTTTTCGATGAACCGTCCGGCATATTCCGGACC
>DJEF01000041.1:21194-21661 GCA_002431285.1 Ruminococcaceae bacterium UBA5905 | reverse complement strand
CACTGGTTGAGGATACCGCCCAGCTCTTTATCCCGCTCCACAATGAGAATGCGGCGCAGCCCCTGCTCCCAGGCGCTGCAAGCTGCCGCTAATCCGGCGGGGCCGCCGCCGATCACGATCAATTCGTAGTCGTTCATGCCTGTGCCGCTCCTTTCTTCGTCTCCCGCTCCAAAATATAGCTGTGTCCGGTATCCTTCTGAATCTCCAGCGGAGAACAGCCCAGCTCCCGGGACAGGATCTCCACCACCCGAGGGCTGCAAAAGCCCCCCTGACAGCGCCCCATGCCGGCGCCGGTGCGGCGCTTGATGGCATCCACCGTCCGGGGTCGGATGGGCGAATGAATGGCGTCCACGATCTCGCCCTCGGTGACGGTCTCACACCGGCAGATGACCCTTCCATACAGGGGATTCTCGGCAATCTTCCGGGCTTTTTCCTCCGCCGACAGCCGGCGGAACCGGGTCTTGCGG
>DJEF01000041.1:0-21157 GCA_002431285.1 Ruminococcaceae bacterium UBA5905 | reverse complement strand
CCGGGTCTTGCGGCGGGTGGCGACGGCATCCTCTTTAGGCGCGGCAGTCAGGCCGGCTTTCTGCAGCAGCTCCACGCAATACTTGCCGATCGCGGGAGCGGCAGACAGACCGGGGGACTTGATACCCGCCAAATCAATAAAGCCCGGCCGCACCTCGCGGATCAGAAAATCCTCGTGATCGGTATTGGCGCGCATCCCGGCGAACACCCGGATGGTATTGCGGTAATTGATGGACGGCAGGGTGCGGGCGGCCGCCTGCTGCACCCCATACAGTCCGTCGGCGGTGGTGTTGACCCGCTCCGGCTCGGCAGCGGCAATAGCGCTGGGGCCGACAATCAGGTTGCCATCCACGGTGGGGGACACCAGCACCCCCTTGCCCAGCGCCGAGGGACACTGAAACAGCACATGGTGCGCCCGGCCGCACTCGGCCTTATCCATCAGGTAGTATTCGCCCCGGCTGGGCCGGATGACAAAATCCGGCTCGGCTACCATGCCATGGACGGCGGCGCTTTCTACCCCGGCGGCATTGACCACATACCGGGCGGTATATTCCCCGGCGGTGGTGGTGATGCGGTAACAGCTGTCCTCAGCGGTGATACCGGTGACGGCGCAATTGAGATGGATCGCCACTCCGTTTTCGGCGGCGACCTCCCCCATCGCCAGCGCATATTCCCAGGGGCAGATGATCCCGGCAGAGGGCGCATACAGCGCGCCGCGCACGGCGTCGCTGACCTGCGGCTCCATGGCCCGCACCTGCGCCCCGTCCAGCAGCTCCAGCCCCGGCACCCCGTTTTGTACACCCCGGTCATAAAGAGTTTTCAGGGTCGCATCATCCTCCTCGGAAAAGGACAGCACCAGCGAACCGATATTCTCATAGGGCACGTCCAGCCGCGCACACAGCTCGGGGGCCATGGCGCAGCCCTCCACATTCAGTCGTGCCATCAAAGTGCCCGGCTTCGGATCATACCCGGCGTGGACAATGGCACTGTTGGCACGGGTGGCGCCGGTGGCCACGTCATTTTCCCTTTCCAGCACAGCCACCCGGCAATCGTACCGGGACAGGGTATAGGCTACGGCGCAGCCGATCACACCGCCGCCGATAACGGCGACATCCAGCATTTCGGACATAGGATTCCCTCCTCTTGACGAATGGGCAAAATGCACCTATAATGATATCGAATTGATCGAAAGTGTCAATAATTTCCGAAATACATTATCAAACGATCAAAATTTGATCGAAAATATGGCCAAAGGCGATCAAACGAACAGGAGGACAGTCAATGAGCTACCATGATCGGGAAAAGGAGATCCTCGGGGTGTTATCGGAGACGGAATTCATCGGTGTCCACGAGCTGGCGGCGCGGCTCTTCGTCAGCGAGCCGACCGTGCGCCGGGACTTGACGGCCATGGCGAAAAAAGGGCTGGTCATCCGCACCCACGGCGGGGTGACGGCCAAGGTGAACGCCGCCGACGAAGCCTTTGCCATTTCCCTGCGGGAGCAGGCCCAGGGCACGGCGAAAAGCATCATCGGCAAAAAGGCGGCGGCGCTCATCCACGACGGCAGCGTGATCCTCATGGACGGATCCACCAGCGCCTTTTCGGTGCTGCCCTATCTGGCGGAGCACAAGGATCTGATTGTAATTACCAACGGAGCAAAAACCTCTCTGGCGCTGGGTCGCATGGGCATCAAGAACTTCTGCACCGGCGGCCAGATGATCAACGAAACCATGGCGTATGTGGGTCGGCACGCCGAAGCCATGGTGTCGGCGGTCAATGCGGATCTGCTGCTGTTCTCCGCCCGCGGCATGGCAGAGGACGGCTCCTTCAGCGATTCCTCCATCGAGGAAAACAATCTGCGGAGGGTGATGATGTCCCGTGCCGGGCGGAGGGTGATGCTGCTGGACAGCAGCAAGCTGGGAAAGACGTATATGGACGTGCTGTGCCGGGCGGAGGATGTGACTGACCTGGTGTGCGAAGCGCCGCTCCCGCCGTCCGTAACCGAAAAAATCGGCAAACGGCCACGGTAAACAGGCGTAGAACGTCCCCTTCCGGAATAGATATAGTCCGGAGGGATGTGCATGGGGGAATGGATCGCTTTTCTGGATCGGCAGGTATGGGGCGTGGGGATGATCGCCCTGATCCTGATGGTCGGAGTGTATGCAACGGTCACAACGCGGGGTATCCAATGGCGGCGGTTGGGCGCGGCGCTGCGGTATACCGTGCAGTCAGAGCCGGACGCACCCGGTGAGGTCAGCACCTTTGCGGCGCTGTGCATGGCGCTGTCGGCCACCATCGGCACCGGCAACATCGTCGGCACGGCGACAGCGGTGACGCTGGGCGGTCCGGGGGCGCTGTTCTGGATGCTGGTAGCGGCGGCGGTGGGCATGGCCACCGCCTATGCGGAGGGTTTTCTGGCCGTGCGATTCCGGCTGGAACAGGGCGGCCATATCTGCGGCGGCCCCTTTGCCTATATCCGGCTGGGCATGGGAGAGCGATGGAAGCCGCTGGCGGCCGCTTTCGCCCTGTTCGGGATGCTGGCGGGCCTGCTGGGCATCGGCACGGTCACACAGGTGAACAGCATCGCCGCCGCCGCGGAGCGGATGCTGGATCCCGCCCGGCAGCACATCGCTTTTTCGGTGAACGGAACGGCCTATACCTGGGTCACGGCGGCAACGGCGCTCACAACGGCCGTGCTGACGGCGGCGGTGCTGGCGGGCGGGGTGCGCCGCTTCGCCCGGGTGTCCACCGTGCTGGTGCCGGTCATGACGGCTCTGTTCATCGGCTGCACCCTGTGGATACTGGTGCGCTTTCGTCACGCGCTGCCGGCCGGCATCGGACAGATGTGCCGGGGGGCTTTCGCCCCCCGAGCCGTGCTGGGAGCCGGCACCGGCGTGACTCTGCGCGCCGTGATGCGGCTGGGCATCGGCCGGGGCATCTTCACCAATGAGGCGGGGCTTGGTTCCGCCGCCATCGCGGCCGCTGCTGCCAAAACGCGGGATCCGGTGCGGCAGGGACTGGTCACAATGACCGGCACCTTCATCGACACGGTGGTGCTGTGCACCCTCACGGGATTGACGCTGCTGGTCACGGATGCATGGCGGTTTCCGACGGCCGAGGGCTTCGGCGTATCGGTGTTGGCCTGGGAATGGGGGCTGCCGCTGCCGGCGACCGTGTCCGGAGCGCTGCTGGCGCTGTGTTTGATCTTCTTTGCCTTTTCCTCCATCATCGGATGGCAATACTATGCGGAGCAATGTTTCCTCTACCTGTTCGGGCGGCGGCACCGCCCCCTGTTTCAAGCGGCCTATATACTGGCGGTGGGCGCAGGCGCGTTCCTGCCGGTAGGTTTTGTATGGGATCTGGCGGAGCTGTGTAATGGGCTGATGGCATTCCCGAATCTCATCGCGCTGCTGGCGCTTATGCCGTTGGTGGGGCGGGAAACGCGCGCCCGTCCGTGAACCGGCATAGCGAAAGAGCACGGGCGGCATAACGCCGCCCGTGCTCTTTCGCTTCACAGCATCCCGACGGTTCTCCGGTTACAGGCAGACCGTCTCACCGGGCTGCACACAGTAAGGCCGCTCGTCGGTCGCAAACCATACCGGCACCCGTCCGGGATTATACACTTTCGTTTCGTCTACATTGAAAATCAGCGCGGCATACGCCGCGAGATAGTCGTATACCTCTATATTGGTAGCGTACCAGACCTCCTCGCGGCCGCCGACGCGGCGGCAAATCTCCTCCAGACGATCCCAGTTGTGGTGCAGATCGAATTCGTAGCTGTGTCCCCACATATAGAACAGCAGCGGTGAGCGTGTCGCCGCATAGCGAGCGGACAGGTCGATCTCCAGAAACTCGTCGATCCACTCCAGAATATGCGGATTATCGTGGTGTGCGGTGGGAATCCAGTTATACCAGTCGGCGGGCAGCCGAAATTCGTTATTGTCCGCCCCCAGAGAACGGGAATAGGCAACACCCGCCTGCTGCACTATATTGCGAATCGTATCGTAGGAGATGCCGGGGCCGATATTCCGGATGCCGCTGTCCGGATAGGCCATCCCCCGCACAATACGGTCGAAACGCCGCTCCAGCTTTTGACGTCCCTCCACCACCTCACGCATAACCGTGCAGGGCGAAGCCAGTCCGGGTGCAATGTGATGATCGGTATGCTGGGCAATCTCATGCCCGCCGTTATCCACCCGCTGCCGAATCTCCTCCGTCGGCATCCGATGCCCCGGATCGTCGGCCAGAAAAGAATCATTGATATTCAGAGTGCACTTGATCCCGTAACGATCCATGATCTCCAGCATCGGACGATCAAATACGGGAGCGTCGTCGTAGCTGGCGGTAAATGCCCTGTCCCGACCGCCGGGAAAACGGGGAAACCGATAGCGCATATGTAGCCACCTCTTCCAGATTTGTTCGGTTCGACAAAGCCATCGGGATACGATCACTTTGTCCGTTCATTATATCCGATTCTCCGGGCAAAGTCAACGCCGCACAACAAAGAGACGGACGAATCGCAGGAAAATATTGCACACCGGCGGGAAATGGTGTATAATGAGAAAGATATCGTATGCTAAAGGAGAATGCGCACATGGACATTCGTCTGGGCGACCGACTGGAAATGAAAAAGAACCATCCCTGCGGCTGCCGGGAATTCGAGGTGCTGCGCATCGGCATGGATTTTCGCCTGCGGTGTCTGGGCTGCGGACACGAGATGATGCTGCCCCGCCTGAAGGCGGAGAAAAATATCCGCCGCGTTGAGCACAGAGCCGCCGAGGAGTAGCGGCGCCTGCTTCGCTGCCGTCCAACCATTCTGACAGAAAGCAGGCATCCCTATGAACCAGAAACTCACCGATATCGCCAACCGATTTGAAGAGATCACCCGGCGGCTGTACGATCCCGCGGCCGCCGCCAATCCGACAGAATACGCCCGTCTGATGAAGGAACGGGCCGCGTTGCAGCCGCTGGCCGATGCCGTCGCCGCCTATGCCGCCGCCGAGACCGCTCTGGCCGAGGCGGAGGAGCTGATGCAGGAGAGCGGCAGCGACAAGGAGCTGCATCAGCTGGCGGCACAGGAATACGCCGCCCAGCGGGACATTCTCACCCATCTGGATGAAGAAATTAAAATCCTGCTGCTCCCCCGGGACCCCAATGACGACCGCAGCGTGGTCGTGGAGATCCGGGCAGGCGCCGGCGGCGAGGAATCGGCGCTGTTCGCCGCTGCACTCTGCCGAATGTATACGATGTACGCCGCCCGCCGGGGCTTTTCCGTCGAGCCGGTGGGCGAATCTCCCACCGAGCTGGGCGGCTACCGGGAGGTGAGCTTTCTCGTCACCGGAGACGGCGCGTACAGCCGTTTCAAATTTGAGAGCGGCGTCCACCGGGTGCAGCGGGTGCCGGAGACCGAGACCGGCGGGCGTATCCATACCTCCACCGCCACGGTGGCGGTGCTGCCCGAGGCCAAGGAGGTCGAGCTGGAGATCGACCCCGGCGACCTGCAGATCGACACCTACCGCTCCAGCGGAGCCGGCGGCCAGCACATCAACAAGACGGAATCCGCCATCCGCATCACCCATCTGCCCACCGGCACGGTGGTGGAATGTCAGGACGAGCGCAGTCAGTACAAAAATAAGGATAAGGCCATGCGGGTGCTCCGCTCCCGTCTGCTGGAGCAAAAGCAGCAGGCGCAGCGCTCCGCCATCGCCGCCGACCGTAAGGCGCAGGTGGGTACCGGCGATCGCAGCGAGCGCATCCGCACCTATAATTTCCCTCAGGGGCGGGTCACAGATCACCGCATCGGGCTGACCCTCTATAAAATCGACGCTATTATGAACGGCGATCTGGACGAGCTGATCGACGCCCTCATCACCGCCGACCGGGCAGAAAAGCTCCGTCAGGCCGAAACCGCCGCTCTCTAAAACTGTGAACACCGAGGTCTTGCCGACATGAATACCCGCTTATTATCCCCCACGCCGGAGGGCATCGAAGAAGCCGCCCGGCTGCTGCGGGAGGGGGCGCTGGTCGCCATCCCCACCGAGACCGTCTACGGGCTGGCGGCCGATGCGCTCAACCCGCAGGCCGTGGCCTCCATCTTCGCCGCCAAAGGGCGGCCCATGGACAATCCGCTGATCGTCCACATCGCCGATATCCGAGACTGGGCACCGCTGGTGCAGTCGATTCCCGAGAACGCCCGCCGTCTGGCGGAAACCTACTGGCCGGGACCGCTGACCATGATCCTGCCCGCCGCCCCCTGCATACCGGCGGAGGTGCGGGGGGGACTAACCACCGTGGCGGTACGGTTCCCCGCCGATCCGGTGGCGCAGGCGGTGATCCTCCACGCCGGATGTCCGCTGGCCGCGCCCTCCGCCAACCGTTCCGGTGCGCCCAGCCCCACCAACGCTGCCCGGGTCATGGAGGATATGCAGGGGCGCATCGCCGCCGTACTGGATGGCGGCAGCTGCACCGTCGGCGTGGAATCCACCGTGGTGGATCTGTGCTCCGACCCGCCCCGCCTGCTGCGCCCCGGCGGCATCACGCCGGAAATGCTGGAGGCGGTGGTAGGGCCTGTCGCCATTGATCCCGCCGTGACCCACGCGCTGCAAGCGGGGGCGGTGGCCGCCTCCCCCGGCATGAAATATAAGCACTACGCCCCCAAGGCGCGGGTACGACTCATTAAAGGTACCCCCGCTGCCTACCGCACTTATGTGGAGACACACAAAGCCCCCGGTGTGGCGGCGCTGTGCTTCGATGAGGACAAGCCGTATCTCACCGTACCCGCTCTGTCCTACGGACACCGGGACGCCCCGCTGGAGCAGGCGCAGCAGGTATTCGACGCCCTGCGACAGCTGGACGAGATGGGGGCCGAAACCGTGCTGGCGGCCTGTCCCCGGCCACAGGGCGTCGGGCTGGCGGTCTATAACCGCATGATCCGGGCCGCCGCCTTTGATATTGTCAATACCATCCGGGTGATCGGACTGACCGGCCCCACCGGTGCCGGGAAATCCACTGTGGCGGCGGTTTGGCGGCAGATGGGACTGCCGGTCATCGACTGCGACACCCTCGCCCGGCAGGCGACGCAGCCGGGCAGCCCCTATCTGGATGCGCTGGCGGAGACGTTCGGCGACGATATCCGCCGTGCGGACGGTTCTTTGGATCGGGCGCTGCTGGCGCAGCGGGCCTTTGCCGATCCGGAGCACACCGCCCGCCTGAATGCCATCACCCATCCCGCCATCCTGGCTCTCATTCGCCAGCGGCTGGAGGACGCCGCCGACGAAGGGAACAGCACGGCCGTGCTGGATGCTCCCACTCTGTTTGAGTCGGGAGCGGACGCCCTATGCGACACGGTGGTGGCGGTGCTCGCCCCGGCCGAACAGCGGCTCGCCCGCATCCGAGCGCGGGACGGGTTGACTCCGGAGCAGGCGCAGCAGCGTATGGCGGCACAGCCGCCGGACGGTTTCTATGCCCGTCCGGGGGTACTGGTACTGCAAAATGACACCACGCAGGAAACGCTGCGGGACGCAGCCGCCCGGCTGGCAAGGGGGTGGCTGACCCCGTGAACGACGAAACCACTGCCCCCCGGCGGAACATCCGGCGCACGCTTTTACGGCTGATCGGCAGCGCGGTGCTGCTGGCAGCGGCGGCGCTGCTGCTCAATCGGGGATACCACCACTATCTGACGCGGGTATATCCCATGGAGTACGCCCAGCTGGTCAATGAGGCTGCCGCCGAATACCAAATCCCGCCGTCTCTGATCTTCGCCGTCATCCACACGGAGAGCAGTTTCCGGGAGCAGGCCCTGTCCCCGGCGGACGCCAAGGGGCTGATGCAGCTCACCGACGACACCTTCAGCTGGGCGCTGAGCCGGGCGGGCGAGACCGGCAAATACACCGCCGACGATCTGTACGATCCGGCCGTCAATATTCACTACGGCGTGTATGTCCTGTCCCTCCTGGGGGAACAATTCGAGTATACCGAAACCGTGCTGGCCGCCTACAACGCCGGACAGGGGCGGGTCGGCTCCTGGCTGCAGGACCCCGCCCTGTCGGCGAACGGCAAGCGGCTGGACAGCATCCCCTACCCGGAAACGGAAACCTATGTCAAGCGCGTGCTGGAGGCGCAGAAGCGCTACCGGACACTGTACCATATTGAATAATCACACGAAAGGAACGATCGACATGGAAGAAATCCAAAAAACCGCCGCAGACGAACTGCGGGAAAAGCTGTGCTACAAGCCGCAGCACGCGGCCACCGTCCTCTCCGACGATGAGTTAACCGCCGCCGATGCCTATTGCGAGGAGTACAAGCGTTTCCTGGACGAGGCCAAAACCGAGCGGGAAGCCACTCTGGCCGCCATCGCTCTGGCGGAAAAACACGGCTTTGTCCCCTTTGAGCCGGGAATGCCGCTGGCGCCCGGCGACAAGGTGTACTGCAACAATCGGGGCAAGGCGCTGCTGCTGGCGGTCATCGGCACCCGCCCCATCACCGACGGCGTGACCATCGCCGCCGCCCACATTGATTCTCCCCGGCTGGATCTCAAGCCCAATCCGCTCTATGAGGATTCCGAACTGGCCTATTTCGACACCCACTATTACGGCGGTATTAAAAAATACCAGTGGACCGCCATCCCCATGGCGCTCCACGGCGTGGTGGTACGCCGGGACGGCACGGCTGTGACCGTCAACATCGGCGAGGCGGACAGCGATCCGGTCTTCTGCGTCACCGACCTGCTGCCCCATCTGGGCGGCGAACAGATGAAGCGCCCCGCCGCCGAGGTAGTGAAAGGCGAGGATCTCAACCTGCTCATCGGCTCCCGCCCCTTCCGGGGCGACAAGGGCAGCGAGGCGGTGAAACTGAACATTCTTCACATTCTGTCGGAGAAATACGGCATCACCGAAGCGGACTTCCTCTCGGCCGAGCTGGAGATTGTGCCCGCCTTCAAGGCGCGGGATATCGGGCTGGATCGGAGCATGATCGGCGCCTATGGCCATGATGACCGGGTGTGCGCCTATCCGGCGGTGACTTCCCTGTTATCCTGCGGCACTCCCGGCTACACCGCCGTCACCATTCTGGCGGACAAAGAAGAGATCGGCTCGGTGGGCAGCACCGGTATGCAGGCGGCGTTTCTGCGGTATTTCATCGACGATCTGGCCGCCGCCTTCGGCGCCAAAGGACATCACGTGCTGAGCCGCTCCATTTGCCTGTCGGCGGATGTGAACGCTGCTCTGGACCCCATCTATCCGGATGTGCTGGTGCGCTCCAACGCCGCCAAGCTGAACTACGGGGTGTGCATCACCAAGTATACCGGCGCCCGAGGCAAGAGCAGCACCAATGACGCTTCCGCCGAATATCTGGGACAGATCCGCGCCATTCTGGATGAGGCCGGCGTGCCGTGGCAGATCGGCGAAATGGGCAAGGTGGACGCCGGCGGCGGCGGCACCGTGGCCATGTATATTGCCAATCTGGATGTGGACACCGTGGATCTGGGGGTGCCGGTGCTGAGTATGCACGCCCCCTATGAGGTCGTAGCCAAAATTGACGTGTACGCAGCCCATCAGGCATTTCTTGCCACCATGCTGCGGTGAATCATCCGTCCCGGCAGTGGGCAAGCCACTGCCGGGATATTTCATACGGAGGAATGCGCGTGATTCGGATATTATATCAGGACGAGCACCTGCTGCTGGTGGAAAAGCCCGCCGGGCTGTCCGCACAGGAGGATACCGCCGGCGGCGACAGCCTGCCCCGGCAATTGGCTGAGCAGGGACTGCCGGTGCTGCCGGTACACCGGCTGGATAAGGACACCGGCGGCGTGATGGTCTATGCCCGCACAAAACCGGCGGCCGCCGGTCTGTCCGCCATCGTCGGGCAGCACGAGATATTTCAGAAGGAATACATAGCGCTGGTTTCCGGATGTCCCCAGCCGACCCGGGGCGAGCTGCGGGATCTGCTCTATCACGACGTGCGCCGCAATAAATCCTATGTGGTCACCCGGGAGCGCCGGGGGGTGCGCCGGGCGGCGCTGTCCTATGCGGTCGCAGGCAGCTTTGCTGTCGAAAGCGGCCCCGTCAGTCTCGTCCGGGTGCGGCTGCACACCGGACGCACTCACCAGATTCGGGTGCAGTTTGCCTCCCGGCGGATGCCGTTGCTGGGAGATGCCCGCTACGGCGGGGTGCGGGGGTGCCCGCTGGCCCTGTACAGCTGCCGACTGACCTTCCCCCACCCCGTCACCGGAGAAATCGTCTCCGCCGCCTGTCTGCCGGACAGTCATGCTGCCCCTTGGTCATGGATACCGGGCGAGTGGACGCAACGAATTTCGCCCGCCTTTCCGGTTGACGGTGGCGACGATCTCTGCTATACTGATGTACAATTGAAACAAGGAGGAACGAACCCATGAACTTTTTTGAAGAACTCCAAAATTACGATCCGCAGGTAGCCGCCGCCTGTCAGGATGAATTGCAGCGGCAGCGGCACAACATCGAACTGATCGCCTCCGAGAATATCGTATCCAAGGCGGTGCTGCTGGCGGCCGGAGGGGTGCTCACCAACAAATATGCCGAGGGCTATCCCGGTAAGCGCTATTACGGCGGCTGCCAGTACGTGGATGTGGTGGAGGATATCGCCCGTCAACGGGCGATGGAGCTGTTCGGCGCCGAGCACGCCAATGTACAGCCCCATTCCGGTGCCAACGCCAATCTGGCGGTGTTTTTTGCCTTGCTGAACCCCGGCGATACGGTAATGGGAATGAACCTGTCCGAGGGCGGGCATCTGTCCCACGGCTCGCCGGTGAATATTTCCGGCAAATACTTTCATATCGTTCCCTACGGTGTGGATCCCGTGACCGAGCGCATCGACTATGACGCCATGGAAAAAACCGCACTGGAATGCCGTCCCAAGCTGATCGTGGTGGGCGCCAGCGCCTATTCCCGCATCATCGACTTCCCCCGCTGCCGGGAGATCGCCGACAAGGTGGGAGCCTATCTCATGGTGGACATGGCGCACATCGCCGGTTTGGTGGCGGCGGGGGTGCATCCCTCTCCCGTCCCCTATGCGGATGTAGTCACCACCACCACCCACAAGACCCTCCGGGGACCCCGGGGCGGCATGATCCTCTGCCGGGAGAGCCTGGCGAAAGCCATTGACAAGGCCATCTTCCCCGGCACCCAGGGCGGCCCGCTCATGCACATCATCGCCGCCAAGGCGGTGGCGCTGGGCGAGGCCATGACGGAGGAATTTAAGACCTATCAGCGGCAGATCGTCAAGAATGCGGCGGCGCTGGCGGCAGCGCTGCAGGCCAAGGGGCTGCGGCTGGTCTCCGGCGGCACCGATAACCACCTGATGCTGCTGGATCTGCGGGGCACCGACATCACCGGCAAGGAGCTGGAAAAGCGGCTGGATGAGGTGCACATCACCGCCAACAAAAACACCGTCCCCAACGACCCCCAAAGCCCCTTCATCACCAGCGGGCTGCGGCTGGGCACCCCCGCCGTCACTTCTCGGGGTTTCCGGGAGCCGGAGATGGAGCAGATCGCCGGATTCATCCACGATGTGATGGCGGACTTCGAGGGCAACCGGGAGCGGGTCAGCGCCGAGGTACAGGCGCTGTGTGCCCGGTTCCCTATCTACGAATAAGGAGCGAGAGAGCGGATGGCATACAAAAGCGACATTGAAATTGCTCAAAGCTGCACCATGGAGCCGATTGGCTCTATTGCCCGGCGGGCGCATGGGGCGGAGCAATATATCGAGCCTTACGGGCGCTACAAGGCTAAAATCGACCCGGCGCTGCTGGGGGATACCGACCGTCCGGACGGCAAGCTGATTCTGGTGACCGCCATCACCCCCACCCCGGCGGGGGAGGGCAAGACCACCACCACCATCGGGCTGGCGGACGGGCTGCGGCGCATCGGCAAGGACGCGGTGGTGGCGCTGCGGGAGCCGTCGCTGGGTCCGGTATTCGGCATTAAGGGCGGCGCCGCCGGCGGCGGCTATGCTCAGGTGGTGCCGATGGAGGACATTAACCTCCATTTCACCGGAGATTTTCACGCCATCGGCGCGGCCAACAACCTGCTGGCGGCGATGCTGGACAATCATATTCAGCAGGGCAACGCGCTGGGCATCGACCCCCGCCGCATCACCTGGAAACGATGCGTGGATATGAACGACCGCCAGCTGCGGCATATTGTGGATGGACTGGGGGGCAAGGTCAACGGCACCCCCCGGGAGGATGGGTTTGACATCACCGTGGCCAGCGAGATTATGGCGGTGCTGTGTCTTGCCACCTCCCTGAGCGACCTGAAGGAGCGGCTCTCCCGCATTGTGGTGGGCTACACCTACGGGGATGAACCGGTCATCTGCGGGCAGCTGAAGGCTGCCGGGGCGATGACGGCGCTGCTCAAGGATGCCCTCAAGCCCAATCTGGTGCAGACGCTGGAGGGCACCCCCGCCTTTGTCCATGGCGGGCCGTTCGCCAACATTGCCCACGGCTGTAACTCCGTTATGGCGACCCGTATGGCGCTGAAAATGGGAGAATACGCCGTCACCGAGGCGGGGTTTGGCGCTGATCTGGGGGCGGAAAAATTTCTGGACATCAAATGCCGGATGGCGGGGCTGGTTCCCGATGCGGTGGTGATCGTCGCTACCGTGCGGGCGCTCAAAATGCACGGCGGTCTGGATAAAAAGCAGCTGGACACCGAGGATGTGGCGGCGCTGGAGCGGGGCATCCCCAATCTGCTGCGCCATGTGCATAACATCAAGGAGGTCTACGGTCTGCCTTGCGTGGTGGCGGTCAACCGTTTCCCCACCGACACCGATCAAGAGATTGATTTCATCGTAGAAAAGTGCCGCGCTCTGGGGGTCAATACCGTGCTGTCCACCGTATGGGCAGACGGCGGCAAGGGCGGCGAGGCGCTGGCCCGGGAGGTGGTACGCCTCTGTGTCGAGGAGCAGGGACACTTCGCCTACGCCTATGAGGACGACCTGCCGCTGCGGGATAAGATCGACGCTGTGGTGCAGAAAATCTACGGCGGCGACGGCATTACTCTGCTGCCGACAGCGGAAAAGCAGCTGGGCCGGCTCACCGAGCTGGGGTTCGGGCGCTGCCCGGTGTGTATCGCCAAGACCCAATACAGCTTTTCCGACGACCCCACCCGCTTGGGCGCACCGGAGGGCTTCACCGTCACGGTCAAGGATGTGCGCGTTTCCGCCGGAGCGGGTTTTGTGGTGGTGCGCACCGGAGATATTATGACTATGCCCGGTCTGCCGAAAATCCCGGCGGCGGAAAAAATCGACGTGGACGCCGACGGGCGTATCACCGGACTGTTCTGATCCAATCGAAAGGAGCGGAGAATCATGCAGCTGTCGCTGGTCGTCCCCTGCTATAATGAAGCCGCCAATGTGGCGGCGCTGTACCGGCTCTGCCGGGATACTTTCGCCCCGGCGGGGGTGGAATATGAGCTGATCTTCGTCAACGACGGCAGCCGGGACGATACCTGGGCGGCGCTGCTGGCGGTGCAGGAGACTGCTGACTGCCGGGTGCAGCTGATTGATTTTTCTCGCAACTTCGGCAAAGAGGCGGCGATGCTGGCGGGCTTGCAGCGAGCAACCGGAGCGTATGTGGCGCTGATGGATGCCGATCTGCAGCAGCCCCCCGCCGCTGTGCTGGAGATGGTGCGGTTTCTGGATGCCAACCCGGACTACGACTGCGTTGCCGCGTATCCCGACAAGCGGCGGGAGGGTCGGTTCGTGTCCCATTGCAAGAAACGCTTTTACCGGGTCATCAACGCCGCCTGCGACATTCATTTTCGCCCGGATGCCAGCGATTTCCGCACCTTTCGGCAGTCGGTGGTGCAAGCCATTCTGTCGCTGGGGGAATATCACCGGTTTTCCAAGGGGATATTCTCCTATGTGGGCTTTCCTACCTACTATATGCCCTATACCGTGCAGGAGCGCCACGCCGGAAAAACCAGCTGGTCGTTCCGCAAGCTGTGCCGGTACGCTTTTGAGGGGATCGTTTCTTTCTCCACCTTTCCGCTGCAATTGGCCACGGTGGCGGGGGCGATCACGGCGTTTCTATCGCTCCTGTATATGCTGGTGGTCATTATACAAAAGCTGGCTTTCGGCATTGCTATCCCCGGCTACGCCACCATCGTGGTACTGATCCTGCTTATCGGCGGACTGCAAATGATGATGCTGGGCATTATGGGCGCATACATCGCCCGTATCTATATCCAATCCAAGCACCGTCCGGTCTACATCGCCCGGGAATATCGTCCGGGAACCGTTGAGACCGACAGGCTCGAGGAAACCGAAAAGAATCCGGGTAATTGACCCGGATTTTTTTCGGTTTTACTGGAATTCTCTCCGCATATATGTTAGAATAGAGACGATACAAGAATTTTGTCGGCAAAGGGAGTGGTCTGTCCATGCGGATACGGGATATTGTCACCCTTCTGGAGGAAAAAGCGCCGGTCGCTACCGCCGAGGAATGGGATAATCCCGGCTTATTGATCGGTTCCGGCGATGCCGATGTGGACCGGGTGCTGGTGGCGCTGGACGCCACCCCCGCTGCGTTGTCGGAGGCCAGGCGCATAGGTGCGCAGCTGCTGGTGACCCACCACCCGGTGATCTTTCGCCCGCTGCGGACACTGGATGCCGTCTCTGTTCCCTATCAGGCGGCCGCCGCCGGCATCGCCGTGCTGTCCGCCCATACCAATCTGGACAAAGCCACCGGCGGGGTCAACGACACGCTGGCGGCACTGCTGGGGCTGACCGAGGTCCACCCCGGCGGGGACGGCATGAGCCGCATCGGACTTTTACCCGCCCCTGTCGATGCCCGCGCCTTTGCGGCGCAGGTGGGTGCGCAGCTGCACACCGCCGTGCGGGTGAACGGCGACCGCCCCGTGCAGCGGGTGGCGGTCTGCGGCGGCAGCGGCGGCGAGTTCATCCCGCCGCTGAGCACACAGGCAGACGCCTATGTGACCGGTGAGGTACGCCACCACGAATGGCTGCTGGCCGAGGAGCTGGGGCTGACCGTGCTGGAGGCGGGGCATTATGCCACAGAGGCGCCGGTGGTAGACACCCTCTGCCTGTGGCTGACCGCCGCATTCCCCCGGTTGCCTATAACCGCTTTTTACGGCGAACCGCCCTATGAGACGATAACGAGGTGATCCCATGGCGCTGGACGGCGCGTTTCTGGCCTGCCTGCGGCAAGAATTGCAGGCCGTGCTGCACGAAGCACGTATTGATAAGATTCATCAACCCGGCCGGGAGGAGCTGATCCTCGCCCTGCGCTGGCGGGGCGGGGCCGCCCGGCTGTATCTGAACGCCGGTGCCGATGCCCCCCGCATCCATTTCACCGATGAATCACCCGAAAATCCGGTACAGCCGCCCATGTTCTGTATGCTGCTGCGCAAGCGGCTCACCGGCGGCAAGCTGGCCGCCATCCGCCAGGAGGGGCTGGAACGGGCGCTGTATCTGGATTTCGACTGCATCAACGAGCTGGGCGATCCGGTGCGGCTGACATTAGCGGTAGAAATTATGGGACGGCGCAGCAATATCATCCTCATCGACGAGAGGAACAAGGTGATCGACGCCATCAAACGGGTCGATCCCGCCATGTCCGCCACACGTCCCATGCTGCCGGGGCTGACCTATACGGTTCCTCCGGCCGAAGCCGGCAAGATCGACCTGTCCCGGCAAGAGGCTGCCGCCCTCGCGGCGGCGGTGCAGGCCGGCGCGGACGCGCCGCTGTCCAAAGCGCTGCAAAAGGCCAGCCAGGGCCTGTCGCCCCTCACCTGCCGGGAAATTTCCTATCGAACGGCAGGAGATCGGGATCCGCTGGTCGGCGCCCTGACCGCAGAGGAATGGCAACGCCTGACCGCCGCCATCGACCGCACCCGCCGCGCCGTTCTCACCGGCGAAGGCCGCGTCCCCTATTTGCTGACCCGCCCCGACGGCAGCCCGCTGGAATACAGCTTTCAGCCCCTCATTCAGTATGGACTGGAGGCCCGCGGGCAGGAGATGCCGTCTTTTTCGGCGCTGCTGGATGCGTTCTACGCCCGCCGCTCGGCGGATGACCGCATCCGCGCCCGTTCCCGAGATCTGCGGCGGGTGCTGCAAAGCGCCCACGAGCGCATCCTGCGCAAGCTGGAGAACCAGCGGCGGGAATTGGCGGCCGCCGCCGACCGGGACACCTGGCGGCTGTATGGCGATCTGATCCACGCCAATATGCATCTCATCTCCCCCGGAGCCGCCAGCGCTCAGCTGATCGACTATTATGATGCGCAATGCGCCACCCGAACGGTGCCGCTGGATCCCGCCCTGTCGGCGGCGGCCAACGCCCAGAAATACTACAAAGAATACCGCAAGGCGCAAACCGCCGAGCAAATGCTCACCGGACGCATTGCCGCCGGAGAGCAGGAATTGGCCTATGTGGAATCGGTGGCCGATGCCCTATCCCGCGCCGCATCGGAGCGGGAGCTGGAGGAGCTGCGACTGGAGCTGGAGGCGGAGGGATACCTGCGCCGCCGTAAAGGTCGGCAAAAGCCGCCGCCCCCTACCAAACCGCTGGCGTTCCTCTCCGACGACGGATTTCCCATTCTGGTGGGGCGCAACAACCGGCAGAACGACCAGTTGACCTTGCGCACCGCAAAGGGCAGCGACCTGTGGCTGCACACCAAGAACATCCCCGGCTCCCACGTCATTGTCTGCGCCGAGGGGCAGCCTGTTCCCGACCGGACGATTGAACAGGCGGCGATCCTCGCCGCCACCTATTCCAAAGCAGCGGATTCCAAGCAGGTGCCGGTGGAGTATACACTGGCAAAGTTTGTGAAAAAGCCCGCCGGAGCCAAGCCGGGCATGGTGATCTACACCGATAACCGGACGGCCTATGTAGACCCAGACCCCGCGCTGTGCCGCCGTCTGGCACAGACGTGATTTATCTCTGGTTCTTTCCGGTCTTTCGCCGGAGAAATATATATTGTAGTAACCGAAAGGAGCAACCATCATGGGACTGATCAAAGCCGGAATCGGCGCACTGGGCGGCACATTGGCCGATCAGTGGAAGGAATTTTTCTACTGCGAATCCATGCCGAAGGAGGTGCTGGTGACTAAGGGACAAAAGCGCATCACCAGCCGTTCTTCCAACACCAAGGGCAACGACAACATCATCTCCAGCGGCTCCGGCATTGCCGTGGCGGACGGCCAGTGCATGATGATCGTCGAACAGGGCAAGGTGGTGGAGGTCTGCGCCGAGCCCGGCGAATTTACATACGACAGCTCCACCGAGCCGTCCATTTTCGCCGGCAATCTGGGACAGAGCATCCTGGACACCTTCAAGACCATCGGCAAGCGGTTCGCCTACGGCGGCGACACCGGCAAGGATCAGCGGGTGTACTATTTCAACCTCAAAGAGCTGATCGACAACAAATTCGGCACCCCCAACCCCATCCCGTTCCGGGTGGTGGACAGCAAGATCGGGCTGGATCTGGACGTGTCGGTGCGCTGCTCCGGCGTGTATTCCTATAAGATCGCCAATCCCCTGCTGTTCTACACCAACGTGTGCGGCAATGTGGAGCAGGAATACACCCGGGATGAGCTGGACGGCCAGCTGAAAACCGAATTCATCAGCGCGCTGCAGCCCGCCTTCGGCCGCCTGTCCGATCTGGAGATGCGCCCGAATCAGATCGTCACCCACACCACCGAGCTGGAAGAGGCGATGAATGCCGCTCTGTCGGCCAAGTGGGGCGAGCTGCGGGGCTTGCAGGTGGTCAGCATCGCCCTCGGCTCGGTCACGCTGCCGGACGAGGATGCGGAGATGATCAAGCAGGCGCAGCGCACCGCTATCATGCGGGATCCCACCATGGCGGCAGCGACCCTCGTGGGCGCTCAGGCGGACGCCATGAAGACGGCGGCGGGCAACTCCGCCGGCGCCATGACCGGCTTCATGGGCATGGGTATGGCCATGAACGCGGGCGGCGGCATGAACGCCCAGAACCTCTACGCCATGGGCCAGCAACAGCAGGCGGCGCAGCAGCAGGCAGCCCCGGCTCCGGCAGCTGCCCCCGCCGCCGACGGTTGGAAATGCAGCTGCGGCGCCACCGCCACCGGCAAATTCTGTCCCGAATGCGGCGCACCGAAGCCCGCCCCGGCACAGGGCTGGACCTGCGCCTGCGGCGCCCTCAATCAGGGGAAATTCTGCCAGAACTGCGGCGCCAAAAAACCGGCAGGCGCTCCCCTCTATCGCTGCGATAAGTGCGGCTGGACGCCGGAGGATCCTAAGAATCCCCCGAAATTCTGCCCGGAGTGCGGCGATCCCTTCGACGACAACGATAAGCAGTAAGCGTTCGGGCGATCCCGCGCAGAGCCCGGCGCGGCCATAGCGGTCGGCGGTTTTTCGTCCCGGCGCGCGGAAACTATGCAAAATTGCGCAGACAAAACAATCGGGATACAACCCGTTCCTGAAACGGAATATTTTCCCGTTTTGTTTGTCTCATCGCGCGCCATGCGCCAGTGTTGCCGCATTCTTCGACTGATCATACGAAAAAATCTTCTCGTATCCGGTCGAAGATTTTCGGCGAGCCGCGTGTCGTATCGGCGGGTTGCCCGACGGAAGAATACCGGCGTATTCTAAGCGAAGGGCAACAAAGCCGATGCGCGCGCTTAAAGCCGACCAAGCGATCGTACCCCGATCGCTTGGTCTGGCGTCTCCGCACGCCGGGAACGAATTTTCTGCCCGCCGGAGCTGTGCCGATACACCGGTATTTACAGCGCGGGTATTGCCTGAAAACGGGTTAAAGGAGGATGCACATTGACCACTCTGCAAGAATACAAATGCCCTTGCTGCGGCGGGGCCATTGCCTTTGACAGCGGTCTGCAAAAAATGAAGTGTCCCTACTGTGACACGGAATTCGACATGGACACCCTCAAAGGCTACGACGAAGCTCTGAAGCAGGATCAACCGGACGATCTTCACTGGGAGTCCGCCGCGAGCGGCGACTGGCAGACCGGCGAGGAAGAGGGCCTGTTCAGCTATGTCTGCCAATCCTGCGGCGGCGAGATCGTCGCCGATGAGACCACCACCGCCACCGCCTGCCCCTATTGCGGAAACCCGGTGGTGATGATGGGACGGCTGAGCGGAGCGCTCAAGCCGGAGCTCGTCATCCCCTTCAAGTTGGACAAAGCGGCGGCCAAGGCGGGCTTACTCAAGCATCTGTCGGGAAAACGGCTGCTGCCCAAGGTTTTCAAGGATCAGAACCACATCGACGAGATCAAGGGGATGTATGTCCCCTTCTGGCTGTTTGACGCCGAGGCAGACGCGCGGGTCCGCTACCGTGCTACCACGGTGCGTACCTGGAGCGACAGCGACTATGACTACACCGAGACCAGCTATTATTCCGTCAACCGCGCCGGCAGCATCGGTTTCCATCACGTGCCGGTGGACGGCTCGGAGAAAATGCCCGACGATCTGATGGAATCCATCGAGCCCTTTGACATCCGGGAGGCGGTGGATTTCCAGACGGCATATCTGGCCGGATACCTGGCGGACAAATACGACGTCACCGCCGAGCAAAGCATCGACCGCGCCAACGAGCGCATCAAGCGCTCCACCGAAGAAGCCTTCGCCGCCACGGTGCAGGGATATTCCTCCGTCACCACAGAGTCCAGCAGCGTGCAGCTGAAGAACGGCAAGAGCCATTATGCCCTGTACCCGGTGTGGCTGCTGTCCACCACCTGGAACGGCAACCGATATCTGTTCGCCATGAACGGACAGACCGGGAAATTCGTCGGCGACCTGCCGGTGGATAAAGCGGCCGCCCGTAAATGGCGCTGGCTGCTGACCGCCATCTGCGGCTTCGGCGCTTATGCCCTGCTGTGGATCGTCTGGCTGTTGGGTATGTGAGGGGGTGGAACGAATGAAAAACAACACGCATCGCCTGCTGGCCGTTCTGCTGGCCGTTTTTCTGTTCTGCGGGATGACCCTCTCCGTTTTGGCGGACAGTCTATGGGATCAATGGGAGCGCGCCCGTCTGATGGATGAGGACGGCCGTCTATCCGAGAGCGACCGGGAATCACTGCTGACCCGGCTGGATGCACTGAGCGAGCAGTATCAAATGGATTTTGTGATCGTCACCGCTCCCACGCTGGGGGATTACAGCCCGCAGGAGTTTGCCGACAGAACCTTTTTGCACTTTGCATTCGGTCAGGGCGACGAGCAGGACGGGACCCTGCTGGTGGTCTGCATGGAGAGCCGGGACTGGTATATCGCCACCCACGGGCGCGCCATCTCCATTTTCACCGATTCTGTGATCCAATCCCTGGGTGAGAGCATATCCGGCGATCTGGCGGACAACGATTTTGCCGGTGCTTTTGACACCTATCTCAACAAATGCGAATTTTACATGGAGCAGGATTCGGACGACGGGTACAGCGACGGCGCAGACACCTTTTATCCGCCGCTGATCTATCTGCCCGTCTGCCTGCTGATCGGATTCGTGATCGCGCTCATCGCCGTGGCCGTGATGAAAAGCAAGCTGAAATCCGTCCGCTATCAGGCGGCCGCCGACAACTACATCAATCCAGGCAGTATGCAGCTGACAGAATCCGGTGATCTGTTCCTGTACAACACCGTATCCCGGGTGGCGCGCCCCAAGGACAACGACAGTTCCTCCGGCAGCTCCACCCACACCACCTCCGGTTCCACCTTTGGAGGCGGCGGCGGAAAATTCTGAGACAGCGCTGCACCGAAGATATCGTTATAAAGCCGCCGAAAACGGCTCCATACGATACGGCACGGAGCGGCACACGCCGAAAACGGCTCTGCACCCAGACGGGTGCAGAGCCGTTCTTTTGTTCTGTTCCGAACTCCTCAGGTCATCGGTACGATCAGTACCGTGCGTTTCGCCAGAGGCTCCTCAGTCACGCCGTTCTCCTGACAAATACCGGTCGGTGAAGTGTGGCATTCCCGGGCAATATCCCATACCGATTCGCCCGGTTCGGCGTAATAGACCTTGACGGCCGCCGTCTCCGGCGAATAGGCCCGGTCGGTTTGGGCGTGGAGCTGCTGCACCACCCGGTATTCCTGCCGCTGGCGTTCCACCACCATCACTGCCAGCGGGATCCGCAGCTCCAACTTGCCCGACACCACGGAATACTCCGTCCCCAGCAC
>DJEF01000057.1:854-7608 GCA_002431285.1 Ruminococcaceae bacterium UBA5905 | reverse complement strand
GCCTGCTTTGCTATGCCTTTTTTTTGAACCGCCTGCATTTTTCACCACTCCTCGCATTTTAGCCTTGACTTTTAATAGTTAGTCTTTCTTGTGGAATGGCGCCTTTTGCACGGCGAAATTTCTTTGACCCAAGCAGATTCGCCGTCCCGCGCCCCGAAAAGCCCTCCGCCAAATACGCCGGCGAATCGTGCAGTCGCATAGCCGCCGCGCACAGCGAAAGCTCAGCCGGCTTCTCCGCACCGCTCCAGCGCCTGCGCCGTTCGCTCCATGGCCCGGAGCCAATCGTCGGCGCTGCCGCTGCCCTTGACCCCGGTATCCAGCGCCAGTACCTGCGTTTCCGGCACCAACCTGTCCACCGACGGATACCGCACCGTATACTGATCGTCATACAGCACCAGCATAGACGGATCCGCCTGCACCGCAGCTGCCGCCCGCTGCAGATCCCCCGCCGACACGCCGCTCTCCTCCCCGGCGGACAGGCTCACCACCACCGAAAAGCCCAGCTCATCCGCCAGATACGCCAGCGATTCGTGGAACAGCACGCATTGCCGCCGCCCCAGCTTGTCCGCCGCCGTGTGCAGCCGCTGCGCCACTGCGTCGATGCGGCGGTGATAGGTCTCGCCGTTCTGCCGGTAGCGGTCGGCATTGTCCGGGTCGGCGGCGCACAGCGCCTGCTCCGCCGCCGTCACCTGCTGAGCGTAGCGGCTGGGGCTGACCCAGATATGCTCATTGTCGGTGTGGTGACGCTCCCCGTGGTCGTGATCGTGGTCGTCGTGCTCCCCGGAGGGCAGCAGCGCAATCCCAGCCGATGTATCCGTCACCGGGGCGGTGAGGGTCGGCAGCACATCGTCGAGAAACGGCTCCGCTCCGGCGCCGTTGAGCAGCACCAGGCTCGCCCGCTCCAGCGTGATGCGGTTGGCGGGGGACAGCTGGTAATCGTGGAGACAGCCGGTGGAGGCGCCGGTGAGGTTCTCCACCGCCACGCCGTCCACCCCGGCGGTGAGCTGCTGCGCCGCCACATAGAGGGGATAATTGGTTGTCACCACCGTGAAAGCGGCGCTCTCCGCCCCGCCGCCCCCCAGCAGCACCGTCAGCAGCACCCCCGCCGCCGCAATTCCCGCCAGCAGTCCTGCCACCGGCGCATAGTGTCGTACTGTCCCTCGCATACCGTCTCTCCCATTCTCCGCGCGGTGTGATATTCTTCAGTTCTATCAGTATACCCGCTCCGGGGGTAAATGTAAAGCCCTCAACCGAATTGTTACCGAAAATCGACCGGATTTTTCCACCGGCAGTCGGCCGGTGGTGGAAAGTTCGACGAACAACCCCGCCAACGCATTCCGGGCCACAGAGCAGACGACCCCGCAAATTCGTCGGCACGGGCGGCCGAATGGACGGAGATTTGCGGCGGGTGCGTTTGTCTGCCGGAGCAGAGAACGGCGGAACTGCGGATCGCTGCAATAAGCGGTCGCCGCTCCGGGAAATCCGGCGCCGCCGATTGGTCGCGCAACCGACAGCCAATCGGCGGTTTTCGGGGCGCTGTTCTGTGGACAAGCGAAGCTTTCCGGCGGCGGCGCATTCGCCACAAGGAAATGCGACAGGGCAGCAGGCAGCCGCCGCCCTGCGGCCAAGTGCATCGGCAGCAACGCAAATTCGTCAGCAGAGAAACTACGGACGGCGAGCAGCCGCCGCCATGCAGCCGGGTGCACCGGCGGGGAAAGGACGGGTGAGCGGCAGTCAACGGACAATCAATTCCAGCGGCGGTTCCGCAGGTCGTGTCGGATACGCTTTTCGCCGCCGGTGGGAACAGCGCTGAAACCTCGGAAGCCGACCCGGAGAGAGCAGGCAGCACCGACGCCACAGCAACGCGGGCAAAGCAGCCGATCCACTGCACCCGGCGATGGACAGACCGGGAGTTGCGGTGCCGTATGGCAGGCCGCACCCGGCGGCGACCTCTCTTTTCAATGCGTATTCTCACCCATAAAATATACTCTGCGTATCCGCTGTGCGGATACGCAGAGTATAAAACAATCGGTATAATTCAGTCCGTAAAGATTTTATCCGCCGCGCCGGTGCGACACAGGGCTGCGGCCAGGATGCCGCCGCCCACCACGCAAGCGGCCAACTCCCCTAATCCAACGCTGCCCATCTGAATGAACAGCACCGGCACGGAAAATTCCGGCGCCACCAGCGCCAGCTCCGCCCCCACGATCAAGGCGTTGAGGATCACCGGGGGCAGCGTGGATAATAGCGGCACACCGCCCAGCTTCCGGTTGCGCAGGTGGTAGCTCCACACCGCCGCCAGCCCGGTGGCCAGCGGCCCCAGCAGCAGGTCCAACGCTCCCGCCGGGTTGGCCCCCATGGTCAGCCCCGCCAGATTGGACACGAGACAGCCTACGATCAAACCGGGAATCGCGGCGGGGGTGAACGCCGCCAGCACGGTCAGCGCCTCCGACAGGCGGCACTGCAGCCCCGCAAAGGACAAGGGAGCCAGCAACAGGGTCAGGGCGGCATACAAGCCGCCGATAACACCGGCGGTCACCAGCCGCCGTACGGACATGGTTTTCTGTTTTGACATGACAAATCGCTCCTTTAGTTTTGTTTTAAGTCAGGAAGGTCTCGAACTGACTGATAGTGAGTAGCCTTTAGACAAAGCAATCCGGGTGCAACCGTTCCCGAAACGGAATATCTTCCCGTTTTGTTTGTCTCATCACTTGCAATACGACAGCATTGCGGCGTTCTTCGACTGGCCATACGAAAAAACTTTCTCGTATCCGATCGAAGATTTTCGGCAAACAGCGTTTTCTGAGCGGAGGACAACAAAGCCGGTAAGGACGCTGTTTCGCCGAAAAAACTGTTGTACTCCGATTGTGTTGTCCAGGCGTTCGGCAATAGGAGAACGGAAAATCGGCGGGACGCTCCCCCTTTTTCCCTTTTTCCGCTGTTTGAACGCCACAACGATAGATTTCATAGCGGTTTTATGCGCCGTTTTCTGTTTTCCGATTTCCTGTTGCCTGCACGGTATCTTTCTTATGTTTCCGTTTCTCCGAATTCCTGTTTTGTGGCTGTTAATACCGATATAAAAACTTCCGCCCCGATTTTTCCCGGGTGATCACCTCCAGCGTTAATAATACCTTGAGCGTGCCCTGCAGGGTGCGTCCCTGTTGGCGGACGGCTTTGCCGAATTCCGCCGCCGTAAAAGGGTTCGGAAGCCCGGCGGGCAGCAGCGCCCGATAATCCGACGGGCCGCGCAGCATCAGGGTCTCGGGCGGTATCTCCGTGCGGGGATAACGCTCCGCCCGATGGCTGCCCCGCTTGCCCCCGTGGCCCCAGCCGTCCGCCAGCCGATGCTCCTCCACATCCAGCAGCACCAGCGTCACCGTCAGCCGGGGGTGGTGCAGACAGGGCAGCAGATAAATGAGCTGCCCGCCGGCATCCGCCCAGCTGCCCCGGCGGGGCGAGCGGCGGGGCGGCGTCACCTCGCCGGTGACCGGGTCGATCCAGCACAGCCACTTTTGCCGCACGATGGGATGCACCACCGTCACCGGATAGCGCTCCAGCAGCACCGTCAGCTTACGCCGCAGCGCCGAAAAATTGGCGGTCTGAATCTCCGTCACCCGCTCCCCGTCAAACACATCCGCCACGAATCCCTCCGGCAGCGGCACCTCCCAGTGGGCGGGATTTTCGTCCGCCCAGCGTTTGAGCGCCGCGTGGACGGTTTTCTCCCCCAATGTGCCGATGCCGTCCGCCGTCGGCTCCCGGGCAGCCTCCAGCGCCGCTCTAAGCTCCATGGTCGTCCGTCACCAGCCCAATCTTTGCCGCAAAGATGGGCAGTTCCCCCCGGATGCCCCGCAGATAGAGCGCGTCGCCCTGACGGGCGGATTCCAGCGCCACCGTCTCTCCGGGACGGCTCTCGTGATGGAATTGCAGCACGATCTCCCCCGCCGCCGTCCCCGGCGGCAGCAGGTCCTCGCACAGATCGGCATAATGGGTGTTGTTCATATGCCCATTCATATCCGCATCGGAGGGGCGCACCCGATAGTCCCCCGCCGCCGCCAGCTCCGGCAGAATCAGCCGGCCGGGGTCGGGGCAATCCACCCGCCGCTCCCGCTGGGCGGGAATGGCGAACCGGTCAAATTCCTCCCCCCGCAGCAGACGGTGGTCGGCGGTGGACACCAGCGCAAACTCCATCACCCCCCGGATGATCTCCGCGCCGTCTGCATCCACCCACCGATAGCAACGATAAAACCGGGGGCCTTTCCGCTGCCGGTGCCAGGTCTCCACCGTCACCCGCTCCCCCATGCCGGGGCGGCGCAGCAGCTGTCCATGCCACCGCACACACACAAACGCCATCCCCAGCGCCGCCATGCCCCGCCAGCCCAGGCCGCCGGGGGCAAAGTGCTGCTCCGCCGCCTCCTGCTGATACCGCAGCACCGCCGCCGGGCGCAATTTTCCGTCCGGCGCCACATCAAAAGAGGCTACTTGCAGCGGATATTTGCATACAGCCGGTATATTCTCCGGATGAATATACAATTCGGACATATCTTCCTCCGTAAAATCAACGGCAGGCAGCGTTAGCTGCCCGCCGCACGTTGTTGCTCCCGCCTGCACCGAGGTCACTGGTTTTGCTCCGCCAGCCGATTGGCCAGCGCCCGCAGATCCTCGGGATCGAAGAACTCGATTTGCAGTGTGCCGCCCTTGGCATCGCCGGTGACCTTCACCTGCCGTCCCAGATTTTCCCGCAGCGCCAGCGCCACCTCATCGAAAAAGCTATCCCGGCGGGGCTTGGGCTCGGCGGGGGTTTTCGGGGCTTTCTTTGCCTGCTTGGCCAGCCGCTCCAGCTCCCGCACCGACAGACCCTTTTCCACGGCGGTCTGCGCCATGTGCAGCATCAGCTCCTCATCCTCAAAAGCCAGCACCGACCGGGCGTGTCCGGCGGACAGGGACCCGTCCGCCACCAGCGCCGCCACCGACTGGGGCAGCCGCAGCAACCGCAGGGCATTGGCCACCGCGGGGCGGGATTTATTCACCACCTGCGCCGCCTGCTCCTGGGTCATGCCGTAGCCCTCCATGAGGGTCTGGTAGCCCAGCGCCTCCTCCATGGGATTCAGATCCTCCCGCTGGAGGTTTTCGATCAGCGCCAGCTCGGCGGCCTCCTGCTCGTTCATATCCCGCACCACCACGGGCACCTCGCTGAGCCCCGCGATCTGGGAGGCGCGCCAGCGGCGCTCCCCCGCCACCAGCTGATAGCTGCCGTCGGGCATGGGCCGCACCAGCAGGGGCTGCAGCACTCCGTGCTGGGCGATGGAATCCGCCAGCTCCTGCAGCGCCTCATCGTCAAACTGTTTCCGGGGCTGCTCCCGGTTGGGTACGATCTCGTGAATGGGCAGCGACACCGTGCGGGCGTCATCCTCCAGTGTGTTTTCCGCAAACAGCACATCCAGGCCCTTGCCCAGACCGCCTTTTTTCATCGCCATAATCGGACTCCTTCCAAGATAGTATATAGGGGTTAGTCGTTAGTGAGTAGGAGAGACGGAGTGAACTCCGGTTGACCACGCATTTAGTATAGTATATAGGAGTTAGTCGTTAGAACGCAGGAGAAACGGTGTAAACTCCGATCAACCGCGTATCCAAAGCGGGGTAAACCGTATATAGGAATCAGTCGTTGGATAGTAGGAGACACGGAGTAAACTTCAGTTGTCCGCGCGTCCGGCTATCGAGCGCTCGGCGGCAGGAGAAACCGAGGGATACCCGATCGGCTGCGCATACAGATGCTCGGCGGTCGATGGCCGACACCGGGCAGCACAGACGGGGTTCGATCGTCGGACACCTGACCGTTCCCCATTCTCCCGTCGGCCATGTTCTAACCGCCACTTCCGTGCCCGCGTTCTCCCAACGACCGGTCTCTATCCGCCGACTGCCGCTTGCCCTTCCCCCAACGACTATTATTTTCTAACGACTAACGGCTGCTTTCCGTCCTTCCTCGTTCTCCTAACCGCTATTCTCTAACGACTAACTACTGATTTGCCAGCAATTCTTCGGCGACCGCCCGGTAGGATTTGGCACCCTTGGACGCCTTATCGTAATAGTTGATGGGGCGGCCGAAAGAGGGCGCCTCCGCCAGCCGCACACTGCGGGGCACCACCGCCCCGTACACCTTGCGGGGGAAGAACTTTTTGACCTCCGCCGCCACCTGCTGGGTGAGGTTCGTGCGCCCGTCGTACATGGTGAACAGCACCCCCTCCAGCTCCAGACCGGGGTTATACAGCCGTTTCACCTGCCGCACGGTGGCGATTAGCTGGGACAACCCCTCCAGCGCGTAATATTCCGGCTGCACCGGAATGAGGAAGGTGTCCGCCGCCACCAGCGCATTGAGGGTCAGCAGCCCCAGCGCCGGCGGGCAATCAATGAAAATGAAATCGTACCGTTCCCGATAGGGCGCCAGCGCCGCCTTCAGGCGGCTCTCCCGGCGGGGCAGATCCACCATCTCGATCTCCGCCCCCGCCAGCGCCACGCTGGAGGGCACGATGGACAGCCGCTCAAACGCCGTACGGATGGCCGCCCGGTCGCTGCCCTCCGCCCCCGCCAGCAGATCATAGGTGGACAGCTGCACCCGGCGCTTATCCAGTCCCACGCCGCTGGTGGCGTTGCCCTGGGGGTCGATATCCACCAGCAGACAGGTCTTGCCCATCTCCGCCACGGTGGACGCCACATTCACGGCGGTGGTGGTTTTTCCCACGCCGCCCTTCTGGTTGAC
>DJEF01000057.1:0-830 GCA_002431285.1 Ruminococcaceae bacterium UBA5905 | reverse complement strand
CTGGGTGACTACCGCTATAACCTTTGCCATCGTCCTCAGCCTTTCTGTCCGTCACCGGATGTTCCGGCGGTTTCGGTATTCTGTGTCTCCTCCGCCCGTTCCCGCAGCCGGGAATGGACCCGGGGCAGATTCCAGCGGAAATGCGCCGCCAGCAGCCGTATGGCGATCACCAGCACCACGCCGGAAACGATCGCCGCCGTTTCCTGCACGCCGCGCAGCAGATAGTACGCCAAGCTGCCGGACAGAGCCGCCAGCGCGTAAATGCGCTTGCGCAGCACAAAGGGCTTCTGCCCCGCCAGCACATCCCGCAGCATCCCGCCGCCCACGGCGGTGGTCATCCCCAGAAACAGCGCCAGCAGCGTATTATCGCCGTAGCCGGCGGCGATGGTGACCTGCACCCCCACCACCGAAAAAGCGCCCAGCCCCACGGCGTCAAACACATTGATGATCTTATCCACCAATTCCCGGTGCCGCTGCATCCCGTCATAGGTGAAATACACGATGCAGAACACCACCAGCGAGGTGGCCAACGCCACCAGAATGTAGCGGGGCTCGGTGAACGCCGCCGGCGGCACCCGTCCCAGCAGGGTATCCCGCAGCATCCCGCCGCCCACGGCGGTGACGGCGCCCAGAAACAGCACCCCGAACACATCCATCGCCATATCCACCGCCATCAGCGCGCCGGACACGGCAAACGCCACCGTCCCCAGCATTTCGGCGATAAAAAACACCCGCTCGACCACGGAATCCGCCCCTTTTTCGTTGCTGAGTATTAGTGTATCATACTTTTGCGCCGCTGTAAATGGTTTTTTCGGAAATGCAGTGGGCGA
>DJEF01000008.1 GCA_002431285.1 Ruminococcaceae bacterium UBA5905 | reverse complement strand
GTCGACGAGACCGCTGTCGCTCAGCTGGAGGCGCTGGACAGCGCTGCGGAGATCGGCACCGTTGTGGCGCTGAAAGAGAATGTGAGCGGCGCGCTGGAGCTGGCCTCCTGCGGGGACGGCACCAATGCCCGGCTGGTACCGGCGGTGAACCGGTACACTGCAGACGGGGCGGTGAAGTTTACGGCGGTGGCGGTGGGTATCCCGGAGGCACATTATGCCACCGATATCGCCGCCCGCACCTATGCGACCTACACGGACGCCTCCGGCATTCGGCGGACGTGCTATTCCCATGAGGATGGGAGCACATATTATGCCACCAGTCTGGCGGCGGCAGCGCGTGCGACGCTGGAACAGCACGGCGATACGCTGACCGAGACGGAAACGGCGCGGCTGAACGCCATTGTGGCAACGGCGGCCGCCTGAAACAGAGCACGGAGTTATCGGCCGGCGGTATTTCGGCGGCCGCCAGCTGCCTTATGACAGAAGGGGATGGAAGATGATGGAACGGATGCACCGCCTCGCCGGGGCGGTATGCGCGGCGGCGTTGCTGCTGCTGTTGCCCGCCTGCACGGGGGCGGATGTCGGCCGACCGGAGGAGTCCGCGGCGGCATCGACCGCGGCGACGCCGGCGGAGCGCGCCCCCTCCGGCACGACGGCTGCGCCCGATGCCGGGATGACGCAGCCTGCACCGGGCAGCCCCCGGACGGATGCGCCCACGACGGCGACGACCACATCCGGCATAACCACGTCCGATACGACCGCCACCGCGCCGACTGCGCCGGAGCCGACCGAGACCGAAACCACGGCGCCGGAACAGACGGCCGGTACGACCGTCCCGACCACCCCCACGACCGCTCCCACCACTCGGGAGTGGGCACCCCCTGTAAAACCGTGAGACTTGGAGAGACTGTAAGGAGAATAGACCATGAAATCAGATGTACGTATGACCGGTGTACCGGCTAAAGGCAGACGGTTTCCCCGGCTGACCCGCCGGGTCAACGCCGTGTTGCTGTGTTTGGCGCTGCTGGTGGGCATGGTGCCGCTGGTGGCGGTGTCCGCCGGTGAGGATGAACGGTTCCGGAGCTTCACCGGCTGGGAGCTGGAGGGCAAGGGCACGCTGGATATAACTGTGGGTGTCAGCGGCAACGGCGCTCTGGTGACGAAGACCGGCAGCGGCGAGGCCACCCTGGTTTCGACCCTGACGGCGGTGACGGCGGGGCAGAAATACCGCGCCGGTGTGTCGGTGCGGTCGGCGGCTGTGGATGCGGCGGCGGCTCTGCGGGTGCGGTTCTATCGGGATGCCGCCGGCAAGGAGCCGGTGGGCACGGCGGACGTCGCCGCGGCGACGCCGGGCGATACGTTCACGGAGCTGGCCAACGACCTGACAGCCCCGGCAGGGGCAAGCTATGCCCGTCTGGAGATCGGTCTGGGGGATGAGGCAAGCGTCGCCGGTGAGACCTATGCGGCGGATAATGCCTATCTGTATCCGTACGGCCGGACGGCGCCGCTCTATGATTCTTACGAAGCCGCCGGGAACACGCCCGGCAGCTGGTACCGTTTCCCGGACGGCGTGGGCAGCGCCTGGGTCAACACCCCCGAGTATTACGCCGAAACGGTGGAAGAGGGCTACAACGGCGCAGGCGCGCTGCATTTTGTGAATACGGCGGCGCTCCACGATATGCATATGGCGCTGGTGTCTCCGCTGGAGGTGCCGGCGGGAGAATATACGGTCTCTTTGTGGGTGAAGGGTTCCGTAACGTATGCCAATGAGGATCTGCGTTTCGTCGATGCGCCGCATAACACGGACAGCAAGGAATACTACATTACGAAAAGCACCAATACCTTTGATGATTGGACTGAGTGCACCTATACATATACCTCCACCGGTTCGCGGGAGTTCTTATTCAAGTTTTCCCGGTATAACGGAGTGAGCGATCTGTATATCAGCCATATCACGGTCACGAATACCGCCACCGGGGTGGATGTGCTGGACGGCTGCGGCGATTTTCTTGCCGCGGACAATGCATCGCTGGTGACGGCGGTCAATTTCGTGACGAACGGCGGTTTTGAGGACGTAGTCTATACCTACCTGCCTCTTTCCGAATTCAACGGCAGCTTTGCCGGGGCGGAGATGGTGGAGCAGGAGCTGGGCTGGCAGCTGAATGACGATTATGGCAATGACATGACCCTGGAGCCGGCCACGGACGGCGCCCACGGCGGTGTGCTGAAAGCGACAGTTGTTGGCGATACGTCATCGGCAAAATGGGTCACTGTGGGAACCAGGGATATTGCCGTCGAGGGCGGCACCCGATACCGGTTCTCGATTGATCTGAGGGGCGCCGGCACCACGCGGCGGTATAAGCTGACCGGGATCAGCTTCGATCAGGCCGGTGCAACGAAAGAGATCGCCTTTGAGATGCTCACAGGTGCGGTAGAGGCGCAATTGTCGGAGGATTGGCAGCCTCTCAGCGCTGCCTTTACCGCTCCGGCGGATGCGGTGCGGGTGCAGATTCGGCTGGTGTTCTTTGGCACCCAGGGCGATACCATGCTGCTGGACAATGCTTCGTTGTGCCCGGTCAAAAAGATGCCCGCACTTTCGGACGAGTGGAAATATGCCGATTGGGGCGACCCGGACGAGCAATATCAGGATTTGACGCTGACTGAGACGGGATGCACCGATGCCAATGTGGGTGCTGTGCATTTTTATCGGGATTATTTTCAAGCACCGGACAGAAAGAATGTGGCGATCAGCCAGATGCTGAAGGGGCTGTCTGCCGGTACATTCGTGCTGGAAATGTCTGTGAAGGGAAGCACCGGCACGGGTGGCGATCCGTTGATACTGCAATTGCTGGATAAGGAGAATGCCAGCGACGTCTGTGTGTGGACGGACAGCGGCGATTCGGCGTACCGTGTTCCGGTCGCTACATATGATGACTGGACAAGGCTCAGCTTTCGTTTCACGGCGACCGATGGATATTGGCACCGCTTATGGATCGGTGCCGGCGGCTATGCCGGTGTGGATTGCTATGTGGACAACATCGTAGTGTATAAGGAATCCGACCCCAGTAAGACCAATCTGATCACCGGCGGCGATTTCTTCACCTGGGGCGAGGCGGATACCGCCCGCAATCTGATCCAAAACGGCTCCTTTGAGGGGCTGCGGGTGCTGACGGCTCCCGGCTGGAGCTTCTCCGGTGATGCGGACTATTCTGCGGCGGATGGGACAATCACCTTCGGCGCCCAGTCCTCTGCCACCTCCTTGCGGTACGATGTGACCGGCGGCACCATCTATCGGGTGCAGATCGAGGGCAGCGGCGGCACGCTGCAACTGACCTTTGACCAGGGGGCGGCGTATACCCAGACGGACGCCAACGGCTATTTCATCGTGCCGGACGGCGCGCACTATATGCGGGCAAGTTATGTCTCCGAGAGCGGCGCGACGCTGAAATCCATCACTTTCCGGGAGCTGGAGCATCCGGAAAACTTCGATTTTGAGCTGAAAGACCCCAACAGCGCTATGCCGCTGAATTGGCAATCCTATGTGTTGAACACGGAGGATGACACCTATGCCCGCAGCTATCAGCCGGGGGTCGGCGTGGACGGCAGCGCTGCGCTGCAGGTCACGACGCAGAAAGACAATAAAGACGGCGCGCTGGTGATTTACAGCACCCGTGTGGCGGCGAAGCCCAACGCGGTCTATCGGGTCACGTTTCAAGGGAAGTACACCGGAACAAAAATCGGCGTGTATCCGTTGGCGCGTACCTATAAGGCGAACGGCTCGGATACCAGCGAGGGTACTCCTTACAATTGGCTTTCCGCTGCAGGTTCTTCAAACGGCGACGGCGCATGGCACAGCTATACCGCCGATTTTACCACCGGCAGCGACACCGCCACGGTGGAAATGCGCTTTGAGGTACATTCCTATGTGGCAGGCGCTACGTTCCTGTTTGATAACGTGTCAGTGCGGTATCTGGGGGATGCGACGGATGCCAACCTGGATTTCGAAACCGGTGATAACGGTGAAGCGCCTTTCAACTGGACCTACTATGAGCGGTGGGAAAAGCCCGATCAGCCCGGAGAATATGAGGAGGGCATACGCGGCGCCTATACGGTGAAAAAGGTGGACGGCGCCTCCGGGGACGGCAGCGCCGCGGTGTGTGTGCAAAAGCCGGACACGGGAATGGTGCAGCTGTATCTGCAGAGCGCCATGATCCCGGTGGAGGGCAACACCAATTATCTGCTGTCCTATGACGCGATGGTGCAGGGCAACAAAAAAGGCTCGATGGTGGTTTGCGTCCGCCAGTTTACGGATAAGCTCGGCAACGGCACGGGTGACGAGTCGGTGAACTTCACGTGGTTAGCGGATGCCAATGCCTACGGCTCCTTCGACTGGCGTAATTGCGGGGCTATGTTCAAAACGGCTCCCAACACCAGGTATATTCGTATATGGCTGGTGCCGAATACCGAAGAAGCCTGCACGATGTACTTTGACAATATCTCCGTCACTCCGGCGGAGGAGATCACCGACCCCAATCTGGATTTCGAGTATGTGGCGGGCGGTAAGCCGCTGAACTGGACCTATGCCACCTCCGATGGTGTGGCAGATATTACGGCGGATAGCAGCGTATACTACCGGGGCGGGCATTCCCTCCATATCCGCAAGCAGTATAACCGCATCAACTATACCTCGGCGGAGATGACCCGGCGCATCGACGTGCAGGCGGGCGACCGCATCGAATTTGTGGTGCATCTGCGCAGCAAAGACGCGGTGGCGGGAACCTTCGCCGCTGTGGTGCGCGGCTATGGCAGCAACGGCACGGTGGTGCAGGATTGGCACGGGCAGGAGCGGACGCTCCATTCCGGCAGCTACCTGAGCGACTGGCAGGAATACCGCATAGTCTATACAGTCACGAAAAACGTCAAACAGGTCGCTTTAATGCTACGTATTGGCGGCAAAGAGGCGGATGTGTACTTTGACGGGGTGGATTACTACAATTACACCGAAAGCGGCGATGTGGTGTATGCGGAGGATTTTGCCTCCGCCTCCTCCGACCGTCTGCCCGGCGGCTGGAAGATGGCCGATGGACAGGGAACGTCCGCTGTCGCTGTGGCGAACGGTGTGACCCTCTCCGATACGGCGGCGCTGTATACCGACATTGAGATCCTGCGCCCCCATTACAGCTATACCTTTACCGCCCATTATCGGACCGACGATACCGCCGCGGGGCGGTTGGTGCTGGAGGGCTACGATTGGCGCGACCGCCCGGTGGGCAAGGTCGTGGAGCGGGAGCTGACCGCCTCGCCGGTGGCGACGGAGATCACCGTGGACTTTACGGCGATCGACGCGGTCTATTATCGGCTGCGGTTGGAAAAGACCGGCGGCGACGGCGGTGTAACACTGCTGAATGCGCAGCTGCGGCAGACCGGCGAACCGGCAGAGAGCCAGGGCTGGGAAGGCAACTGGATCGTGCATCCGGCGGATTACGACACCATTGAGAGCCAGAAGAACAACGAGCGCTATTATTTCTTCCGGCAGGAGCTGAATCTGGAGGATACCATCAAGTCGGCACAGCTGCAGATCACCGCCGACGACCGGGTGGATGTGTACATCAACGGCGAGCAGGTCTATACCGAGACCCGCACCGGCGACACCTGGAGCCTGCCGGTGACGTTGGATATCGGCGAATATCTGCACAAGGGGCGGAATGTGCTGGCGATACGCCTGTATAACGGCGTATATCGGTACGGTCTGCTGTATGACGGCATCGTGAAGACGGATAACGGCTCGGCGCTGCGGTTCTTCAGCGATGACAGCGCGTGGGTTGCCCGGGCGTCCATCGGCGAGGATGCCGTGCCCAATCCCCTCTGGACCGAGACGGATGAGCAGCAGTATATGGACCCGGATTACGACATGTCCACCGGCGGCTGGACCCATGCGGAGATCTATGCCAAGGCGGGCAGCGGCGGCTGGGGCTCCATTGACTTTGATAATTCCGAATACTCCGACTATAAGCTGGAGACCAATGAGTTCAATTTCCCGAAGAATACGGTGTATGCCGGCGATACGGTGGAGATCACGGCAACGCTGAAAATCAACGAAAAGCTCCCCAGGACCAACAGCTTTGCGGTCTATTTCTGGAAACGGAATTCCACCAGCCGCATCTGCACCGGCACCATTGCGCTGGCGGATGGCAAGACCACCGACAGCTGGCCGGTGGGCAAGGAGTTTGAGGCGAAATTTGCGCTGACGGTGCCGCTGTTTCTGGCGGAGGGCAGCTATACGCTGCAATTTGATAACACCGTCGCCATCGTCAGCGACTATTTCATCAATAATAAGGTGGGCAACCTGAAGGTCGCCCAGCCGGAGCTGTCGGTCACCACCAGGAGCGAAGTGAAGCTGCACAACGGCAAGCCCACGGTGTTTGTCAATGGCATTGCCAAGGCGCCCTTGTGGTACAGCCGCCCGGAGCGGGATACCCAGTTTGACACGGCGGAGATGGCGGGGCTGGCCAACGGTGGTGTTGATACCTCCATTGCGTTCATTCTGCCCCGGGAGACCCTGGGTGAGCTGTGGATGTCTGATGGCACTCTCAAGACCGAAACCATCGACCGGCAGATGCTGGGAACCCTGGCGGCGGACCCCAATTCCCAGCTGATGGTGGCGATTGATACCACGCCGCCCCAGTGGTGGCTGGATCAGCACCCGGATGAGTGCGTGAAGCTGAACACCGGTGTCATCAGCAAGGAATCCTTTGCCTCGGAGCTGTACCGCCAAGAGGTGGGCGAGGTGCTGACCCGCATCATTCAGTATCTCATGGAGCAGCCCTATGCCAATAACATCGTCGGCTTCAAGATCACCGGCGGCACCACCTATGAGTGGCAATGGTGGGGCATGAACGGCAATTCCACCGTCATCGGCGATTATTCCTCCGCCGGTCTGACCGCTTTCCGCCAGTGGCTGCGGGAGAAATACTCTTCCGTGGAGGCGCTGCGGCAGGCGTGGGGAGACAGCGCCGTTACCTTTGAGACGGCCGGTGTGCCGGATAAGGCGGCGCGGACGGCGACCGCCTATGGCAGCGTCCTGAGTGCCACGGAGAACCGCCATGCCATCGACTATGAGCTGTTTATGGGCGATATGAAAACGGACGCTATGCTGTATTTTGCCGAGGTGGCGAAAAAGGCGGTCGATAACCGCCTGATGGTGGGTACTTATGCCGGGTATCTGTTGAATGTTATCAACTACGATATGGCGTCCAGCACGTCCCAAACCTCTTTCCAGCGGATACTGGATTCCGAATATATTGATTTTATCACCTGTCCCTGGCTGTACAGCGAGCGGGAGATCGGTTATTCCGGCGACTATATGTCGGCGGTGGATTCGGTCACGGCTCACGGAAAGCTGTATATCGCTGAGGACGACGACCGCAACCATACCACCGATATGTTCGAGGCGCCGGACGCCCGGGCGGCTGTCGGCTGGACCCGCACGGCGGAGCAGACGGTGGAGACCCTCAAGCGCAACTATGCCTACGCCATTTCCAAGGGCTGCGGCCTGTATCTGTACAGTCTGTCGGGCACCTATTTCACCGATGCACAGGTACAGCAGCTGGCATCTCAGATGATGCAGGAGATGACGCTGTCCCAGGGACTCACCCGCAAGAGTGTGTCCGATGTGGCGGTGTTCTACGATGAGCAGTCGGCGGCCTATATGGGGTACAGCGGCGCGGATCTGACCAACGAGCTGCTCTATAAGGCACTGCTGATGTATCAGCGGCGGGAGCTGTACAGTATGGGTGTTCCCTATGACACCTATTTGCTGGACGATCTGGAAAAGGGTCTGGTGCCGGAGCATAAGGTCAACATTATGCTGTCGGCGACCCAGATTACCCCCAGTGAGCGCAAGGCGATTGAAGAGCGCCTGTGCAAAAACGGCAATGTGATTATTTGGATCTTTACCGCCGGCTTGTCCGACGGAGAGACCACCGATGTGGCGAACCTGTCGACGCTGACCGGAATGCAGATGCAGCTGGTTTCCTCGCCGGATGGACAGCGTAAGCAGCTGGGCACGGTGGAGGTATCCGATTACGACCACTGGCTGACCGCGGGTCTGGCGGATGTCAGCTACGGCGCGATTGAATACAATACGCTGGCGCCGGTCATTGCTGTCAACGATCCCACGGCGCGGGTGCTGGGGTACCACACGGCGCAGAACGGCTGGGCGGAGAACGCCGCCGGTCTGGCGGTCAAGGAGATGAACGAAAACGGCCGGCAGTGGGTGAGCATCTATTCGGCGGTGCCCTGCTTCCCGCAGGCGCTGCTGCGCAACATTCTGACGCATCTGGGCTGCCACGTGTATGACGAGACCGCTTCGGATGTGGTGTATGCGGATAACAATTATGTGGCGGTACACTCGCTGTTCGGCGGCGATAAGACGATTCGCCTGCCGCAGCGCAGCACCGTGTACGATGTGTTCAACGGGGAAATCGTGGCACAGAACGTGACGGAGTTCACCGTCCGCTGCGAAAAGAGCGAGACCCGTCTGTTCCGTCTCAGCAGCGATAATAAGCTGCGGACCTATTTCACCCACACAGCGGGGGGCAGCGTCACGCCGGAGGGCTTGCAGACCGTGGATAAGGGCGGCAGCCTTACGCTGACCCTGAGCGCCGACGAGGGCTACCGGCTGGATCATCTGATGGTGGACGGTGTGAAAACCACCGTGTCCGGTAATACCTATACGCTGGCGGATATTCAGGAGAGCCATACGGTGATTGCCTGCTATGCCCGGGTGTATGCAAAGCCGCCCATCGACGATGGGTCGGATACACCGGATACGCCCAATACCCCGGATACCCCGGTTGTCCCCGATACTCCGACAACACCGACCCAGCCGGGCGGCGATACGCCGGAGACTCCGTCGGATGATACGAAACCCACGGAGTCGGAGAAAAAGCCGATTAAGAAGAATACCATCAAATATACGAAGAATACCGAGCTGAACTGGCCGGTGGTTTTGGCGCTGGGCGGCGGTGTGCTGGCAGGCGTGGCGGCGCTGGTGGTGTTGCTGTTGCTGCTGGGACGCAATGTGGTATTCTATCGGAACGGCAAGCGGGTGAAAGCCACCCGCGCCAAGCGCTCCGGCATCCGTCTGGACGGTCTGAACCGCCGGGGCGGTCTGACCGGTGTGACGGCGGTGGTGAAACGGGGCTATGTACGCCGCCATAAGGGGCAGACGCTCCGATTCACGCTGGACGGCGCACCGAAAGCCTCGGTGACGCTGGATGGCGACGGAGACGCCCGTGTGACCCTGTAAAACCGATTCTGAGCTGTCGGTGCTGCATCCGACGGGTGCAGCACCGGCAGCCGGAGAGTAATGTCGCAACCGTGCGAAAGGAGACAGATACCATGAAACAGAAATTCACCCGTCTTTTCAGTCTGGCGTGCGCCTGTATGCTGCTGCTGGGAGCGCTGACCGGCTGCAGTCTGACGAAAACAACGGTTTCCAGCGATGTCTGGACCGACATCAGCTATATTGATGTCAGCACGCCGGAGAATTCCTCCGGCAGCGCCGGCGAATCCTCGACGGCGTCCGATTCCTCCTCGGGGAGCAAAACACCCTCCTCCTCCGGCAATGTCGTCAGCGGCTCCGGGGACAATTCCGCCCACAACGCCGGCACGGTGGATAATTCCGCGGAGGAAAAGCTCACCGGCACGCTGGAGCTGCAGATCTTTGTCGGCGGCTACGGTGAGAAGTGCTGGGAATACGCCATCGAGGAATTCCAGAAGCTGCAGCCCAATCTGGAGATCAACGCCCATATGGACGCCAACGTGAATGCGCAGATGAAGACCCGCTGGGCGAAGGATAATCCGCCCGATTTCGTATTCCTGGACGGCACCAATATGCCCAAGAGCACCTGGATGGAAGAAAACAAGCTGCGGGATCTGAGCAGTCTCTATAAGAACGGAAAGGTGTACGGCACCTCGACCCCCATCAGCCAGCAGCTGAAGAGCGGTCTGGTGACCACCTATAAGAACACCGGCAAGATCTACGAGATGCCGGTGCTGCTGTCCACCTACGGTATGTGGTACGACGAGGCGTTCCTGTCTCAGAAGGGCTGGTCGGTGCCGAAGAATTATACTGAGCTGACCTCCTTCTGCCAGACGGTGAAGAATGCGGGCACCTCCCCGCTGATCTATACCGGTAAATATTCCGGCTATTTGGTGTGGGGTCTGCTGATGCCGGCGGTGGCATCGGAGGCTCTGGCATCGGGCGACCAGCAGTTTTTCTATAACATTGCCAATGCCGCCAGCGAGTCCGTGTGGGACGACGCTCGGTTCAAAAATGTGCTGAACAAGCTGAAAACACTGGCAGACGCGGGATATTTTGACCTGTCCGGTATGTCCATGGACCACATCACCAGCCAGGCGGCATGGCTCAAGCATAATGCGGCGCTGATTCCCAACGGCCTGTGGCTGGAGAGCGAAATGAAGGATTCCACGCCGGCAGGATTTAAGATGAAATATTACCCCTCCATGCTGCAGGAGGCGAGCCAGCCTACCTGCGTGATCGCCTCCTCGGCGACGGTGGGTATCGCCGCCAAGGCGAAGAACCCCAAGGCGGCTGAGGCATTCCTGCGGTTCCTGTATACCGATCAGGTGGCGGCGAAGTTTGCGGAGCTGTGCGCGGTGCCCAGTGCCGCCCGCACGGATGTGTCCAATGCGAATCTGACCGAATCTGCCAAACAGGTCAACGAGCTGATCAACTCCTCCCAGGTGACGCTGCTTGCCAAGGGCTCCACCTCCTGGGGCAGCGTGGATGCGACCATCAACCAGTGCGTCAACAGTCTCATCTCCGGAAAGATGACCGTGGATCAGGTGGTCGCCGAGCTGAAAAAAGCTACCAAGAAGAAAGTCGGCTGACAGGGAAAAGGGTGCAACTATGCCACACACAAATGCCAAGACCCGCAAGCCGGTGGATCGCTCTAAGATCGCGTTTTTCTGCCTCTTTTGCCTTCCGCCGCTGCTGCTGTATCTTTTGTTCTGCATTTACCCCATCTTTAATTCGCTGTATACCAGCTTTTTTGAGTGGTCGGGGTACGATGCGCTGACGATGGATCATTTCGTCGGCTTGCAGAACTATATCGACGTGATCACCGACCCGGAGTTTCTGGCGGCGGTCCGTAACGATTTTCTTATCATTTTAGGTAAGGAGATTCTGATTATCGCGCTGACGATCCTGTTTGCTGTGTCCCTGACCCGGCTGCGGTTTCCGAGGGCGGAGGCGGGCATTTACCGCTTCATCTTCTTTATGCCCAATGTGCTGAGTGTCATCGTGATCTCCACCATCTGGACCTTTGTGCTGGATCCCAATTTCGGCATCCTGAATCCGCTGCTGCAGGCGGTGGGGCTGGATAGCCTGATCCCGCCGATGGGGTGGACGTATACCCACCCCATCGGGGTCATCACCTTCGTGGGCAGCTGGTGCGGTATCGGCTTGTTTATGCTCATTATGATCACGGCAATCAATGGCATCAGCAAGGAGCTGTATGAGTCCGCCACCATTGACGGAGCGGGCGAGTGGAAGCAGCTGCGGTATATCACCATGCCGGCGGTCTGGGAGCAGGCGCGGTTTATGGTGATCACCATTCTGTTCCAGTCGTTCAGCTCCAGCTTTACGCTGGTCAAGGCGATGCTGGGGGACACGGTCAGCTCCGAATCCACGGTGATGGGTATGTTCGTGTACCAGAACAGCTTTGACAGCCAGTGGCCCCAGGTGGGGTATTCCTATGCGGCGGCGATTATTATGCTGATCATATCGGCGGTGGCTTCGTTCATCGTCAACCGCATTATGTCCGGGAGGTCGAATGTCAATGAGTAAGAAGTTAGGTGCCCCCCGGCTGCCCGTGTCCACCCGTATCGGGCAATGGGTGATTCGCATTTTTCTGATTTTATGGAGCGTGACGGTGGCGTTCCCGGTGATCTGGGTTCTGTATACGTCGCTGAAAAGCAATCAGGAGTTTTTTGCTTCGCCGTGGGCGCTGCCCTCCACCCCTCAATGGAGCAATTTCGCGGAGGCGTGGAAAGAGGCGAATTTCGCCGGGTATTTCTTTAACAGTATTCTGACGGTGCTGCTGACGCTGGCGATCACCCTGCTCATCGTGGGCGCCAATGCCTATGTGATTGCCAAATACCGCAGCCGGTTCATCCGGGGGCTGGAGAAGTTCTATATGGTGGCGATGATGGTGCCCTCGGTGCTGATGCTGGTGCCGCTGTACTATTTTGCCGACGCTGCCCATATGACCGATTCCCTTGTGTGGCTGTCGGTGATCTATGCCATACAGGGGATGCCCTTCTCCGTTTTTATGATGGCGGGCTTTGTCCGGGGCATCCACGATGCGCTGCTGGAGGCGGCCACCATCGACGGGGCGTCCCAGTTCACCATCTTTTTCCGGATCATCGTGCCCCTGTCCAAGCCGTCCCTGTTTGTGGTGGCGCTGCTGAATGTGATGGGCACGTGGAATGAGTATATTACGGCGTTGACCTTCATCCGGGACAAGGCAAAGTACACCATCGCTATCGGTCTGTCCTATCTGACCAATTCCGGCACCTATGACGTGAATTACGGACGTACCTTTGCCGGGTTGGCGATTGCACTGGTGCCGATTCTGGTGATCTATGCGATCTTCCAGAAGCAGCTGCAGAACGGTATGTCTTCCAGCGACGGCGTAAAGGGATAAAGGCTTTTGAGCCGCCGTTTCCCGGTGGGGGGAGCGGCGGCTCTCTGAAAAAGAGGAGTGAAAACTGATGGAACCATACGATCAATATAAACGTCCGCTGCGGCACCGGTCGGTGACGCCGGTGCGACGGGTGGAGATTCTCCCCGACAAGGCGGCATTTCAGGGATATTCCGTGCGGTCGCTGGGGGCGGTGCAGTTCCCCCTGCTGCTGGAAAAAGAGCCGATCATTCTGGATCTGGGCGATCATTATACCGGGTATCTGCACTTAGAGCTGGACAGCGGCTGTCCGGAGCATATTCCCGATTCGCCCACCAACATTGCGTTCACCTTTGGAGAGATGCCCATTGAGCTGATGGAGACGGTGGCGGATTCGGAGGAGTCGTTGTCGGTGGGCTGGCTGCAGCAGGATTTTAAGACGGTGGCGTTTATGCCCTATGCCGGCAGTCTGGAGCGGCGGTACTCGTTCCGGTATGTGAAGCTACAGCGTACCGATTCGGTGCGTTTCCCCATCGCGGTGCGGGGGCTGTATCTGGATGCGGTGTCGGCGGTGGATATCGACGCTGTGGAGCCGGCGGCGGTGACCGATCCGCTGCTGCGCCGCATCGACCGGATGTGCGTGAAAACGCTGGCAGAGTGTGAGCAGGACGTGTTTGAGGACGGTCCCAAACGGGATCGCCGCCTGTGGATCGGTGATCTGCGGCTGCAGGCGCTGGTGGATTACGGCACCTTTCATAATCTGGACCTGATCCGCCGGTGCATCTATTTGTTTGCCGGTCACCGAAATCGGGAGGGGCTGGTCGCCCCCTGTGTATTCCCGGATACGCCTCCGTATGTGGATCAGTGGATCTATCTGGATTATTCCCTGTGCTTCGGACTGTGTCTGGAGGATTACCGGGAGCATACCGGGGACGAAACGCTGCCCCGAGAGTTGTATGCCGTGGCGCGGCGGCAGGTGGAATACGCCGCTGAACGGTTTGACCGGGCTGCCGGACGAATTGAGGCGCCGTTCTTTATCGATCATGGCACCTATGACCGCAGTGTGGCGGCGCTGGGCTATTTTGCCTATGTGCTGCGGCGGATGCGGCGGCTGGCGGCGGCGCTGGAGCAGCCGACGGAATGGCTGGAGACGCTGACGGAGGAGGCGGACGGGGCGCTGCTGCGCTGCCGGGAGCCGAAAACGGGGCTGTTCCTGACGACGGGCGGTGAGCTGTCGTGGCAATCCCAGGTGTGGGCGGCGCTGTCCGGTGCGCTGGAGAGGGAACAGGCGCAGAGGCTTTTGATGGAAACGGCCAAGGTCGATCCGCCGGTGCGGATGTCCTCCCCCTTTATGACCCATTATTATCTGGAGGCGCTGTGCGCCTGCGGGATGGAGGAGCAGGCTATGGCGGTGATTCGGGAATACTGGGGCGCGATTCTGGCGGCTGGTTTCGATTGCTGCCCGGAGTGCTTCGATGTGACAAACGACCGGGTGACGCCCTATTCCAATCCGGTGCTGAACAGCGCCTGCCACGCCTGGAGCTGTACGCCCTCTTATTTCCTGCGAAGAGGGCTGGTATAAATATGCTCAACATTCTGAGAGAGCCGGACGATATACGGACGGTGTGCGAGACAGACAATGAGGACTGTGCGGTGGAGACAAGAATAGAAAACGAGAAGCTGTATGTCTATGTGACAGCGACCGTTTCCCGCCCGCGCTTCGTTTGTCTGCGCTGGAATCATCGCGTTACCGAGCCGACCCGTATCCTGGGGGATAAATGGGAACGCTCCTATGGGGATATGGAATGGCACGCCCTAAACGGGGAAATATTCATGCCGTGGTATTTTCTCGCAAACAGCGGCGATACCACCGTGGGCTGCGGCGTTATGACGGGCGCTAACAGCTTTGTGAGCTTTCAGTGCGACGCTTCGGGCTGTACCGCATGGCTTGACGTGCGCTGCGGCGGCATAGGAGTCCGACTGGACGGGCGGCGGTTGCTTGCGGGCGTGGTGGTTTGCCGGGAATACAGCGGGATTTCGGCCTTCTCCGCGGCACGGCAGTTTTGCCGTGTGATGTGCGAAGCGCCCCGGTTGCCGGCGGCACCCGTATACGGCAGCAATAACTGGTATTACGCCTATGGAAAAAGCAGCCGAAACGAGGTTATACAGGACGCGGAGATCGCAGCCGCACTGGCTGCGGGGAATACAAATCGCCCGTTCACCGTGATCGACGACGGCTGGTCGGTCAACCCCTGTGCGGGACCGTGGGAGCCGAATGAAACATTCGGCGATATGGCGGAAATTGCCGCTGAGTTTAAGAGGATCGGGGTAAGGCCCGGCATATGGATAAGGCCGCTCAGAGACAAAACGCTTGAAAAGCAGCACCCGGAATGGTGTCTATCCCGAATTAACGACGGGGATACAAACACCGGCCCGTCCTATTGCCTTGACCCTACCGTTCCCGAGGTGCAGGAGTATGTCAGGGCTACCGTGCGCAGAATGGCCGAATGGGGCTATGAGCTTATAAAGCACGATTACACCACCTATGACCTGTTCGGCTCGTTCGGCTGTACGCTCAACGGTAAAATAACCACAAAGGACGGGTGGAGCTTTCAGGACGAAACAAAAACGAGCGCCGAAATCGTTTTGGAGCTTTACAGATGGATCCGAGAAGCGGCGGGCGACGCGGTGGTTATTGCCTGTGACGCCGTGTCGCACCTGTCCGCCGGGATCTTTGAGGTGTACAGAACGGGTGACGATACCAGCGGCAGGGTTTGGAGCCGCACCCGTGCTTACGGGGTGAATACCCTTGCTTTCAGGCTTTGCCAAAACGATGCGTTTTACAAGGTGGACGCCGACTGTGTGGGGATCATCCCCGGTAAAATTGAATGGAGCCTGAACCGACAGTGGCTTGATCTGCTTTCTGTCAGCGGCAGTCCGCTGTTTGTATCGGTGCAGCCCGATGCGGCGGTCGGCGAAATAAAGGCTGCTTTGATAAATGCGTTTGCGCGCGGCTCCACGCAAAACTGCCTTGCCGAGCCGCTTGACTGGCTGTATAATAATCAGCCGCAGATCTGGCTTGTAAACGGTGAAAAAAGAGAATACGATTTTGTGGAAAAGTCTTACCCGGAATTGCTCCCGGGTAACACGCAGAGTTATTAAGGAGACGTGCTGTGAAAGAGAAGATCAGATTGGGCATTATCGGGCTGGGGCAGCGGGGCGACGTGATGCTGGATAACCCCATTATTCCGCTGCTGTCCGAGGGGCTGGAGGTGGTCGCCGTGTGCGACCGGCTGGAGGATCGGACGCAGGCGGCGGCCGATAAGCTGGAAAAGGCGGGCGCCCCCCGCCCCTATACCACCACCGACTACCGGGAACTGCTGGCGCTGCCGCAGCTGGATGCGGTGTATGTCGCCGTTTCCTGGGAGGATCACGTGGAGGTAACGGTGGCGGCGATGCAGGCGGGCAAATATGTGGGTCTGGAAGCCGGCGGCGCCTATTCCCTGGACGATTGCTATAAGCTGCTGCGGGCCTACAAAGAGACCGGCACCGAGCTGATGTTTATGGAGAATTGCTGCTACGGCAAGCGGGAGCTGATGCTGCTGCAAATGGTGCGGCAGGGGGCGCTGGGACGGGTGATGCATTGCAGCGGCGCCTATTGCCACGACCTGCGGGAGGAGATCAGCAGCGGCAAGGAGATTCGCCATTATCGTCTGCGCAACTACCTCTACCGCAACGGGGAAAACTATCCCACCCATGAGATCGGTCCGATCGCCAAGCTGCTGGACATTAACAACGGCAATCGGTTCCTAAGCCTTTCTTCTTTCTCCTCTGCCTCCCAGGGGCTGCATGACTACATCGTGGAGAAACGGGGAGCGGGCGATCCGCTGGCGCAGGTGCAGTTTGCCCAGGGGGATGTGGTGACGACGGTGCTGACCTGTGCCGGGGGGCAGACGGTGACCCTGACGCTGAATACGACCCTGCCCCATGCCTATTCCCGGCGCTTTGAGGTGCACGGCACCCGGGGAATGTATCTGGAGGATAACGACAGCCTGTTTCTGGATGGCTGTGCTGCCCACAGAGAGAGTGAGTGGGATTGGCGTCCCCAGTGGGGCAATGCGGCGCAGTATGAGACGCAATATCTGCATCCCCTTTGGAAAAACGGTGTGGGCAAGGATATGCACGGCGGCATCGACCATCTGGTGTTTGACGCTTTTCTGGAGGCGGTGCGCACCGGCTCCCGGCCGCCCATTGATGTATACGATGCGGCGACCTATATGTGCATCACCGCTCTCAGTGAAAACTCCATCGCCTGCGGCGGCGCGCCTCAGCCGTTTCCGGATTTCACCGATGGGCGGTGGACCATGCGCACGGATATAGCGGGTAATGCCTATACGCTGGATCGGCTGCACGTGGGAGACGGCCTGTATTTTGTGGATCAATAAAACAGCCATCGCTGTCCGCCGGATACGGCGGGCAGCGATGGCTGTTTACGGCTTCTGTGCGCTTTTTCTTTCGGAGGGATGGTCGCGGGAGGTTCGTCGGCTTGATCGGCGCTTATACGGTCAGCAGCGGGTCGTCCCGGTGCCGCTCCATAAAATCCATGTTCCATAGCCAGTTGTGATAAGACAGGAAATGCGCTCCCGCCCGCAGCTGGAAGGCGACCCGTCCGGTAGCATCGGTCGTGCGGTCGATGGTCTCATCGTGCATCAGCACCGGCACCCGATCTCTGGTCAGCCGCACATCGGTCTCGATCATGTCGGCGCCGTTGGCGATGGCCTCCCGAAAGGCCTCCAGGGTGTTTTTCCGGGCATTTCTCGCTGTTCCCCCGGTGGGCGGCCACATAGAGCCTGTCAGGGGTCGTCATAGAAGCTCTCATTCCTGCATCTCCTCCGCAAAAAGCAAATAGTATATCCACAAGAAAGTGTACCGGTCCTTCAGATCCTTGGCGTAGAGCATACAATCCCGGATGAGCGGTTTGCCGTACTGCCTCTCAAACTCCGCATAATCCAGCCCCGCCGTGCGGAGAATCTGCCGGATGTGCGCAGCCGACGGCATCTCGGCCAGGATCGTGCGGATCTCCGCCCATTTGGCGCGGTACAGCTCCCTGTACCGGTCTGCATAATATCCGCACTGCTCCTGCAGCGCGATCATGCCCTCCGCCGCGCTGCCGTAATTGCGCCGTATGGCCCGCTCCCAGTGCTCCCGGTCATGGACGGGCAGCCGGGCGGGGAAATCGCCCGGCGCCAGAATGCGTCGGCGCATGGCGGCGGTGCATACGGTAGAATAGGCCACGTCGATCCCGTGCAGGAAGTATTTCCGGCCGAATACGATCCCGGTGATCTCGAAATAGTGCGACAGGTGGTGCTCGCTCCCCGAGGCGGGTCTGGAATTACCGGTGAAGCTCATGGCGATGCCGATGATGACCAGAGCCTCCATGAGGGTCTGCACAGTCTCCGGATCCCGTTTCAGGATACCGGCCGCCAGGCGTTCGGTTTTTTGCAGGGTATCATAGGTCAGATCGTATACATAGGGGCACAGCGTCTCGCCGGTGATCTGCGCGGCCAGCTTCCAATCGTTCAGCGCCGAATATTTGCCGATGATATCGCCGAAGCCGGATTGGATCATACGCATGGGTGCGTTCTTTAATATATCCACGTCTCCAATTATAGCGGCCGGAACGTGCGCTGTAAAGGTGGTTTTCATGTGATGGGTGATCATGGCCGCGCCCATGGAGGCATAGCCGTCCATGGAGGGCGCCGTGGCCACGATGTAATAGGGCAGACCGTGGGTATGGCTGACATATTTGCACAGATCGTTGATCACCCCCGAGCCGATGCCGATGAGCAGCTGCGTCCGAGCGGTCACAGCGTTGTCCACGCGCTGAATGGCCGCCTCATCGGGGAGCAGAAACCCGTCGCAGTGAAATACGATATTGCGGTCGATTTTCCTGCTCAGCTGTGCGGCCACATAGTCTCCGCAGGTGGCATAGGTGTTCTGATCGGACACCAGCAGGATGTGGGAATAGTCGGCGCACAGCGCCGCCAGCTCCTGTATGGCGCCGCTCCGGATGACAATATGGCGGATGGCGCAGGTATGCGCCTGCCCGCAGGCGCATCCGGATTTTCCTTTCAGCAGGTCCTGTATCGTCATGTATGCATCTCCTCCAGCAGACACCGCACCGTGTCCGGAAAGCGCCGATAATCGTCCACGGTGAGGAACCGAAAATTCGAACGGTAGACCGGCTCGTCGTTGCCGCCCGTTCCGTAATCGTCCCCCACATACACCACCTGGTCATGGGAAAGTCCCTTTTCCCGGCAATACCGTTCCAGCGCATGGCGCTTGTTGTAGGGGACGGGGGCCATATCGAAGGACGAGGAGCCGCCGATGACCACGTTGTATTCGGGGAAGGCTTCCCGGACCTGCCCATAGATTCTGCGCCGCTTTGCGCGATCCGGATCGAAGGCCAGCTTTTCCCGGATCGGCGCTTTGGTGCCCAGCAGCGGGAAGGTGATGCAGCCGGAGGAGTGATATTCCACATTGTCGCCGACATACTCCGTATAGCCGAATTGTTGGCGCAGGAGGGTGATCTTCCGTTCCGCAGCGTCTTTGTCGCAGGGGACGACGATATCCTCGATCAGCTCCATGTCACCCGTCTCCGGGTCGTAGCGCGCGGTCTGCATCCCATAGTTCCCGATGATGTCGATGGGATACCGATTCATCTGTTCAAAGATACGGCGGCACATACCGGCGCCCACCATGATCAGCGTATAGCGCTTCCGCAGTTTGTCCAGCACGGCTTTGTTTTGCGCGTCCAGCGGCGTTTTGTGCTGCGTCAGGGTGCCGTCCAGATCAAACGCTACCAGTTTCACGTCGGAATGTATCATACACATCGCCCTTTACAAGAAGCATTTTCTGTGCTAATATTAGTCCAAATGGCGCAAATACGCAAGTAGCGGCGTGTTTATTGCGCAAATTGAGCGCATTGCCGGGGAGGATCATGCATATTTCTTCCATTGTGCGCATTTTTGCGAAAGAAGAAGGGCGACAAATGATAAAAGACGAACGGAAAAATCAATTGCTGAAGCTGATCGGCCGGACCGGATATATTAAGGTCAACGAACTGGCCGCCAAGATCTATACCAGCCCGTCCACCGTGCGCCGCAATCTGTCGGAGCTGGAAAAAATGGGACTGATCCGGCGGGTGAGCGGGGGCGCCGAGCTGCGCAGCGACAGCCTTGAGGTGCCGATGCAGCTGCGCTATAAGAAGAATCATGAGCAGAAGACGCTCATTGCGGAGCGGGCGGCGGAGCATCTCAAGGACGATACCGTGGTGTTTATCGACGGGTCCTCTACCTGTCTGCATATGGTGCCTTTCATCAGCCAGCATAAAAATATCACGGTGTATACCAACGGCGTGGAGATCTGCTCCCAGCTGTGCCAGACGGATATCAACGTGTATTGCGTGGGCGGTGAGCTGCTGCCGCGTTCGCTGGCGTTTGCCGGGGAATACGCCATCAGCATGGTGCAGAGCGTGTATTTCGATGCGCTGTTCTTTTCCTGCAGCAGCTTTTCCGACGGCATGGTCACGGATTATTCGGAAAAGGAGGCGCATCTGCGCCGGGCGCTGATCCGCCAGTCCAAGGAGAAGTATTTCCTGTGCGACCACAGCAAAATCGGAAAACGCTACAGCTATATCATCTGCAATGAGAACGACATTACAGAGATCATCACCGAATGACTGTCACCGAGTGACCGAAAAAGAATCCCTACCCGAAGCGTCCACTTGCAGAACGTTGGAGTTTCTGCTATAATGCATTTCGCGAAGCTGTGGCGAACAGCGGTTTCGTCTGTTTGTGCGGGAGCGCGGTTTGTCCAGTGTGATGTGTGAGCCGGATAGACAAACGCAATCGGTGTACAACGCTGTTTGCCGAGGAGCTCTGACTTGAAATGAGACGGTTTTTTCGTATGGTAAGTCGAAGAACGCTGCAATACTGCCGTATTGCGCGTGATGAGACAAATAAAACGGGATATATAGGATTTGTTCCGTAAATTAGCCGACGGCTGAGCCGAGGGAGGAAAAACAGTATGCAGGTATTATGTTTTGGGTCGCTGAATGTGGATCACGTGTATGCGGTGGAGCACTTTGTGCAGGCGGGGGAGACCCTGTCCTCGACGACGCTCCACAGCGGCTGCGGCGGCAAGGGTCTGAACCAGACGATCGCTTTGGCGCGGGCCGGGGTGCCGGTGCGGCACGCCGGTCTGGTAGGGGCGGACGACACACTGCTGCGCCCTCTGCTGGAGGAGAACGGGGTGGACACCACCTTTGTGCGCACGGCGGAGGTGCCCAGCGGCCACGCCATCATTCAGGTGGACGCAGAGGGACAGAACTGCATTCTGTTGTACAGCGGGGCGAATCATGCGCTGACCCCGGCTTTCATCCGGGAGGTGCTGGACACGTTGGAGCCGGGGGACATCCTCCTGCTGCAAAACGAGGTGAACCGGGTGGACGAGCTGATCCGGGAGGGCGCTGCCCGGGGATTGCGGATCGCCCTCAATCCGGCGCCCATCACCCCGGAGCTGGCGCAGGTGCCTATGGAGTTGGTGGAGTGGCTGTTTGTGAACGAGACCGAGGGGGCGGCGCTGTCCGGTGAGACGGAAAGTGACCGCGTCATGGCGGCGCTGCGGCAAAAGTACCCCCGCACAACGGTGGTGCTGACACTGGGCGGCGACGGAGTTTTGGCGGAGAATGCGCAGGGATCCGTACAGCAGCCGGCGCTGTCGGTGCCGGTGGTGGATACCACGGCGGCCGGCGATACCTTCGTGGGATATTTTCTGGCGGCGGTGCGCGCGGGAGCCGATCTGACCGCCGCGCTGCAAACCGCCACGACCGCATCGGCTCTGACGGTATCCCGTGCGGGCGCGGCCGGCTCGATTCCCCGGATGGATGAGGTCGAGGCATACCGGGCGGCACACTTTGGATGAGTCCGGTTTATTTTAAGCGGTAAGACCGTATAGGAAAGTATGCCAAAGGAGAGGCCGGTAGACTTCGCCTTTGGCATACTTTTATTGGGCGCAGAAATGGATGGCCCCATCTCATGGAGCTATACAACTGTTTTTTCAAATAGACAAAGCAATCGGAGTACAACGGTTCCTGAAACGGAATATTTCCCCGTTTTGTTTGTCTCATCACTTGCAATACGACAGTATTGCTGTGTTCTTCGACTGACCATACGAAAAAATCTTCTCGTTTCAGGTCGAAGATTTTCGGCAAACAGCGTTTTTTAGCGGAGGGCAACAAAGCCGATAATGACGCTGTTTAGCCGAAAAAACCATTGTACTCCGATTGCTTTGTCTACCGATTGCGAAAAAAATAGACAATATTGGGGAAATTGTCGCATTGCCAAAAAGCAAAAAATATGGTATACTGCCGCACAGTGACGATAAAGAACGGCTTTTGCCGCGAAAGGACGGATTGCATGAGCGCCTACCATGTGCTGTATAATCCTCTGGCCGGGAATGGGCAGGGAGAGGAGCGCAGCCGCAAGCTGACGCAGATTTTGAGCGGAGATACACTGGTCTATCGGGATATTACCACCATCGACGATTACGGAGCCTATTTTGCGGCGCTGCCGGAGGGCACCGGTGTGATCATCGCCGGCGGGGACGGTACGCTGAATCGGTTTATCAACGATACGGCGGCATTGACACTGGATTTCCCGGTGTCTTATTACGCCACCGGCTCCGGCAATGATTTCCTGCGGGATGTCAATACCTCCGGAGTGGATTCCCCCGTGCCGGTGGATGAATACCTGCACAATCTGCCCCGCGTGACGGTCAACGGCAAAACCTATCGTTTTCTCAACGGCGTAGGCTTTGGCATTGACGGTTACTGCTGTGAGGTGGGGGATCGGATGCGGGCGGAGGCGGCGAAGGATCCCGCCCACGCGAAACCGATCAATTATACGGCCATTGCCATCAAGGGTCTGTTGGGTGGGTTTCACCCGGTCAACGCCACGGTGACGGTGGACGGTCACACAGAGCATTTCCGTAAGGTGTGGCTGGCGCCCACTATGAACGGCCGGTACTATGGTGGCGGTATGATGGCTGCCCCGGAGCAGAAACGGCTGGGCGATACGCACACCGTGTCCACCATGCTCATCTACGGAGCGGGAAAGTTGCGTACTCTCATCGTGTTCCCCGGTATCTTCAAGGGGGAGCACGTCAAGCACACCAATATGGTGAAGGTGCTCAGCGGTAAGGACATCACCGTGACCTTTGACCGGCCCACGGCGCTGCAGATCGACGGAGAGACCATCTCCGGCGTGACCGAATATCGGGTCGAGGTGGGCGCGCCGGTCATGGCGACGGTATAACGGCGCAGACATATTCAAGAGCCCTTGCGGACAAACGGTTCTGTTGTCCGCGAGGGCTTTTTCTGTATGGCTGAGCAAACGACCCGGTGCAGTCGGCATAGATAGCCGATAAAGCCGGGCATTGCCCATCGGCATCTGTCTGTCAAGCGCCCAAGGAGGGGTTTTCCTGCTTTTATGATCCTGTTTTCATCATCGCCGAGAAACAGAAAAAGCTGCCGGTTCCGCAAAAGAAAACCAGACGGCTATGTATGCTTTATTTAGGTTTATGCACTCATTTTATGTGCACAAAGAGAAAACGGCGATTTTACATCTGCGTTTCAGTGCAGAGAAAAATCGCCGTTTGGGTAGCAAAAAAGCCCGATATAATCGGGCTTTTCGCTGGACACATCTTTATTGTGTCCAAGTTATGGTGGGAGAGGATGGATTCGAACCATCGAAGCCGAAGCAGCAGATTTACAGTCTGTCCCCTTTGACCACTCGGGAACTCTCCCAAATCCAACGATGGCTACTATACCACAGAACCGGTCGAATGTCAAGGGGAATTTCAAACTTTTTGCGGGATTTTTGGGATTGCGCACCGCGACGGGGAATGGGCGGATCCATTTCGATTTCCGCAAGGCGGAAAAACGGCCGCCGGTTGCGGCGTGGATTCGGGGGAAAGCGCCGACTGCGCGTCATGCGGGTTTCCCAAAGCGATTTTCTGCTTATCCCCGACAGGATTGTACCCAGCGCTTCGTCGTCTGCCAAATCGAAAAATATCCGTGTGGGGCGGTTTTTATCCACCAGCCGGAATTTTGATCCCAAAAGAATATCTGTCTGAGCGTTTTCCGCTCAGACAGACATTCTCAAGGCAGATACTGTTCCAATACAAAGTCCCGTACAATGTCATCCATGTGACACGGCTCTGGGCAGAAAGTCTCCAGCCGTCTGGCCAATGCTTCGACCGGCTCGCGTTGCGTACCCAGATCTTGCCAGTGCCAGCGGCGGGATTTCGATTCTACCTGCAAGCCATACACCGGCTCCGGCGGTGCTCCCGGTGATTCACATTCACCGCACAGCACCGCCACACGTAATCGTTCGATCTCTCCTGATTGCCCGGATTCTTCGCTCATGGTAATGGACGCCTCCTCAGAATTATGACGAGAATGTGAATAATTTTCACACCTCAAAATTTTAGCACTATAATACGCGCTTGTTAACCCCTATTTTGCATAAAATGTGAAATTTTACCTTTTTTGCATCTTTTACACAGCCATGACCCCGGCCTACGCCGCAAAACGCAGGCAGGGCGCCGTTATGTCGGTCCGGGGCCGCCGCCATGGCGCTGAGGGTACAGCCGGAGCCCCCTTTTTCGGAATGATTCACCCCTTTGCGTATTGCCGCCGAAAATCACTGGGAGAAACGCCCGTATGCGCTCTGAAGGTGCGGCTGAAATTGCTGCAATCGCTGAATCCGCATTCCTCCACAATATCGCCGATGGATCGGTCGGTTTTTGCCAGCAGCCGCTTGGCGGCCGCCAGGCGGCAGGATAGCAAATAGCCCATGACCGAACATCCCGTTGCCTGCTTGAAGATATGGGACAGGTACGAGGGACTGATGTGGTATTGCTCGGCGACGGATCGCAGTGTGTAGGCGCGGCCGTATGCGGTTTCAAAAGCCGCCTTGACGGATTCCACGATGCCGCAGGCCTGCTCTGGCAGGGAGGAAAACAGCGACGGCTGGCGGCGGTAGAGAAGCACCAGAATCTGCTGGAAGAGCAGATTCAGCATATAGTCATCCAGCGGCTGCTCACGGCGCTTTTCCCGACAGATGGAGGAAAACAGCGTCTCCAGCTCGGCGCGCTGCTCATTCAGATCGAGAACGTGGGTGAAGCTGGCCGGACGGTTGACGAGGACGGACAGCAGGTATTGCAGGGTGGAGGTCTCCGCTTCGTCGGGGGTGGGGGTGATGAACAGGGCATAGCGTCTGTATTCGGCGCTGCGGATCTCGATGGAATGCTGTTCAAAGCGGCTGATGATCACCACGGAGCCGCTTGTGGCGATGTAGTGCTTTCCGCTGATATGCAGCGCGATCTCTCCGCTCTGCACATACAGGATCTGATGCCGGTCGTGGTAATGAGTGGATTTGCTGTGCAGGGTATCGGAGTATACGGCGGATATCACAAGTGGCTGCATGGCTCGTCCTCCTTGCCGACGGATGGCAATATACACAGTATACTCCCTATTGGGCAAAAAAGCAAGATTTGCATAGCGGATAGCAGGTATAATAAAGTAAAAATATCGCCGGTATGGTACGATAGGAGCGAAAAAGGAGAGGTGTATATGATTTACGGCACACCTGCGGAGAGCGGTGCATCCCCGGCGATCGACGGCGTGATGCGGCAGGACCGGGCGGCTTGTTCGCCAAAAGAACGCTATCTGGACATGATGGAGTTGTCCTTGTCTGCTTACACTGGGGAGCGGATACAGGCGTATATACAGGAGATGCGGCAGGGGGGACTGACGGAGCACGGGTTCCCTAGGCTGGCTGTGTGTATCGGCATTCTCATCGCCCACGGGCGGAGGACCGATCTGCTGGAAACCTTCATCGACATGATGGAGCTGTGCTGCGAGGAAATTCCGCAGCATAAGGCGCAGAGCGATTTCTCTCTGCGGGAGATCGGCTGCTGTTGGAAAAGCACCCGATCGTCGATGTGGAACGGCTGGAAAGGTGGAAGCAGCTGCTGTCTGCCTTTGATCCGTGGACGCTCTACAATGCGGTGGCGGCCTCGCCGGACACGCCCATCGGCAATTGGGCGCTGTTTGCGGCGGTCAGCGAATATGTGCGGGGGGTGCTTTGCGCACAGGATACCTCCCGGTTTGTGGATTGGCAGCTGTCCTCCCAGCTGCGGATGCTGGATGAAAACGGGATGTATCAGGACGAACCGCCTGCCGATCCCATGGTGTACGACATCATGCCGCGGCTGCTGTTCACCTTTCTGTTGGCTTTCGGCTACCGGGGACAGCACGCTGCCGAGATCGAGGCGGCGCTGGATCGTGCGGCGGAGCTGACCCTGAAAATGCAGTCGGTGACGGGGGAGATTCCCTTTGGCGGTCGCAGCAATCAGTTTCTGCACAACGAGGCCATGCTGGCCGCTTATTGTGAGTTGGAGGCGGTGCGCTATGCCCGGCGGGGGGATGCGCAGACGGCGGGTGCATTCAAGGCGGCGGCTGCGTTGGCAGCAGATCGGCTGATGGATTATTTGCAGCGCCGGCCGATCCGTCATGTGAAGAATCGGTACGATATCCGCACCCGTATCGGCTGCGAGGAATACGGCTTTTTTAATAAGTATATGATTACCGTCGCCTCCAACCTCTATATGGGATACCTGTTTGCCGACGACCATATCCTCCCGACTGTGGCGCCTGCACAGGTGGGCGGGTATGCGATCCGTACCGGTCAGGCGTTCCACAAGACGTTCCTGAATGCCGGGGGATATTTTCTGGAGCTGGATACCCATGCGGATTCTCATTACGATGCCAACGGTCTGGGACGGGTGCATAAAAGCGGCTGTTCTCCGTTCGTGTGCCTGTCGGTGCCGTTTCCCGCCCATCCGCAGTATACGCTGGAGGATGCCAATTCCGGACCGATGTCCCTGTGCTGCTATGCCGAAAGGGACGGACAGCGGTTGCTCGGCGCCGACGCGGCGGCGGTCTATACGCCGGTGGACTGTCGGGAGACCCCGGACTGCGTGACTGCCGTATTGGCCTGTATGCTGTCCGCGGATGTAACGGTGATCCAGGAATATGCGGTATCGGCGCAGGGGGTGTGTATTTCTCTGTCTGGGGCCGACCATGTGGGCTTTATGCTGCCGGTGTTCGATTTTGACGGAATGGACAGCACCGAGATCACCCGGTCGGACAGCACCGTCTCTGTGGTGTATGACGGCTGTGTTTGCCGCTATACCGTTGACGGTACGCTGTCCGCCGATCATGCATTCTATTATAATCGGAACGGCCGGTATCGGGTATACCGCGCGGCAGGCCGGAAACTGCACATCACCATCGACCGGATGTAGACGCGCCGTAGAGCGGAGGGACGGCCGCCGTTGTGCGGCCCATGGGTCGCAAAGAAAACCGGGGCAACGCAACGCGTTGCCCCGGTTTTTGTGCATGGAGAATCCGCCATGATGTCGGCTTGACTGGGGGTCAGCGCTGTAACAGCCGCTGTACGACCCAGAAAATTCCCGCACCGCCCCCCATGGCCAGCAGTGTGTACAAACCCCGCTGCCATCGGAGCCGCCATCGTTGTCGCTTGAGACCGGCGTAGGTGTCGGCCTGCTCCACCACCTTCTCCGCCAGCTTGTGCAGCGTGTCGGCGCCCGGCTGGCTGCTGCCGGCCCGCACCACCAGAAACGCCCGCTCAAAATAGGGGCTGCCGGTGTGTGTGACCTCGATCATCTGTCGGTTTATGCCTTTGATCATGTGTGTTGTCCTCCCGCTTTTTGTCCGGATGTACCCCAAAAGGCCGTTTGATCCGGGTTTAGTATCGACCGTCGGCGGAAGAATATACGGTTTGTAATGTGGAAAACTCTCCCGATTTTCCGGAAACTCTGTGGAAAACTCGGTGGAAAGTGTGAAAAATCCACGGCTTTTCTCCTGCGGAGCACGGTGAAAAACCGAGACGCTGTTGACAAGTATCCATAACTGCGGGTTGAATGGCCTTGTCAAAATCGAGATGAAGAGCACGGCTTTTACCGGTTCTTTGACATCTTTTCCTCCATCTCCAGCAGTCCCTTGAGGTATCCGATGGCGAACAGCCGTCCCAGCGCGGTGTATCCGGGCGTATCGTTGCTTTCTCCGGCCATGGCTGACGCACAGATGACAGGCAACCGTGCCCCGGGTGGACGTGATGGCGCTGCATCCGGTGAAACGTCCGTCCTCCGTCTCCACCGTGACCAGTCCGCTGTCATCGTTTTCCGGAAACGGCGCCCGCAGCAGCACAGAGAGCCGGTTGCCGACGCGTATCCCGTACATCGGCCGGTCCAGAGAATATCTGTCGCGGAGAACCAGCTGTCGTTTTTCGTTGAAGGCGTAGCTGTACACCCCTCCGTCTTTCGCGCAGGAAAGGATATAGACATATTGTGATCTGCTGTGGTTCATCCGCTTTTTCCTCCCGTCCGGCTTGCGGCGCGCGCCGCCCACACATAAGCTAATTGTAGCAATCGTCTGCTGCGCAGTCAATCCGCATAGGGGACATATGTGTCCCGTTTCGCTACCTTTTTGCCTGCCGGATACCGGTATCCGGCAGAATACCGGTAAAAATGCATATCGGTTCTTCCCGTATGTGCCTATCGGCGGCACGGCGGTATCGGGCGGTCGGTGCACCGAAAGACGCTCCCGGCCGCCGATGGCGGGGTGGGGGATGGGTGCCAAACGTTTCTGCCGTAAAGCAGATGCCCGCCCCCGAGCATGGCACGGAAGGGCGGGCATCCGATATTATATTGCTTTTTCGTTCACGGCGATCCAGATTTCGCACCGATACCGAGGATCGGATACATCCGCCGAGGGGTAGACCTCGAATTCCACATTTTCGGCGTATTCGTACTGGGTGCTTTGGGGGAAGAACTCCGTGACCACCCGATGGTAGGTGTCGATGAATGCATCCGGCATTTTGCCTGTGCTGGTGAACACCGCATAGGTGTTGGCCGGGATCGTGACCACCTCCAGATCGTCATCGACCGCTCTCCCGTCGTATTCCACACCGATGCCATAGGGGAATCGCCTGGAATCCAGCTCCGAGGAGAAACAAATACCCAAAAGCCCTTTCATGACCGGCTTTTCCGGTATGCAGGCGATGAGCCGCGCCAGCGTCCCGTCCGCGCCGCATTCCTGCCACATGGCGGTGATATCCGGGGTGGCGTCGGCCGCTTGGGGCTTGCCCACCTGCTTTCGCTTGCATACCACGCGGAAAGCCTCCCGTTTTTCGATTCGATAATCCATTTTGCTGCCTCCTGTTACGGTTAATTTTACAGACAGGGGCGTGAAGATCCGGATATGGCCACCGCGCCTGGCTTCGCTGGGTGTGATGCCGTGGAACCGGGTGAAAGCGCGGGAAAAGCTCTCCGGCGTATCGTATCCGTATTTGAGGGCGACGTCGATGATGCGGACGTGCCCTCCGGACAGCTCCTCACCGGCCAGCGATAATCGCCGCATACGGATATATTCGCCCAGCGAAAGACCGCACAGGATGCTAAATACCCGTTGGAAATGAAACGGAGAGGAATATGCCTGTCCGGCAATCGTTTCAATATCCGTGTCCTCGGTGATGTGCGCCTCCGTATAGTCGATCGCTCGCTGAATGCCCTGTATCCAATCCATGGATTCGCTCCCTTTCTGCCAGTACAGTCTACCGAATTTTCGCGGCGATTTCATGACTTCCCGTGCGCTTGGGTGTTATGTGAACCGTCGCCCCGTGTCCGCCGGTCGGCGGAGAAAGAGGCGAGGGACGGAACGGCGGCTGCTCGGGATTTTTCGGTCAATCAAACTGCGTGGGGCGATCCGGATTTTCGTAAGCATCGAAGCACATCCCGATCTGCTCCGCGGTGCATTTCGCCGTGGCCAGATGGGTGGGGAGCGCTTCTCTTCTGAAGAAGCCGATGCCCGTGGTCTCGGTGTTTTCTTCAAATTGCCCGTCCTCGTACCGGCATAGGACGAAAATCTTCACCACGCCGTAGGCGTAGTTCGTGACGTTGTGCTTTCGCCAGTCCTGTACGGCGATGAGCCTTTCGGCGGACACGGTGCAGCCGGTTTCTTCCCGCACCTCTTTTTGGGTGTTGGAGGCAACGGACTGATCGACATCGCACCAGCCGCCGGGCAGTGACCAGGTGCCGTCGGCTTCATGCACCAGGAGGATTTTTCCGTCCACGAATACGGCGGCGCGGGTGTCCACCTTCGGGGTCTGATAGCCGGTTTCGTTGCAGAATAGATCATAGACCCGGTCCGTCGGTATGTCCGTTTTCATGGCGAGCATTTCGGCGGCAATTTGCCGCAGCTCCGTATAGCGTTCCCGGTCGAATCGGTCCTTCCCGTATTGCAGTCCTGCCTGCGCGATGCTCTGTATCCGGATGGCAAACTCGATCCATGCGTCGTTCATCATTCGTTCCTCCCGACTTTCAGCTGACTCAGACAGAGTATACCATACTTCTCCATCGGTTTCAATCCGCATAAAAAGCAGGCACCCTCGGCCAAACGGCCGAGGGCATCTCTGTGCGATGGCGTATGCGGTTTATACCCGGTATGCTTCGACATAGTGTGCATAATCCTCCTGAAAGCGGCCGGTGTCGGTCTTGGCTTTTTTCAGGGTTTCGTGGAGGTTCAGGTTATGGGCGGCACTGTCGATGACACAGCCGGCGATGTTGGAGCAATGGTCGCTGACCCGCTCCATGTTGGTGAGCAGATCCGACCAGACGAAGCCGACTTCCACCGAGCATTTTCCCTGCTGCATCCGGAAAATATGGTTGGTGCGCAGCCGATCCTTCAATTCGTCGATGACCTGCTCCAGCGGCTCCACCCGGGCGGCCGCCTCCATGTCCGTTTGCTCAAAGGCGGTTTTGGAGAGGGTCAGCACCTCCCGTATCGCGCCCGCGATGACGTCGTATTCCTTCAGTGCTTCTTCGGTCAGGGAGAGCTTTTTATCCCGCAGCTCCTCCGCCGATTCCAGAATGTTGACCGCGTGATCGGAGATACGCTCATAGTCGCCGATGACCTTCAGCAGCATGGCGGCCTCTTCGCTCTCTGCCTGCCCCAGCTTGGCCGAGCTGACCTTGATGAGATAGGTGCCCAGCACATCCTCGTAGCGGTCGCATTTTTCCTCGGCATCCCGGATAGCGTCGGCCAGCGCGGGGGTGTATGCCGTCAGGCTCGTGAGGGAATTTTCCAGTGCCGACACGGCGCACTCGGCCATCTGTATCGTCACGGTCTTGCTCTGAGCCAGCGCCAGCGACGGGGTCGTGAGCAGCCGCTCATCCAGCACGTTCTGCTGTTCCTTCTCCTTGGAGTCCGGGATGAGGCGGCAGACCAGCTTTTCCAGCAGATTGCCCATGGGCAGCATCAGCAGCGTGCAAAGAATGTTGAAGATGGAATGGATTACGGCGATGCCGAGAAGTGTGGCCGATTCATTCAGGATCGGCGGGGTGATGAGGGCTTTGACGATGCAGAACACGGTCAGCCACACGGCCGTTCCGATCACATTGAAGGACAGGTGCACCATGGCCGCCCGCTTGGCGTTCTTGTTGGCGCCCACGGAGGAGATCAGTGCGGTGACGCAGGTGCCGATGTTTTGGCCCATGATGATCGGCACTGCTGCGCCGTAGGAGACCGCGCCGGTGGAGGCGAGGGCCTGCAGGATGCCGACGGAGGCGGAGCTGGACTGGATGATGGCCGTCAGCACCGCGCCCGCGAGCACACCCAGCAGCGGGTTGGTGAACAGCAGGAACATTTGCCCGAAAGCGGGAATGTCCCGGAGCACCGATACCGCATCCGACATGGTGTCCATGCCGAACATCAGCGTGGCGAAACCCAGCAGGATCAGACCGGTGTCTTTTTTCTTATCCCGCTTGCAGAACATATAGAGGATAATACCGATGAGCGCGAGGATCGGAGTGAAGGAGGAGGGTTTCAGCAGCTTTACCCACACGTTGCCGCTGTCGATCCCCGCCAGACTTAATATCCACGCGGTTACGGTGGTGCCGATATTGGCGCCCATAATGACGTGAATGGACTGGCGCAGCGTCATGATGCCCGAGTTGACAAAGCCCACCACCATCACCGTTGTGGCGGAGGAGCTCTGGATCACGGCTGTGACGCCCAGCCCGGTCAGCAGCCCGGCGGTCCTGCTGCCGGTGAGCTTGCCCAGCAGATTTTTCAGTCCGTTTCCGGCACGGCGCTCCAGAGCCTGTCCCATCAGGCTCATGCCGAACAGAAACAGGCACAGACCGCCGATCATGGTCAATAGATGAAAGATGTCCATTTGCTATCCTCACTCCTTCATTACGTACGGGACGAGTATAGCAAACGGACATCAAATCGGTATGCGGCAATTGTAAAATCTGTGTAAAATCAGTGGTTTTTCGGGAAAGTGAGGGTAAAGGTGGTGCCTTGGCCGATCCGGCTGGTCACCTCGATGGCAGCGCCGTGGATCATGGCGGCGTGCTTGACGATGGACAGCCCCAGTCCGGTTCCGCCGACCTCTTTGGAGCGGCTCTTGTCCACCCGATAGAACCGCTCGAAGATGCGCTCCTGCTCCTCCGGCGGGATCCCGATGCCGGTGTCCTCCACGGAGAGGGTGACAGCCTGCGGACTGTCCTTTACGCGCATGATCACGCGGCCGCCGCTCTGATTGTACTTGATGGCGTTATCGCAGAGATTGTACAGAATCTCCGACAGCAGACTGGGAATGCCCTGCATCTCGGCGCTCTCGCCGATGAGGGAGAAGGTGATGCCCTTGCTCTGCGCCACCGGCAGCAGGTTGCGGTGGGTCAGCCCCGCCAGGTCGTACAGATCGGTTTTTTCAAAGGTATAGTCGTGGGCGTTCTCGTCCAGATGGGATAACTGAATGATATCTTCGATCAGCGTGATCATGCGTTTGGATTCGGTGTAGATGTGGGAGGCGAAGCCCTGTACGTCCTCCGCTTTCACCAGACCGTTGGCCAGCAGCTCGGCGCTGCCGGCAATGTTTTGCAGCGGCGTTTTCAGCTCGTGGGATACGTTGGCGGTGAATTCCCGCCGCGCGGTCTCGGCCCGCTCCTTCTCCGTGATGTCAAACAGGATCAGCGCCACGCCGGACATTTTCCCGTCCGTCACGATGGGGCTGGCGTTGAACTGGTATTCCTTTCCGTCGATGGCGATCACCTTTTCGGCGTGTTCGCCGCCCACGGCGATGCGCAAAAGCTCCTGAATCTCAAAGGTGTTGTTGAAGATCAGCAGATCCTTGCCGATGCAGTAGCGGCTGATTTTCAGAATGCGGGTCGCGGCGTGGTTGATGCTCAGCACGTTGCCGGTCTCCCCCAGAAGAATGATGCCCTCCCGCATATTCTCGGTCGCCGCGTCGAATTCTTCCTTTTTTCGCTTGAGTTCGTTCTCTTTCAAACGCAGCTGCTTTTTCTGATTTGCCAGTCGATCCAGCAGGGGGGTCAGCTCCTCATAAGCCGCCCGGCTGTCCGGCGTGTCCAGGTCGATCTCGTTCAGCGGCTGTACGATGCGCTGAGACAGGCGGTAGGCCAGAACCACCGACAGCACAAGCGCGATGCCGATCACAATGAGAATCGGCTGCAGCATACTGACGATCAGCGCCCACCAGGACAGATGCGCCGACGAAAGGCGCAGCACCGATCCGTCGGACAACCGCTGCGCGCAGTAGAGCTGCTTTTCCGTCAGGGTGGTGGAATACCGGGAGCTTTGTCCCGAACCGGTCTCCAGCGCTTCTTTGATCTCCTCGCGCTCCAGATGGTTCTCCATTTCGGCGGAGTCCGCTTTGTTGTCGAACAGCACCGACCCGTCGGGGGCGATCCAAGTGACGCGGTATTCTCCCTGTGCGATGCTGTTCAGATAGGTTTTGCCGCCGGCCTCCACGGCGGAGGCGGCGATGAGGGCCTCGTTTTTCAGTCCTTGCATCTGCACCGCCGAAAAATAGTCGTACAGCACGCCCAGGATCAGCACAAAGGATGCGATGAAAACCGCCGATGCGGCGATACAGATCGACCGGAATATGTGCTTTTTCATACTCATTTCTCCATTCGATAGCCGACGCCGCGCACGGTTTCGATGCGATTACCGGCTGCGCCCAGCTTGGTGCGGAGCGTCCCGATGTGGACGTCCACCGTCCGCGTTTCCCCGGCGTAATCCAGCCCCCATACCTTTTCCAGGAGCTTGTCGCGGGTGAATACGATCCCGCAGTTTTCACAGAACAGCGTCAGCAGCTCAAACTCCTTCAGCGTCAGGGTCACTTCCCGGCCGCTGACAAAGGCCTTGTGGCGCAATCGGTCGATCTCGATCTCGCCCACCGTCAGCTTGTCGATGGCCTTCGGATTGGCTCTGCGCAGCACCGCCTTGACCCGCGACACCATCTCCATCATACCAAAGGGCTTCGCCAGATAATCGTCCGCCCCCAGATCAAGGCCGATGACCTTGTCGTATTCCGTCCCCTTGGCCGTCGCCATGATGACCGGTATATCCGCTGTTTCCACATGGGAGCGGAGCTTTTTCAGGATGGAGATGCCGTCCTCGTCCGGCAGCATAATGTCCAGAAGGATCAGCTCCGGTTTGTCCCCCTGCATCGCCTTCCAGAACTCATCCGGGTGGGCAAAGCCCTTTGCCTCGAAGCCGGAAGCGGTCAGTGTGTATATGACCAGCTCCCGGATACCGGTGTCGTCCTCCACGCAGTAGATCATACCGAATTCCCCCTTTTTACAACCTCAAGATACCGCAGCTACGTAATGTTCATTATCGCTTTCATGTAAAATTCTTGTAAAATGTCGGAGGAGCGCTTTAACCGCCATCCGTCCGGGCAGGGGATCGCTTTTTCGGCTTGGGGTCGGGCAGCTCGTCATACATGGCGGCGAACAGTTCGCACAGGAATGCCCGGTCGTCCACATTCTCCACGAGCAGCATGGGCTTGGCGCCCGGATAGGGCAGCGTGCTGCACCGGGCGGGAATGCGGGCGACGGCGGGTGCGACGGGTTTCACCAGCAGCCGGTCGTCGTAGATGCCGCCGACGATCTTTCCCTGTAAATACAGGATAAATTCTCCCATCATCGGCCGATAGGTGATCCCCTCCAGCTCGGAGAGCTGTTCCAGAATGAATTGCAGATACGCTTTGTCGGATGCCATAGCGGTGCGCCCCTTTCGGCTGTTTTTACTTACATATAGTATACGGTCAAACGGGAACTTGTCAAGGCGGGATGTAGCGGTCTTTTACCGGTTGACGGGCGCAGCGGCGGTTTCCACCTTTTTCCGGCGGACAGGAAGTCTTTGGAAAATCGGTGCATCTGCGTGTGGCACAACTCCCAAAATAGAATAAATGTTTTGTTTAATCCTGACGAAGATCGGCAAAAGATATTGCCTTTCGCGCAGATTTGAGTATAATAAGCGATAGATTATTACAATTTTGTAACCATTTACCGTCCTCTGCGGCGGCGATCGTAAGCGTTGTACAGGGGGCTCTGCCCCCGTGTAAAAAGGAGAACCGTGCTTTGAAAACCGAGTTTGATCCGATAGAAAAGAACGTATCGCGGTGCCCCGAACCGTCTGCGCGAACCGGCTGGCAGCGTTTTTGGGACGGGTTGTACCGGTATGAGTATATGCTGGGTCTGCAGACGGCCCGCCGCTGGCATCGCCGGGGGCGGAAGCTGCGCGGCCTGTTGACGCCGCCTGCCCGCAGTGTGCGGTATTTCTGGCGGCGGCGGGTGGTGCTGCCCCTGCATCGGCAGCACCGTAAGCTGCACGAGATGTTCAGCCGGTTTCCCCAGGCGCGGCGGGAACTGCGCGCCGCCGGGAAAGAGGGCGCCGGGGCGTGGTTTGCCTGCCTGCGGGGGCTGTTCCGCCGGGCGGGGAGCCGTTACCGGGAGGAGCTGCTGTCCCTGTGGGGGCTGGTAGGACCGGCCACGGCGGCGGTGGTGCTGATCGTCACCGTTTCCGTGTGGGCGAACACCCGCTTCTGTCTGGCACTGACCTACGGGGACCAGTCTCTGGGGTATATCGAGAATACCGGCACCTACGATTCCGCGGCGGCTCTGGCTAAGGAGCGGGTCGTGAACGTGGACAATTCCTTCGCCGTGGAGACAGCGCCCCGGTTGGCCGTCACCATCCAGCGGGGACAGGATGTGCTGGACGACAACCAGCTGTGCAATGCGATCCTCAGCACCTACGGCGACGCCATCGCCGAGGCATCGGGTATGTATGTGGACGGCAGCTTTGTGGGGGCGATGGAATCGTCGGATGAGTTGCAGGCCATGCTGGAGGGCATGAAGGACGGCTTCTACGATAAGAACGACGAGAACCAGCGAGCGGAGTTTGTGCAGGATGTGCAGACGGTGGACGGGCTGTATCCGGCGGCGGTGGTGCTGTCGGCGGACCAGCTGATGGGCAAGCTCACCGCCGAGTCGGTGGTGAAAAAGACCTATCGGGTGCAGGCGGGGGATACCCTCAGCACCATCGCCGTGAAGAACGATATGACTACCTCCGAGCTGCGGCAGATGAACCCGGCGTATGCCAACACCGATATGGTGCATATCGGGGATGTGCTGACGGTGCAGCAGCCCCAGACCTATCTGCAGGTCAAGGTAATTAAGCGCATCTATTATACCGAGAAGATTGCATATACGACCCAGTATGTGAATAACACCAATAAGCCCGTCACCTGGTCCACGGTGAAAACCAAGGGGCAGGAGGGCAGCCAGAATGTGACGGCGGAGATCACCTATGTCAACGGCACGGAGCAGAGCCGGCAGGTGGTGGCCACCGAGGTCACCAAGCAGCCGGTCACCAAGGTGGTGGAGCGGGGTACCCAAAAGGTGGTGTCCTCCGGCGGCGTGACGGTGGTGCAGGGCGACGGGGTGACCGTCGGCACCATGCTGTGGCCGGTGCCTATCTGCCATAATATGTCCCGTGGTTTCGGTCGGGGTCATAGCGGACTGGATATCTGCAACGGTCCCGTGACGGTGCGCAATAAGCCGGCACTGGCGGCGGATGGCGGCACGGTGATCTATGCGGGACGGTACTACGGCTATGGCAACTATGTGCTGATCCAGCACGCCAACGGACTGCAAACGGCCTACGGACATCTCAATTCCATTTCGGTGGTGAAGGGACAGCAGGTGTCTCGGGGACAGCAGATCGGACTGATCGGCTCCACCGGCCAGTCCAGCGGTCCGCATCTCCACTTTGAGGTGATCCGCAACGGCGTGAAGGTCAATCCTCTCAATTACGTGAGTCCCTCCTGATTCACAGAGCTCCGGGAGGCGGAAACGGTTGTTTCCGCCTCCCGGTTTTTCTGTGTGTTGGGATTTGTTTACAAAAATGACACGACTTTTTCGGCCGTAGCTCTTCCATTTCGGGTGTCGATGTGGTAAAATACCCAGTATGTATGCATATCGTTAAGCGAAAGGAGGGCGAACCGTGGATTTTGAGGATCGTCCGGATTCGGATCTGGAGAACCGGCTGCTGTCGGCGGAATATCTGCCGGAGGACGATGGGGATAACCCTCTGCGCCCCCGGTCGCTGCGGGAGTATATCGGACAGGAAAAGGTCAAGGAGAACCTGTCGGTATTCATTGATGCCGCCAAGGTGCGGCATGAGGCGCTGGATCATGTGCTGCTGTACGGGCCGCCCGGCTTGGGAAAAACCACGCTGGCGGCGATTATTGCCAATGAGCTGGGGGTCAATTTCCGCATCACCTCCGGCCCCGCCATCGAGCGCCCCGGCGATCTGGCGGCGATGCTCACCAATCTGGATGAGGGGGATGTGCTGTTCGTCGATGAGATCCACCGCCTGCCCCGTTCGGTGGAGGAGATCCTATACCCGGCGATGGAGGATTTCGCCATTGATATCATGAACGGCAAGGGACAGGGGGCGTCCTCTATCCATCTGCCCCTCCAGCATTTCACGCTGGTGGGCGCTACCACCCGGGCGGGGCAGCTGTCGGCGCCTCTGCGGGATCGGTTCGGCGTGGTGATGCGGCTGGAGCTGTATACGCCGGAGGAGCTGGCGCGCATCGTGCGCCGCAGTGCGAAGATTCTGGAGGTGCCCTGCGACGAGGCGGGGGCGCTGGAGATCGCCACCCGCTCCCGGGGCACGCCCCGGATCGCCAACCGGATGCTCAAGCGGGTGCGGGATTTTGCCCAGCTGCTCAACGACGGCATCATCAACCGGTCGGTGGCGCGACAGGCGCTGGAGCGGATGGAAGTGGATGAGCTGGGGCTGGATTCCGGCGACCGCCGGATGCTCACGGCGATGATTAAGCACTATCAGGGCGGTCCGGTGGGACTGGAGACGCTGGCGGCGATGATCGGCGAGGAGGCCGTCACCATCGAGGATGTGTACGAGCCGTATCTTATGCAGATCGGCTTTATCGGACGCACCCCCCGGGGGCGGGTGGTGCTGCCGGCGGCGTATGCCCATCTGGGGCTGGAACCCCATGGACAATTGATGTTTTGAACGGGAGGAACAGAGGAATGGGTCGATTGTTTGGAACCGACGGCGCTCGGGGCGTCGCCAATACGGAGCTGACCTGCGAGCTGGCCATGTCCATCGGACGGGCGGCGGCGATGGTGCTGATCGAGACGGCGGGGAAGCGCCCCACGGTGGTGATCGGTAAGGATACCCGGGCGTCCTCGGATATGCTGGAGGCGGCGCTGTGCGCCGGTCTCTGCTCGGTGGGGGCGGATGTGCTGCTGCTGGGGGTTATTCCTACGCCCGCGGTGGCGTACCTGGTAGGAAAGTATAAAGCGGCGGCGGGCATTATGATCTCCGCCTCCCATAACCCTTGCGAATATAACGGCATCAAGCTCTTTGACGGCAATGGCTACAAGCTGCCGGATACCCTGGAGGCGGAGATCGAGGCGATTGTACTGGACGGTAAAAAGACCCCGCCCACGCCCCTCGGCGGCGAGGTGGGGCGGATTCTGCCGCCCCGTCCGGCGGTGGACGATTATGTGCACCATCTGCTGCAGGCGGCGCCGGTGGAGCTGCGGGGGATGCGCATTGCCGTGGATTGCGCCAACGGCTCCGCCAGCACCACCGCCCGCAAGCTGTTTTCGGCGCTGGGGGCGGATTGTGTGTATATCAACGACCAGCCCGACGGCACCAATATCAACGACAATTGCGGCTCCACCCATATGGAGGGGCTGACCGAACTGGTGAAAAAGCTGCGCTTTACCGCCGGTGTGGCATTCGACGGCGACGCGGATCGGTGTCTGGCGGTGGATGAAAAGGGCAATCTGCTGGACGGCGATAAGATCATCGCCGCTCTGGCGTATCACTATAAGGAGCAGGGCAAGCTGCCCGGCGATACCGCCGTGGTGACGGTGATGTCCAATCTGGGCTTTTTCCGGTTCTGCGAGGAGCGGAATATCCACACCGTGTCCACGAAGGTGGGCGACCGGTATGTGCTGGAGGAGATGCGCCGGGAGGGCTATGTGCTGGGCGGCGAGCAGTCCGGGCATATCATCCTGTCCCAGTATGCCACCACCGGCGACGGACAGCTCAGCGCCATTCAGCTGCTGAGCATGGCGCGGCAGCACGGCTGGAAGCTGTCCCGGGTGGGCAGTCTCATGGAGCGCTATCCCCAGGTGATGGTGAATGTGCGGGCGGACGCCGCCCAAAAGCAGAAATTCAATGCCAGCAAGACCCTGCAAAAAGCGGTGAAAGACGCCGATGAGGGGCTCGGTCGGGACGGCCGGGTGCTGGTGCGGGTCTCCGGCACGGAGCCGCTGGTGCGGGTCATGGTGGAGGGCAAGGACTTCGACCAGATCAATGCGCTGGCGCTGGAGCTGGCGGGACAGATCAAGGCGGAGCTGAACGCTCCCGCCGAATAAAACGGAAAGCGGATAGGATAGACAGGTATGAGAGCAGCCGAACGGTGGAAAGACTATGAATTGCTGGACGCGTCCCGGGGGGAGCGGCTGGAGCGGTGGGGAGAAATTCTCCTCATCCGTCCCGATCCCCAGGTGCTGTGGGATACGCCCCGGCGGGACGCCCGCTGGCAGCAGGCGCATGCCCGCTACCACCGCTCCAATACCGGGGGCGGGCAATGGGAGCGGCTGCGGCCGCTGCCGGATAGCTGGCAAATTCACTACGATGGGCTGACCTTTGCGCTGAAACCCATGGGCTTTAAGCACACCGGGCTGTTTCCGGAGCAGGCGGTGAACTGGGATTTGATGGGCAGTCTTATCCGGCAGGCGAACCGCCCCATCCGGGTGCTGAACCTGTTTGGCTATACCGGCGCAGCGACGCTGGCGTGCGTGGCGGCGGGGGCGCACGTGACCCATGTGGACGCTTCCAAAGGCATGGTGGCGTGGGGCAAGGAAAACGCCGTCCTCAGCGGGCTGGCGGAGCGCCCCATGCGCTGGCTGGTGGATGATTGCGGCAAGTTTGTGCAGCGGGAGCTGCGGCGGGGCAACACCTACGACGGCATTCTGATGGACCCGCCCTCCTATGGGCGCGGTCCCGGCGGCGAGGTGTGGAAGCTGGAGGAGCAGATTTATCCGCTGGTGGCGGAATGTGTCAAGCTGCTCAGCGACCAGCCCCTGTTTTTCCTCATCAATTCCTATACTACGGGGCTGTCTCCGTCGGTGATGCAATATGTGCTGGGTTCGCTGTTGCCCCGGGGCATCGGCGGACGGCTGGAGGCAGATGAGATCGGGCTGCCGGTGACCGACAGCGGGTTGGTGCTGCCCTGTGGGGCGACGGCGCTGTGGCAGCAGAATTAAGCGGGAGAAGAAACGGTATGTCGATGCTCAGGGCAGAACAACTGTATTTTCAATATGAGACAGAGGGGGAGACCGCCCCGACGGCGCCGGCGGTGCTGCGGGGGGTCGATCTGACGGTGGAGCCGGGGGAGTTTGTGGCGCTGCTGGGGCATAACGGCTGCGGCAAATCCACCCTCGCCAAGCAATTCAACGCCATCCTTCTGCCCACCGGCGGGCGGATGCTGGTGGAGGAGCTGGACACCGCCGACGAGCAGAACACCTACGCCGTGCGGCGGCGGGTGGGGATGGTGCTGCAAAACCCCGATAATCAGCTGGTATCCACCATCGTGGAGGAGGATGTGGCGTTCGGCCCGGAGAATCTGGGCGTTCCCCCGGCGGAAATCCGCCAGCGGGTGGAGGAGTCGCTGAAAGCGGTCGGTATGTGGGAATACCGGGAGCATTCCCCCCATAAGCTGTCCGGCGGGCAGAAGCAGCGGGTGGCCATCGCCGGGGTGCTGGCGATGCACCCGGATTGCATCGTGCTGGACGAACCCACCGCCATGCTGGATCCCCAGGGACGGCAGGAGGTGCTGGACACCGTCTGTCGGCTCAACCGGGAGCGGGGGATGACGGTGGTGCTGATCACCCATTATATGGAGGAGGCCGCCCGGGCAGACCGGGTGGTGGTGATGGACGACGGACGGGTGCTGACCGACGGCACCCCCCGGCAGGTGTTCTCCCGCGGGGAGACTCTGCGGGCGGTGGGGCTGGATGTGCCCCAGCCGACGGCGCTGTGCGGGGCGCTGCGGGCGGCGGGGGTGGATGTGCCCGCCGATGTGCTGACCCCGGAGGAATGTGCGGCAGCGCTGCTGCCGCTATTGCAGAAACAATAAGGATTGAACGGTAAGTCAATGGATAGAAACAGAAAGGAGGGCGATTATGGCGATACTGGAAATGGAACAGGTGTCCTATACCTATGGCGCCGGGTCGCCCTTTGAGCAGCAGGCGCTGCGGAATGTGAGCTTTCAGACGGTGCCGGGGGAGCTGCTGGGCATCATCGGTCATACCGGCTCGGGGAAATCCACCCTTATCCGGCATTTGAACGGGCTGCTGCGCCCCTCGGCGGGGCAGATCTGGCTGGACGGCCAGGATATCTGGGAGCGCCCCAAGGAGATCCGCTCCATCCGGTTCCGGGTGGGGATGGTGTTTCAATATCCGGAATATCAGCTGTTTGAGGAAACGGTGGAAAAGGACATTGCCTTCGGCCCTCGGAATATGGGGCTGTCGGAGGAGGAGATCGGCCAGCGGGTGCGGGATGCCGCCGCACTGGTGGGATTGGCGCCGGAGCTGTTGGAGAAATCCCCCTTTGACCTGTCCGGCGGCGAAAAGCGACGGGCGGCCATCGCCGGTGTGATGGCCATGGAGCCGGAGATACTCATTCTGGATGAGCCCACCGCCGGACTGGATCCCCGGGGACGGGAGCAGATATTCGCCATGATCCGGGAATATCGGCGGCAGCGGGATACCACTGTGCTGCTGGTTTCCCACAGCATGGAGGATGTGGCGCGGCTGGCGGACCGGGTGCTGGTGATGGAGCATGGAGCGATCGCTATGCTGGATACCGCTCCGGCGGTGTTTTCCCGGGCGGAGGAGCTGGAGGCGATGGGGCTGACGGTGCCCGCCGTCACCCGGATCATGCTGCTCCTGCAGCGGGCGGGCGTCCCCGTGGGCACGGATGTGTACACGGTGGAGCAGGCGTATACCCGGTTGCTGCCCCTTTTGAAAGGGGGTGCTGCCGGATGATGACGGATATGACCATCGGGCAGTATTACCCCGGTAAATCGCTGCTGCACCGGATGGACCCCCGGATGAAGCTGGTGCTGACCCTCCTGTTTATCGTGGTGGTGTTTCTGCCCCGCAACTGGGTGGGGCTGGGGGCGGCGGCGGTGTTTCTGGCGGTGGTGATCGGGCTGTCCCGGCTGCCGCTAAAGCTCATGTGGCGCAGCATCAAGCCGATTTTGCTGCTGGTGCTGTTCACCTCTGTGCTCAATATGTTCTATGTGACCGGCGGCACGCCGCTGCTGGATGTGGGCTTTATCCATATCACCAGCCGTGGGGTGTATTCGGCGGTGTTTATCGCCGCCCGGATTTTGTGTCTCATTCTGGGCAGCTCGCTGCTGACCTATACCACCACCCCCACGGCGCTGACAGACGCCATCGAGTATCTGCTGCGGCCGCTGCGGGTGATCCACGTGAATGCTCACGATATTGCCATGATGATGACCATTGCCCTGCGGTTTATCCCCACGCTGATGGAGGAGACGGACAAGATTATGTCCGCCCAAAAGGCGCGGGGCGCCGATATGGACAGCGGCAATCTGGTGCAGCGGGTGCGGGCGTTGGTGCCAGTGCTGATCCCGCTGTTTGTGTCCTCTTTCCGGCGGGCCTATGAGCTGGCGATGGCCATGGAATGCCGCTGCTATCAGGGGGGCGAGGGGCGCACCCGGATGAAGCAGCTGCGCACCGCCCCCCGGGATTGGGTGGCGCTGGCGGTGTATGTGCTGGTGGCGGGCGGTATTCTTTGGCTGAACCGGTATTTTCCGGCGGTATTGACATGACAGGAAAGGGGACAGGGCGGTGGAGCGGCTAATGCTCACCTTGCGGTATGACGGTACCGCCTATCACGGCTGGCAGGTGCAGCCCAACGCCCCCACCGTGCAGCAGACCCTGCAGGATGCGGTGGAGCGGGTCACCGGGGTGCGCTCCGGATTGATCGGCTGCAGCCGCACCGATGCGGGGGTGCACGCGGATATGTTCTGCTGCACTCTTGACACCGACAGCCCCTTGCGGGATAATAAGCTGTGCAGTGCGCTGAATTTTTATTTGCCCCCGGATATTGCCGTCTATCGGGCGGCGGCGGTGGCGGCGGAGTTTCACCCCCGCTACGATGCCCGGGGTAAGCGGTATTGTTACCGCATTTGGAACGGGGCGCAGCGCCACCCGTTCTATGACCGGTATGCCCTCCACCGCAACCGTCCTCTGGACGCAGAAGCGTTGAACCGGGCGGCGGCGGACTATGTGGGCAGCCACGATTTTGCGGCGTTTTGCTCGGCGGACAGCGACGTGCAGGGCTCAACGGTGCGCACCGTCCGCCGCTGCGGGGTGGAGCGCCGGGGCGAGATGGTGCTGTTCACGGTGGAAGCGGACGGATTTCTCTATAATATGGTGCGGATCATGGTGGGGACGCTGCTGGACATCGCCGACGGACGGATCCCGGCTGACGGCATCCCGGCGATCCTGACCGGATGCGACCGCACCCGGTCCGGGGCGACCGCCCCGGCAAAGGGCCTGTGTTTGCAAGAAGTCTTTTACGATTGAGGGGAAGGGGGACAGCGTATGGCGCGCAGACAGGAGCCGGACACGACGGAGACGCGGGAAGAAGAATATTCCCGCGAGGATGTGCGGTGGCGGCGGAAAAAGAGCGCCCGTCGGCGGCTGCTGCGGCGGCTGTTGGCGCTGACCCTGCTGGTGGCGCTGGTGGCGGTGCTGTGGAATCACTGGGACACTCTGGCACCGGATAAGCTGATTCCCCGTCTGCAGGATTCCCTCAACGACAGCGGCGGCCGCTACCCGGTGGATGTGTCCGGCTCCAATGTGAGAATGCTGGCGCAGAGCCAGAACTATACCGTGACCCTCAGCGACAGCTACCTGACCTATTATAATAGCGAGGGCAGTGAGCTGACCCGGTATAGCTGCACCTATTCCAATGGGCTGCTGGCGCTGGCGGGCAAATATACGCTGGTGGCGGAGCAGGGGGGCAAGCGGTTCCAGCTGCATACCCGCTCCATGACGGTGGCGGAGGTGACGGCCGCCCGCAGCATTTATGCGGCGGCGGTCAACGAGCAGGGACAGGTGGCGCTGCTGACCCAGGGAGCCGACGGGTATGCGGTGGATCTGGTGGTGTACGATCGGCACGGCACGGTGCTGTATACCCGCAGCCGCAGCCGTCAGGCGGTGGCGGTGGCGCTCTCTCCCTCCGGCGGGCAGGCGGCGCTGTTGAGCGTGGAAGCGGTCAATGGAGTGCTGAATACCGTGGTGGAGGCGTTCTCTCTGAAAACGGAGGCGGCCGAGGCACTGTATTCCTATACGGCGGCGGATACGCTGCTGTATCGGCTCAGCTATCTGGAAAACGATCGGCTGGCGGCGGCGGGGGAATCCGGCGTATATCTTCTGGACGAAGCCACGGCAGCGAACCCTACGGTGTTCGCTCTGACCGGGCAGCGTCTGCTCAGTTTCGCCCCCGCCGAGCACGGATTGGCGGCGGCGGTGCGCAGCTACGGCGATACCGGCGGCGGCACGGTGATCGTATGGAACAGCCGGGGCGAGGAATGTGTGCGCAGCGATTTTTCGGGGGATCTGCGCAGTTTGACCGGTGACAGCCGGGGCTTTGTGCTGCTGACCGACGGCTATGTGCAGAGTATTTCCTATACGGCGGACGGGCAGCCGGTGCCGGTGGCGGCTGACGGACAGCAGGCGGTACGGGGCGGCGACGGCGCCGTGGTGCTGGGACTGAGTGCGTTGCAAACCTATGCTTTGGATTAAATACATAAACGGAGGAATGGACGATGGCAATTATTCTGGATGTAGCTGTGGTGGGCATTTTTGCTCTGGCGGTCTATCTGGGCTATAAGCGGGGATTTATTAAAGCGATCTCCAAGCTGGCGGCATTTGTGATCGCCGCCGTGGTGGCGTACCTCTTCTGCGGGTCGCTGGCGGGCGCCGTATTTGAGCGGGCGATTGCTCCGGCGGTGGAAAAGAGTCTCACCCCGTATCTGGAGAGCGCCGACACGGATGTGACGGCGGCGATCGAGGCGGTGAAAGCGAAGCTGCCCGCCTTTGCCCGGGAGCGGCTGGAGGATAAGGGCGGCGCCGACGGCTCAAGCCTGTCGGCGCTGAAGGGCGAGTCAAAAACGCCTGCACAGATGGCGGAGGAGTTCACCCGCGGTCCGGTGCGTGCGGCGGCGATGCCGGGACTAAAGATGCTGTGCGCCATTGTGCTGTTTCTGGTGGCGCTGATTTTGGCGCTGATCGCCATGCGTGCCGTCAATAAGGTATTTCAGCTGCCGGTTCTGCACACACTAAACGGAACGCTCGGCCTGGTGGCGGGCGTTGCGAACGGATTGATCCTGGTGATCATTGCGGTGGCGGTGCTGCAGATCGTGGCCGCCGCCGGCAGCGCCGATTCCGCCATCAATCCCATGGTGATGTCGGAGACCCACGTGGTGCGGTGGCTGGCGCAATATAATCCGTTCAGCAACGGTCTGTACTAAAGGCGGCGGAGCGGGAAATTTTCGTATGCGAGGTGTCGTATGCAGATCTTCAATGTACAATGGAAGTGGAATGTACCCAACGTCCTGTCCCTGCTGCGTCTGGCGCTGGTGCCGACCTTTTCGGCGCTGTATCTGCTGGGGCTGGATTATTGGGCGTTCGGCGCGTTGGCGCTGTCCGGGGTGACGGATTTTCTGGACGGGTTCATCGCCCGCCGGTTCAACCAGATCACCGACTGCGGCAAGCTGCTGGACCCGCTGGCGGATAAGCTGACGCAGGTGATGGTGGTGATCTGTCTCACCACCCGCTATCCGGAGCTGCTGCCCCTGACCGTCATCTGCTTTGCCAAGGAGCTGAGCCAGGCGGTGGGCGGTGTGATCCTGCTGCACGGCGGGTGCGCGGTGCGCGGCTCCAAATGGTTCGGTAAGGTGGCCACGGTGGTGTTCTATCTGTGTATGTTGGCGCTGGTGCTGTGGCATGACCGGCTGAGTTTCTGGATGGTTGCCGCGCTGATCGGCGTGGCCGCATTGACGATGTTGGTAGCGTTTGTCGGCTATCTCCGTCTGTTTATTCAGATCCACCGGGAGACGGCGCAGGGCGGAACGCCGACGGCAGCCGCCCCGCGTATTGATACAGAGAAAGATTGAGGATAATCGACCTATGATGATGTGTACCCGATGCAAGAAACGTCCGGCCATGGTGTTCATCACCCGTCTGGACAACGGTGAACCGCATAATGAGGGGCTGTGCCTGATCTGCGCCAAGGAGCTGGGGGTGCCCCAGGTAGGCGAGATGATGCAGAAATTCGGCATCTCCGACGAGGACGTGGAGCAGATGAATCAGCAGGTCAAGGAGCTGATGCAGGAGATGGAGGATACCGACGGCGGGGAGGAGAGCACCGACGAGGAGGAGAACGGCGAGGACTTTTCCCCGGGCGGCGCCCCGTCTTTTCCGTTCCTGCAAAACCTGTTCGGCGGCAAACCGGCCGATCGCCCCGCATCGGAGCAGCCGGAGAACGGCGCTGCGAAAAGCGATGGCAAGCCGGACAAAGCGAAGCGGGGCAAGCGGAAATTCCTCTCTCAGTATGCGACCGATCTGACCGCCCGTGCCCTGGAAGGGGCGCTGGATCGCACCATCGGCCGGGAACGGGAGACGGAGCGGGTGGTGCAGATTCTCTCCCGCCGCACCAAGAATAATCCCTGTCTGATCGGCGAGCCGGGCGTAGGTAAAACGGCGATCGCCGAGGGGCTGGCGATGCGTATTGCCGAGGGGCGGGTGCCGCCACGTCTGCGGGATAAGGAGCTGCACCTGCTGGATATGACCGCGTTGGTGGCGGGCACCCAGTTCCGCGGGCAGTTTGAGAGCCGCATTCGAGGGCTGATCGAGGAAGTGAAGGCAGACGGCCGCATCATCCTGTTCATCGACGAGGTGCATACGCTGGTGGGCACCGGCGATGCTGAAGGGGGCAGTCTGTCTGCGGCCAATATTCTGAAACCTGCCTTGTCCCGGGGTGAGATCCAGGTGATCGGCGCGACCACCTTTGAGGAATATCGGAAATATATCGAAAAGGATGCAGCACTGGAGCGTCGATTCCAGCCGGTGACGGTGGAGGAGCCGTCCCAGCAGGCGGCGTTTGAAATCCTGCAAGGGGTGCGGGGCTACTATGAGCAGTATCACGGCGTGACCGTCAGCGACGGTGTGCTGCGCCGGGCGGTATCGCTGGCGGAGCGGTATATCACCGACCGCTATCTGCCGGATAAGGCCATTGACCTGCTGGATGAAGCCTGCGCCGCCACGGCGCTGGCGAATAAGAGCGCTGCCGATTATGCCGATCTCACCGCACGGGAGCAGCGGCTGACGGACGAAGAAGAGACCGCTATGGGTGCGGACGAGGTGGACTATGAGGCGCTGGCGAATCTGCGGGCGGAGCTGCTGCAGGTGCAGCAGCAGGCCGAGGCGATCCGTCCGGCAGCCACTCAGGCACCCGTGACCGAGGCGGCGCTGGCCAGGGTCATCGAGCTGTGGACGGGCATCCCCGCCTCCAAAGTGCAGGAGAGCGAGCTGTCCCGGCTGGCGCAGCTGGAGGAGCATCTGCGGGCGAAGGTGATCGGCCAGGAGGAAGCGGTGCAGGCGGTGGCGGCGGCCATCCGCCGCAGCCGGGTGCAGCTCAGCCCCCGTCGCCGTCCGGCGTCGTTTATCTTTGTCGGTTCCACCGGCGTGGGGAAGACCGAGTTGGTGAAGGTGTTGGCAGCGGAGCTGTTTGACACGCCGGAGACCCTCATTCGGCTGGATATGTCGGAATTCATGGAGAAACACGCCGTATCCCGGCTCATCGGTTCGCCCCCCGGCTATGTGGGTTATGACGAGGCGGGGCAGCTCACCGAAAAGGTGCGCCGCAAGCCCTATTCGGTGATCCTCTTTGACGAGATCGAAAAGGCGCACCCGGATGTGCTGAATATTCTGCTGCAAATTCTGGATGAGGGGCGGGTCACCGACGCCCACGGGCGGACGGTGAATTTCGAGAATACGGTCATTGTGATGACCTCCAACGCCGGCAGCAACCTGCGGGAGAACCTCATGGGCTTCGGTAAGACCGAGGGGCAGGCGCAGAAGGATCGGGCGATAAAGGCGCTGAATGAGTTCCTGAGGCCGGAGTTTATCGGCCGGGTGGATGAGGTGGTGTTCTTCCAGCCCCTGAGCCGGGAGAGCTATGCGAAGATCGCCGCGCTGATGCTGGATGAGCTGGTGGAGCCGCTGCGGGAGCGGGGTATCGCTCTCATCTATACGGACGCCGCCTGTCAGACGCTGGCCGATCAGGCAGTAGGCGGCAAACGGGGCGCCCGGGAATTGCGCAACGCCATCCGCCGTCAGGTGGAAAACCGACTGGCAGAGGAGATCGTCGCTCATTGCGGCGATCCGTTCACGGCGGTGACGGTGGATGCCGCGGACGGCCGGGTGCAGCTCAGCTATACCCACTAAAAGCGAAAGATCCGTAAGAAAACGAGCAACCGCCCGCCCCGGCGAGAAAAAGCCGGGGCGGGCGGTTGCTGTGTCATATAGCTTTTTTGACCTGCCGGGAGGTTGTCTGAAGCCCGTTAAGAGTCAAGAAAAACCAGGGCGTTGTACCATTTGGAGACTTCGTTGTGCGTCTCCGGAGAATATTCTTATTGGTTTTTACGGAGTATTCGGGAACGCCTGACGACGGATAGCCAGCGCGTTCTCCCGCAGAGGTCAACAACCCTCTCGGTAAGCTCTTTTGCCGTTTACGGTTCGCCAATAGGGATATGTTACTTCCTGCATTTAGACCTTTGTAAACAGTCTAAACCGCCCGCCCCGGGTGTTTCTTGCCGGGGCGGGCGGTCGTTTATCAGCGGTTCAGATGTCTTTCATAGGAGCGTCTGAGGGTCGCCATATTTGCGCACGCTTGGGATAACGTCGGGATGCTCCGAGCCGATCGCACGAATCTTCTCGCCGGCACGGAAAAGTCCGTCAACCGCGGCTGTGCACGCTCGTTGGACGGGTTCCGGTGGTTATCTCTGGGCGGTGCCGTTTTAGTCCTTGCGCTCGTCCCCCCAGAAATAGAGCGCCACTGTGCCGGGGCCGCTGTGGCAGCCGATGGTGGGGCCGATATTGAAGATCGGCACGTTCGTCACACGGGGGAACCGCTCCCGCACCATGGCGGCCACCTTCTCGGCGTCGGCCAGACAGTCGGAATGGCTGATATAGACCGTCTGATCGTAGTCTGTCCCGCCCTGGGCGTGCAGCTCCATCTGCTTGACGATCTCCCGCATGGCGTTCTGCTTGCCCCGTATCTTAAACCGGGGGATCAGCCGTCCCTCCACGTCCATGTTCAGCACCGGACAGATTTTCAGCACTGTGCCGAACCATCCGGCGGCCTTTGTGACCCGGCCGCCCTTCACATAGAAGGTCAGATCGGAGGAATAGAACCAGTGGTGCATCTCGCGCCGGTGGGCTTCGGCCCATGCGCACAGCTCGTCCAGGGATTGGCCGGCATCCCGCATATCCGCCAGCGTCATGACCAGAAGTCCGGAGCCGGAAGATGCGCCCAGAGAATCCACCACGAGCACTCGCCGGTCGGGATACTGCTCCTTCAGGATGCCGGCGGCGATGCGGGCGGAATTATAGGAGCCGGAAATGCCGCTGGACAGAGTCAGATGCAGCACATCCTTCCCCTCCTGCAAAAACGGTGTGAAGTAGCGGCAGTATTCCTCCACGTTGATCTGCGCGGTGCGTGCCTCGGCGCCGTCCACCATGGCCTTGTAAAATGCATCCATCGACACGGTTTGTCCCATGTCGTCGTCGTATTCCCGGTGGTCCAGGGAATAATGGAAGTGGGCGTAGCGGACCTGCCGTTTTTCCATCAGCTCCGGGGTCAGATCCACCGTGGAGCAGCAGCTCAGGATAAAAGTCTCGTTCATCGTATTCTTCCAGCCTTTCTTCAGAGGATGTAGGGTCATAGGCCGATCACCGTTCTGACCGAATGCGGAAACGGCTCTCGGCGGATATGCGTGTGTTGCCGTTTTTCGCCGGGGAGCGCCTCAGATGGTCTGCATATAGCCGGCGATGTGCCCGGCGATCAGATCGTGCCCGGCGGGTGTGGGGTGGATCCCGTCGTCGCACAGCAGAGAATCAAATTGGTGGCTGAGCAGAAAATCCCGGCGCACGTCAATGAGCGGGCAGGACAGGGATTTCGCCAGTCCTTCCACCAGCCGATTATAGTGCTCCTGCCAGCGGGACAGCATACTGATGTCTCCCAGCCAGCGCAGAATGTTCTCCTTATTCAGATTGCGGCTGATCCAGGCGAAATATTTCTGCGCGTCGATGGGGATGAGGGACAGCATCGCCACCTTGGCGCCCTGTCGGCGCGCCAGCTCCACGGCATTGCGATAGCCATCCAGAAATTCTTTCTCCGGGGTATGGGGGAGAAAGGAACCGGCCGGATCGGCGGCGATGGCCGACCAGTCGAAGTCGCAGTCGTTGCCGCCGTATTCCAGGATGACCAGCGTATCCTCCGGGCAGGACTCCCGCCGCTCCAGAGTGCGGATGCCCTTTTGGATGGTAGCGCCCATGCGGGAGTGGTTGCATACGGTGATACCCTGTTCGTTCAGTGTGTCCAGACGGGGACTGTGGCACAGGCGGTATCGTCCCACGTCGCTCTGATACACGACCCCTTTGAGGATGGAATCTCCGTACAGCTCCAACCGTTTCATGCTGTTTCACCCTTTCGTGTGTGTTGCAGGACCGGCGGCGCATACACCGGTTCTCTTCCGGAGAAACTTCCGGCTGTCTCGGTGCGCCGTCGCCGATAGACTTAGTATACGCCGGATCGGCGGGAATTGTCACCCTACCTCTGTCCGGGAGGTCTCTCCGCTGAAAAATAAGCCGGTAGAGCCGCAAAAATCGACTCTACCGACGGTGGAGTTGTCGATATGTGGAAATACCGGGGAAAAGCGGATGGATTGCACGGACTTGAAAAAACCACTCTACCGGTGCGAGAGCGGCCCCTTGCATTTTTGCGGAGACTGTGGTATACTGATAGCAGGATTATACGGATACTCGGTAACCGGTAACAAGGAGCTGACCCTATGCAGGCATTGAAGGATATTATCGCCGCCAACATCGTATTGCTGCGGCGGGATGCGAATATGACCCAGCTGGAGCTGGCGGAAAAACTGAATTATTCGGATAAGGCTGTGTCCAAGTGGGAGCGGGGCGAGTCTATCCCGGATATCACGGTGCTCAAACAGATCGCCGACCTGTTTCAGGTATCGTTGGATTTTCTGGTGCAGGCGGAGCATCCGGTCAAGCATGAGGCAAAGCAGACCCTGCGCCAGCGTATCCGCAACCATGGATTTATCACCGGCATCTGTGTGCTGCTGGTGTGGCTGATCGCCACGCTGGTGTTTGTGGTGCTGGATATTTCGATTAAGAATATTACCGCTCATTGGCTGTGCTTTATTTATGCGGTGCCGGTGTCGATGATCGTCTGGCTGGTGTTTAATTCCATCTGGTTTAAGCCCCATCGGAATTTTCTGATCGTCTCCCTCCTGGTGTGGTCGATCCTGATCGCGCTGTATTTGACGTTCTTGTTGTGCTCCATGAACCTGTGGCAGCTGTTTTTCCTGGGGATCCCGGGGCAGTTTATTATTCTGATGTGGTCTCGGGTGCGCCGTCCCGCGAAGAATTCGGCGGCGCCGTCCGCATCGGAGGACACACCCGAAGAAAAAGCCTGATACCGCGTATCATTCATTAGTATAAAGATAGAGCCATAGTATAAAGCTGGAGTCATCGGCAGTGTTGCCGATGGCTCCAGCTTTTGTCGAGTTACGGACACCGTTGGATGGGCGGATCGGCCTTGGGCATTCTCATGCGGCGACCGTCTGGGGTCCGTTTTTGATATTTGGTTGAGGTCGCTGCTGCAAGGGCAGAATATAGTACAACGGGCGGAATGTGTATTCGTGGATGGCGCCTGGAATATTCTTCCGGGGAACGGGCAGATCAAGCCTTTGGAAAGCTAAACCGGAAATGGCTCAAGGAGCAGCGGCGCCAATTGCATGGTCCTTTATTCTGTCATTCGCTTAAGCAAGTTTGCACGGTACGGGTCTTTCCGAGCAAGCTCAATCGGGGTATAGCCCCAGTCGTTTTTTGTGTTCAATTCGAGTGTGCATTTTTGGAATAGGACATCATACAGCGGCGCAAGCTCCTCGTCGGTAAACTTTGGTTGGCTGATAAGGTGCTGAATAGCCACTCTGTTCTTTGCGTCCAACTGATTGATGTCTACCCCTTCCTCTATCAATATCAGTGTCAATTCTACCGTTTGCTCCATAATGTGCTTAGGACGAGAAAACAGAATGTGGAAGAGCGTTTCGTTTTCATCGTTTGTGCTGTTCAAATCCGCTCCCTCGTCAATCAGAAAACTCACGATGTCATATCTGTTTTGTGGCGTTTGATTCGCCATAGCGCAGAATATGACGGGTGAGTCGTTCTTGGGTGTTTCATTCAAAAGTCGCTTGTCATAGACTTCCTTGAACTGTGCCAGCGACTGCGTTCTTGCCGAAAAATACATATTCATACCGGTCATCTCCTATTACAATAAATTTGGACAGGAAAACCGGGCAGCCGGTCCGGCTTCCTTCCATCTCGTGCCTAAGCTACAATAAGGGGAGCAACTGG
>DJEF01000023.1 GCA_002431285.1 Ruminococcaceae bacterium UBA5905 | reverse complement strand
TGGCTATCGCTTCCAGTTCGATGGCAACAGAGATGATCAAGGGTAAACCGCTCTCGGAGGCATTGCAGTTGTCCAATAAGGCGGTTGCGGAGGCGCTGGATGGATTGCCGGCGCATAAAATGCATTGCTCCGTGCTGGCGGAAGAGGCGATCCGGGCGGCTGTGAAGGACTACTACGATCGGCACGGAATTGCCTACGACGCCTGTCAGTTTGCTTCCTGTGACAGCTGTTGCCACTGCCACGAATAACAGCGACAGGAGGATGCGCAGATGATGGTTTCGACGCGGGGACGGTATGCGTTGCGGGTGTTGCTGGACCTGGCAGAGCATAGTAACGGTGCATACGTGCCCATGAAAGATATTGCCCGACGACAGGAGGTTTCCAAAAAATATCTGGAGCAGATCATGCCTGCGCTGACCCGGGGGGGATTGGTCGAGGGGGTTCACGGCGTCGGGGGCGGCTATCGCCTGACGCGCCCGGCGGAGGAATGTCGTGTCGGTGAGATTCTCCGCTTGACCGAGGGAGACCTGGCGCCGGTGGCGTGTCTGTCCTGCAAAGCAACTCCTTGCAGTCGCGCCGCAGAATGCCGTACTCTGTGGATGTGGAGCCGGTTCAACGACATCACCAACGCCTATTTCGATGGGATCACGCTGGCAGATCTGCTGGGGGGATCACCGGATAAGCCGGAATCCTAAGGATGACGCTGCGCCAAATAGGTGGGTCCGATAAGCCCATCGTCTCATGGAACCGCAAAAAAGAGATGCCCGATCGGGTATCTCTTTTTTCATGAGATCGTAAAATATATTTGTGAAAAACGGCGGCTGCGACACATAATTTTCTCTCGCTCTCGCACAATAGATACCGAATACAGAAATGAGGTGGCGGGATGAAAAAATGGTGGATATTACCGCTGGCGGCGGTGACGGCGGTAGCGGTAATCGGTCTGGCAAAAAGCAATCGGCAGGAGACGGTGGCGGTGCGCACGACGGTGCTCGAGCCCCAGAGTGTCGAACAGACGATCTCATGCTCCGGCGTGGTGGAGGCGGGGGAGTTGCGGCCGATTCCAGTGATGGCCGGCTGTGTGCTGAGTGAGGTTTCGGCGCGTGAGGGACAGGCGGTGCGAGAGGGCGATGTATTGGCCTGCGTGGATAAGCAGGCATCCCGTGCCTATGCAGCGCAATCCGCCGGGGAGGCAGCACAGGTGTTGGCGTTGGCTGCGGCTTCGGACACCGTTACGGCACCGGCGGCAGGCATATTGGTGTCGGTAAACGCCTCGTCCGGAGAGCATCTGTCCATGGGAGAGCCGCTGGCAGTGTTGGCACCGATCAACGGTTTGCAGGTGCGTGTGGCTATTCGGGAGAAGGATCTGCCCCGCTTGCAGGTCGGGCAAAAGGTCCATATCCGAGGCGACGGATTTGAAAAGGCAGTCTATGAGGGTGAGCTGATCCGCATTTCCTCTGCCGGGCGGCAGACCGCCTCCGGCGACACCGTGGTGGAGGGGATTGTTTCGTTGAATGAGGGACAGGCGGACGAATCTCTCCGGTTGGGGTTGACCGCCCGGGCGCAGGTCGTTACCGCTACGGCGTCCGAAGGATTGCTGCTCCCGTATATGGCGATACAGGAGGACGAAAATGGGCAGGAATATGTATACCTGCTGAAAGACGGACAGGCGGTGCGGCATACGATCGCATCGCAGGCGGAACTAAGCAAGGGTGTGTTGACAGACGATGCTGCGCTTTTCGGTGCGACACTGATCCTGGAACCGCAAAAGGTACAGGACGGCACAGTAGTATCTGCCGCTGGGGAGGAAACGCCATGAGAGAACTTTGGCGCAGCGCCTTCGCCGGGTTCCGGCACCGTCGGCTGCGGACGGCACTGACTGTGTGCGGCATCGCCATCGGCACCGCCATGGTGGTGCTGGTCTCCGGCATCGGGGGGCTGGGGGAGGCGGCGGTGCAGCGGGAGCTGGAGGACATGGGGGTGCACGGGCTGTCCGTGAGCGCCTCCGAGGGACTCAATGAGGATTGCCTATACGCAATCCGGGAGCTGCCTGCCGTGCGGCAGGCCATGCCGCTCATATTGGAGTATACTACCGCGCACTTTCCGGTGGGCAGCGATTACGGGGTGGTGAGTTGCGGCATTGATGCGGGTGCAGATCAGCTGATTTCACTCCAGCTCCTTCACGGGAGGCTGTTCAGCCGGGGCGATGTGGCGTCGTCGGCCAATGTGTGCGTGGTGGATGCTTCGTTGGCGAAGGCGGTATACGGACGGGAAAACGTGGTGGGAAAGACCCTGTCGGTGCTGCTGGATGAACAGCGGGTGCCGATGACCGTCGTGGGCGTTACCGCTACCGGCAGCAGCCTTTTGAAAACCGTGTCGGCTATGATCCCGCACATGATCTATGTACCGTATACCACATTGCAGGGCTATACCGGCGATGCATCCATTGATCAGATTGCCGTGCGGGTGACAGCGGATGCCGTCGGCACAGAGGATACCATCCGCCGCGCATTGTCTCACGAGTCGGTGGGTACGCTCAAGACGGAGGATCTGGCCTCGCAGCGGGAACGTCTGGAAAGTGTCGCGTCCATTGTCACCGCTGTGTTGACGGCGGTTGGCGGCGTATCGCTGCTGGTATCCGGCTTTGGGATCATGACATCCATGCTGTCCTCGGTGAACGAACGCACCCGGGAAATCGGCATCAAAAAGGCGGTGGGAGCAGGTCGCGGACGGATATGGCTGGAATTTCTGGCGGCTGCGGTGCTGCTCAGTCTTGTGGGGGCGTTGATCGGTACAGTGCTGGGCGGCGGCCTTGTGATCGGGGCGTGTCGGGTTCTGGGTTTGCCGATACCTTCGGTGGGTGGCAGCTGGACTCTGGCGTTTTTCTTTACGCTGTTTCTGGGCGCGGCTTTCGGCTCGTACCCTGCATATGTGGCCTCCGGCATGGCTCCTGTTGAGGCTTTGCGGCAGGAATTGTAAAAAACCTTTGCTTTTTTTCGCAACTATGGTATAATGGTTGCGTGTGAGCCGTCTTTGTCGGATGCCCTTCCTATGGCGGCGCGCGGATCAGAACTGCCGCCACGGAGACTGGCTCCCCCGGTATGATCGGGTTTTCGGCGGGAATAAGAAAGGGTGCTTGTGTGGAAAAGTATCGGATCATCGGCGGCAATCGGCTGTCGGGAGCTGTGGATATCAGCGGAGCTAAGAATGCGGCGGTGGCGATCCTGCCGGCGGTTATCCTGTGTGATGAGCCGTGCATTCTGGAAAATGTGCCGCATATCAGCGATGTGTTCACCACGTTGGATATCCTGCGGAAGCTGGGAGCCGGAGTGGAGTGGAAGGACACTAATATTGTGGAGATCGACCCCCGCTCGGTGCATACTGCGGATGTGAATGAGGAATTGGGGCGCAAGATGCGCGCTTCCTACTATTTTATCGGTGCGCTGCTGGGGAAGATGGGGCGGGCGCGTGTGCCTATGCCCGGCGGATGCGATTTCGGCACCCGTCCCATTGATCTGCATCTGAAGGGATTCCATGCGCTGGGTGCGCAGACGGAGATGCTGGAGGATAATATCATCACCGTCCACGCCGATCGTCTGGAGGGGGATGCGATCTATCTGGACACCGTCAGCGTCGGCGCCACAATGAATATCATTCTGGCGGCGACCCGGGCGAGAGGCTCTACCATCATCGAAAATGCCGCTCGGGAGCCGCATATCGTGGACCTGGCCAATTTTCTTAATATGATGGGGGCGGATATCCGCGGCGCCGGTACGGACGTCATCAAGATCCGCGGTGTGCAATCCCTCCATGGGGCGGATTATTCCATCATCCCCGATCAGATCGAGGCGGGTACCTATATGGCCATGACGGTGGCCACCGGCGGCGATGTGCTGATTCGGAATGTGACGCCGAAGCATCTGGAATCCATCTCCGCTAAGCTGGAGGAGTTGGGCGCTACTTTCGAGGATATGAACGATGCCGTGCGGATCCGCTGCGACGGGCGCTTGCATCACAGCAATATCAAGACCATGCCGTATCCCGGATTCCCGACGGATATGCAGCCCCAGTTCGGGGTGCTCCTGGCCGTTGCAGAGGGGACGAGCACCATCACGGAAGGAATTTGGGAAAATCGCTTCCGTTACACCGATCAGTTGCGGCGCATGGGCGCGCAGGTATCGGTGGACGGAAAACGGGCGGTTTTCACCGGTGTGCCGCAACTGACGGCCGCATCGGTAGATGCATTGGATCTGCGTGCCGGAGCGGCTATGGTGGTGGCCGGCCTGGTGGCGAAGGGAGAGACTGTGGTATCTCACATCAACTATATCGAGCGTGGATATGAGACCATTGTGGAGAAACTCGTCCGCCTGGGCGGCGATATCCGTCGGGTAAACGAAAACGAATAAAGAAGCAAGACCGCAGACGGTTCCGCTGCGTAGAGTGGAGGGTCTGCGGCTTTGATTTGAGAAAGGAAAGCCTGAGGATCATGCTACGATATTGTTCCCTGTTCAGCGGCAGCAGCGGCAACTGTACTTATGTCGGTACGGCAGATGGCGGTATTCTTGTGGATGCAGGCGTGTCCGCCAAGCGTATTACCGAGGCGTTGGCGCAGCGGGATATTCCGCCGTCCTCCGTCAAGGCGGTGCTGGTGACGCATGAGCATTCCGATCATGTGGCGGGATTGCGGGTGCTGTGCAAAAAATACGGATGGCCTGTGCTGGCATCGGTTGGTACGCTGGACGCGTTGACCGAGGGGGATAAGGTGGCGGCATCCCAGCGGCTGTATGTGCTGTCCCCCGGTAAAGCGGTGGGCATTTACGGATTGCGGATCAGCCCGTTTTCTACCCCGCATGACAGCCGGGAATGCCTGGGGTTTCGCATTGAGGGGGAGAATCGGTCCCTGGCACTGGCCACGGATATCGGGTATATGACGGACGAGATCCGTGCGGCGCTCACCGGCTGCCAGCTGGTACATATCGAATCCAACCACGACCCCGTTATGCTGCGTAACGGACCGTACCCGTTCTATTTGCAGCAACGTATTTTGGGCGACGGCGGCCACTTATCCAACGATGCCTGCGCGGCTGTGCTGCCTGGGCTGGTGGCGAGCGGAACCACCCGGCTGGTGTTGGCGCACCTCAGCCGTCAGAACAATACGCCTCAGCTGGCGGCGGATACGGCGACGCAGGCATTGGCGGCCGCAGGAGCGGTTGTTGGTCGGGATTGCCTGCTGGAGGTGGCGCAGCCGGAGGGAACGAAGCCGGTAACGTACTTCTGAGAGGGGATACTTATGCTGAACGTAACGGTGTTGTGCGTGGGTAAGCTGAAGGAAAATTATTGGCGGGATGCCTGCGCAGAGTACGTCAAGCGGCTGGGCGCATTTTGCCGCATACAGGTCACGGAGGTGGCGGAGGAACGCCTGCCGGAGAGTCCGTCGGCAGCCCAAATTGCCGCTGTGGTGGAGGCGGAGGGACGCCGTCTGGAGGAAAAGTTGCCGCGGGACGGCCTGGTGATCGCCCTGTGCATCGAGGGGAAGGAGCTGGATTCACCCGCATTGGCCGATTATATCCGGAAAGCCGCTGTGGACGGAAAGAGTCACGTGACGCTGGTGATCGGCGGCTCCTACGGGCTGTCACCGGCCCTGAAAAGCCGGGCGCAGCTGTGCCTGTCCATGTCGCCCATGACCTTTCCTCATCAGCTGGCCCGTGTGATGGTGCTGGAGCAGGTGTATCGGGCTTTTCAGATCCTCGGCGGAGGAAAATATCATAAATAGGGGTTGACAAGTGTCGATTCGGGGAGTATGATAAGACTCGAAAGGCGTGGATAGAGACAGTAGCGCACGGTTGAATCTCCACAGCGAGCCGGGGAGGGTGTAAGCCCGGCGATGTGTTCCCGTGTGTGAATATCCCTCTGGAGCTGCGGGCTGAAAGGAATGTGGGTTCCCATTAAGCTGCGCCGGGATTCCTCCGTTAAAGGGAAGGCGTATGGTGGTACGCACGCAAAGGGTGGTATAGCGAAGAAAGAACTTCGTCCTGTTTGCAGGGCGGAGATTTTTTATTTTTACGGAGGTGCGTTATGTACAAGAAAGTACCGACCAGCATGGATTTCGTTAAGCGCGAGGGCGAGGTGCTGCAATTCTGGACCGACAACGATGTGTTTCGGCGCAGCATGGAGCAGCGCAAGCAGGGGGAGACCTACACCTTTTATGACGGTCCTCCCACTGCCAACGGCAAGCCCCATATCGGCCATGTGCTGACCCGGGTCATCAAGGATATGATCCCCCGTTATCATGCCATGAAGGGGCAGATGGTGCCCCGCAAGGCCGGCTGGGATACCCACGGTCTGCCGGTGGAGCTGGAAGTGGAAAAGCTGCTGGGTCTGGACGGCAAGGAGCAGATCGAGGAATACGGTCTGGACGGATTCATCCAGAAATGCAAAGAGAGCGTCTGGAAATACAAAGGGATGTGGGAGGATTTCTCCGGCATTGTCGGTTTCTGGGCGGACATGGACGACCCGTATGTGACCTATCACAACGATTATATCGAGTCGGAATGGTGGGCGCTCAAGCAGATCTGGAATAAGGGTCTGCTGTACAAGGGCTTTAAGATCGTGCCCTATTGCCCCCGCTGCGGTACGCCCCTGTCCAGCCATGAGGTGGCGCAGGGGTACAAATGCGTCAAAGAGCGCTCTGCCATTGTGCGGTTTAAGGCGAAGAATGAGGACGCCTATTTCCTGGCCTGGACGACCACCCCTTGGACGCTGCCCTCCAATGTGGCACTGTGCGTGAATCCCAAGGATACCTATTGCAAGGTGCTGGCCGCGGACGGTTATACCTATTATATGGCGGAGGCGCTGCTGGATAAGGTGCTGGGTAAGCTGGCTACCGAGGACAAGCCTGCCTATACCGTGCTGGAAAAGTTTACCGGTGATAAGCTGGAATACAAGGAATATGAGCCGCTGTACGATTGCGCCAGACAGGTGGCGGATAAGCAGAATAAAAAAGGTTTTTATGTCACCTGTGCCGACTATGTGACCATGACCGACGGCACCGGCATCGTGCATACGGCGCCGGCCTTCGGCGAGGACGACGCCCAGGTGGGACGGCGGTATGGACTGCCCTTTGTCCAGCTGGTGGACGGCAAGGGCAATATGACCGCCGAGACCCCCTTCGCCGGCCTGTTTGTCAAAAAGGCCGATCCGCTGGTGCTGGAAGATCTGGACAAGCGGGGACAGCTGTTCGATGCGCCGAAATTCGAGCACGATTATCCCTTCTGCTGGCGCTGTGATACCCCCCTGCTGTACTATGCCCGCGAGAGCTGGTTTATCCGCATGACGGAGGTACGGGAGGATCTCATCCGCAACAATAACACCGTCAACTGGATCCCCGAGAGCATCGGCAAGGGGCGGTTCGGCGACTGGCTGGCCAATGTGCAGGATTGGGGCATCAGCCGCAACCGGTATTGGGGTACACCGCTGAATATCTGGGAATGCTCCTGCGGGCATATGCATTCGGTTGGCAGCATTGCGGAACTGCGGAGTATGTCCGATAACTGTCCGGCGGATATTGAGCTGCATCGTCCCTATATTGACAAGGTAACGATCCGCTGCCCCCAGTGCGGCGGTGAGATGCATCGAGTGCCGGAGGTGATCGACTGTTGGTTCGATTCCGGTTCCATGCCCTTCGCTCAGCACCACTATCCCTTTGAGAATCAGGAGCTGTTCAAGCAGCAGTTCCCGGCGGATTTCATCTCCGAGGCGGTGGATCAGACCCGCGGCTGGTTCTATTCGCTGATGGCGATTTCCACGCTGTTGTTCAATCAGGCGCCCTTTAAGAATGTTATCGTGCTGGGTCACGTGCAGGATGAAAACGGCCAGAAGATGAGCAAGTCCAAGGGCAACGCCGTGGATCCCATGGAGGCTCTGCAAACCTACGGCGCGGACGCCATCCGGTGGTATTTCTATTCCAATTCCGCTCCGTGGCTGCCCAACCGTTTCCATGGCAAGGCGGTACAGGAGTGCCAGCGGAAATTCCTGGGCACTCTGTGGAACACCTATGCGTTCTTCGTGCTGTATGCCAATATCGACGGATTTGACGCCACCAAGTATACGCTGGATTATGATAAGCTCGGCGTGATGGATAAGTGGCTGCTGTCCAAGCTCAACAGCACCGTCAAGGCGGTGGACGAAAATCTGGCGGCGTATCGCATTCCGGAGACGGCGCGGGCGCTGGAGGATTTCGTGGATGAGATGAGCAACTGGTATGTGCGCCGCAGCCGGGAGCGTTTCTGGGGCAAGGGAATGCCCCAGGACAAGGTGAATGCGTACATGACGCTGTATACTGCCCTGGTGACGGTGGCCAAGATCGCGGCGCCTATGATTCCGTTTATGACCGAGGATATCTACCGCAATTTGGTCTGCACCAACGATCCAGCTGCCCCCATCAGCGTACATCTGTGCGACTTCCCGGCGGTGCAGGAGCAGTATATCGACAAAGCGCTGGAGACCCGTATGGACGACGTCATCAACATCGTGGTGTTGGGCCGGGCCGCCCGCAACGGTGCAAACTGCAAGAATCGTCAGCCACTGAGCAAAATGTATGTGCAGATGGCGGATGCGCTGGAGCCGGAGGACGCGGCGATCATCGCAGATGAGCTGAATATTCATTCGGTGGAACGGATCGGCGATGCGTCGGCGTTTATGAGCTATGTGTTTAAGCCTCAGCTGAAAACGGTCGGCCCCAAATACGGAAAGCAGCTGAACGCCATCCGGGAAGCGCTGGCGGCGCTGGACGGCAACACAGCCAAAGCGGAACTGGATGCGACCGGCGTGCTGACTCTGCTGGATGGCACGGTTAAGCTGGCGCCGGAAGATCTGCTCATCGAAACGGCACAAACCGAAGGGTATTACACCGTTTCGGATAAGGGCATCACGGTGGCCATCGACACCCGCCTGACGCCGGAACTGATCGAAGAAGGATTTGTGCGGGAGATCGTCAGCAAGCTCCAGACCATGCGGAAAGAAGCCGGTTTTGAGGTAATGGACACCATCCGGGTCTTCGTGACCGGCAATGATCGGGTGCAGACCATTATGGAGCAGAACCGGGACAGCATCCTGCACGATGTCATGGGCGTGGCGCTGACGGTCGGTCAGGTCGGCGGCTATACAAAGGAATGGGATCTGAACGGCGAGACGGTCACGCTGGGCGTGGAAAAAGTCGAAAAATAACCGTTTCCGGCTTGCTATTTGATTCCAAATGGGGTATAATACAACCAGTCCGATAAAGAAAGGCGGTTTTGCGATATGATCGTGACAAAAGATATGACCATCGGTTCCATTCTGGATGCCGACCGGGAGACGGCTCCCTTCTTTCTGGAGATGGGAATGCATTGTCTGGGATGCCCTTCGGCGCGCGGTGAATCTCTGGAGGATGCCTGCGCCGTTCACGGGGTCAGCGTAGATGAGCTGGTTGAAAAACTCAATAAGCATTTCGGCAACTGATCGAGTGGGTTCAGCTCCGTTCGGAGATCGTTCCGGGCGGAGCTTTCCTATTTTTGTGTAAAGGAGAATGCCTTGCGTGCTGGATGAACGACTGAAAGCTGTTGCAGCGGCGGTGAGACCGGGCAGACGGGTGGCGGATATCGGCACCGACCACGGATATCTGCCGGTGTACCTGGTGAGCGAAGGCATCTGCCCCCGGGCGATCGCCGCCGATCTGCGTCCGAAGCCGTTGGAGGCTGCCCGACTTCATGTGCAGGCATCGGGTTTGAGCGATCGGATCGACTTGCGGTTGGGAGATGGATTGACGCCGGTCGCGCCGGACGAAACAGACGATGTGGTCATCGCCGGTATGGGCGGTGAAACCATTGTGGGAATTCTGGAGGCGGCCGCATGGGTGCGGGATCCCCGGCTACGTTTTGTGCTACAACCCATGTCAAGAGCGGAAGAGCTACGCCGTTATTTGTTGTATCATGGATTCTCCGTCACGGACGAACGATTGGTGCAGGACGGACGGCATTTGTATCCGGTGATCGTGGCAGCCTATACAGCCGCACCGCTACCGTCGGATGATTTACCTGTATATGCCGGAGCCTTTACGCCGGAAGAAGGGCGACCATATCGCCGGATGATGGCAAACCATCTGCGCCGAAAGGCGCTGGGACTGTCGTCGCAGGCGGCGAGTGAACTGTTGCGGATCGCCGAACAGCTGGAAATCATGTGAGGAGGGAACAGTGTGATACAGGATATGAAACTGTGGTCGGACCGGATACCCTATAACGAGAAAGATCTTCCCTGCGAGAACCGCATACGCGCTTATTGGCAGGAGGACGGGCAGGTACACCCGGTTGTAATTATTTACCCGGGCGGTGCATATCACCATTATGGTACAACAGAGCAGCTGCCGATCGCGGAGTTTTATTATGCGCATGGATTTCATGCCCTGATCGTATATTACCGTATCGACCCGCACCGGTATCCGGCGGCACTGGCGGATGCCCAGCGGGCGGTGAAATTGGTGCGCTATCATGCAAAGGAATGGCGCATCGACCCTAACCGGGTGTACACCATCGGCTTTTCCGCCGGAGGACATCTGTGCGGCTGTGTGGCGACACTGCCGGATGTGTGTACGGTATTGGGAGACGAGGTGGATACAATGTCTGCTCGTCCGAATGGAGCAATGCTGGGATATGCAGTGATCTCCTCCGATTCGGCGATCGGTCATTTGGGCAGTTTTGAATACCTGCTGGGCGACCGGTTTGAGGAATTAAGCGCCGACCTGTCGCTGGAGCATCGGGTGAGCGCGGATACTTGTCCCTGCTTCCTGTGGCACAGCATGGAGGATGACTGCGTGCCTGTAGAAAACTCATTGCGGTTTCTGGCGGCACTCCGCGCGGCGCGCATTTCGGCGGAAGGGCATATTTTCCCCCAGGGCGCACATGGAAACGGGCTGGCGATCGGCGTGCCGGGAGAGAGCGCGTGGCCGGAACTGAGTCTGCGCTGGCTGGAGTGGCTGGCCACCGGTACAGAGGAACCTGCGTAATTGTTAATATGTCCCCCGTATATACGTAAATCCCTGCCTCATACTATCGAGGCAGGGATTTTTTTCGTTGGGGGGATCTGTCGGTGCGGACTTTGGGGAAATGCGTATATGTGCTGTTGACAGCCGTGTGTATGGCAGCCTTAGGGGCGGTGGGGTACTTTCAGTACACACTGCCGGACAAATTCACGGTATCTGAGGGGAATTACCTGAATGCGGGTGCATGGCTTACAGCGCGCCCGGATGCGGACACGAGATCGGTTGCTTTAGCCGGGGAGACGTTGGGTAATGCCGTTAAGCTGTCGCTTTTTGGAGTGGTTCCGGTAAAAACGGTCACTGTGCACACGGCGCCTGTCCCCACGGTAACGGTATGCGGAACCCCCTTCGGCATCAAGCTGTATATGGACGGGGTGCTGGTCGTGGGTATGTCGGATGTGGCCACGGCTGCCGGCGCGTTCAATCCGGCTGCAGCGGCAGGCATCCGGGTAGGGGACACCATCGTATCCATCAACGGGCAGGCGGTGACGACCAACGAGGAGGTGGCCAAGCTGGTGAATCGTTCCGGCGGGCGAACGCTGGCGCTGCGCATCCGTCGCGACGGGGTGGAATTTACCGCTTCATTCACTCCCGCCCGTCCGGCGGACGGAAACGGCTGGCGCGCCGGGCTGTGGGTGAGGGACAGCACTGCCGGGATCGGTATGCTGACCTTTTACGATCCATCCACCGGAGCGTATGGGGGACTGGGGCATCCGGTGTGCGACGGAGATACCGGCTCCCCGGTATCGGTATCCGGCGGAGAGATCGTTCCCGCGCGCATTTATGGTGTGCAGAAAAGTGTCAAGGGCAGTCCCGGCGAGCTGAACGGTGGCTTTGAACCGGGAAGGCTGGGCAGTCTGGAGGAAAATGCCGACTGCGGGCTGTTCGGTGGGTTGTCGCAGTACCCGGGCGGGGGCAGTGCTATGCCGGTGGCGATGAAACAGGAGGTGCATACGGGCGCAGCGCAGATTCTCACCACCGTGGAGGGAAAGGAGCCGACGCTGTATGAGATCGAGATCCGCCAGGTACGTACCAGCGCTGCCGCCGGAGTGCGCAATATGGTCATTCGTATCACCGATCCGGTGCTGCTGGAAAAGACCGGCGGCGTGGTGCAGGGGATGTGAGTGTGTTATAATTGGGA
>DJEF01000013.1 GCA_002431285.1 Ruminococcaceae bacterium UBA5905 | reverse complement strand
TCTCCGGCGGGCAGAAACAGCGGGTGAGCATTGCCCGGATTTTCCTGAAGAACCCCGCCATATTGCTGCTGGATGAGGCGACCTCGGCGCTGGATACGGTCACAGAGGCCCATATTCAGTCCGCTTTTGAGGAGCTGTCCAAGGGGCGCACTACCCTCATCATCGCCCATCGGCTGTCCACCATCCGCCACGCCGACCGGATCGCCTATATCGACCGCCAGGGGGTGCGGGAGGTGGGCACCCACGAAGAATTGATGGCAAAGGGCGGCTTTTATGCCGCCCTGCAGGCGGCGACCCGGGCGCTGCAATAGCTCCGGGCGCGGGCTGTCTCGACCGACGGGTGCGGTCTGTGCGCCGCGGCTTTCCGAGAGGGGAGCGTATGCGCCTGCGGGGGATGGTCCGCGACGGGACACGGGCCGCTTACCCCGGATCGGCGGACAGCCGTCCGTCTCGCATATATACCTGCCGGGAGCAGGCGGCGCCGATCTTCGGATCGTGGGTGATCAGCACCACCGTGTTGCCCGCCCGGTTCCAGTCCAGCAGCAGCGCCAGCACGGATTCTCCGGCGGCGGTGTCCAGATTGCCGGTGGGCTCATCCGCCAGCAGGAGGGGCGGTTCCCCCGCCATGGCCCGGGCGATGGCGACCCGCTGCTGCTGCCCGCCGGAGAGCTGTCGGGGCAGGTGGGTCATGCGATCCTCCAGCCCCACCCGGCACAGACTTTCCTCCGCCATGCGGCGGCGGCGTTTCTCCGGCACCCCCCGATAGAGCAGCGGCAGCTCCACATTTTCCCGGGCGGTGAGCCCGGGCAGCAGATAAAAGCTCTGAAATACAAAGCCCACCGTTTCCCGCCGCAGGGCGGTCAGCTCCCGCTCGCTCATATGCGCCACCGATTTTCCCGCCAGCCGGTATTCCCCGGCGGTGGGGGTGTCCAGACAGCCGATGACATTCATGAGGGTGGATTTGCCGCTGCCGGAGCGGCCGAGGATCGCCACCATTTCCCCCGTGTTGACGCAGAAATCCACGTCTGCCAGCGCGTATACCGTGCCTGCGGCCGCGCCGTACCGCTTGCCGATGTGTTCCATTTCGATCAACGCCATAGCTGTATTCCTCGCTTTCGCTGATATTGTGTGCAAAAGCGGATAAAATACACCCGATCGGGCGGAATTCTCCGGCGCGGTCTTTGCGTATCCCGGAGAATGTGCCGTCGCGTCTGCGCCCGCGAACCGGATCGCACCGCCAGGCGCCGGGATTCGGAAAGGAGTTTTTCCTATGGAGGATGTATTCGATATTGTGATTGTGGGCGGCGGTCCGGCGGGGCTGTCGGCGGCGCTCAACGGCGCGGCTCGGGGCTGCCGCTGCGCGGTTTTGTCCAATCCTGCCGCGCAGAATCCGCTGTGGCGGGCGGAGCGGATCGACAATTACAGCGGCATGGCGGGCACCTCCGGACGCGCCATGCTGGAAACCATGGAGGCGGAAGCCCGCCGCAGCGGAGCGGTGTTTTTCCCCGGTCACGTGACGGCGATCCTGCCCTTTGAGGGGCAGTTTGTTGTGACGGTGGGGGACGGCATGGTGACCGGACGGCGGCTGATCCTGGCCATCGGCGCCGGGGCAGGCGCCGCCCTTCCCGGCGAAAGCGACTGGCTGGGCCGGGGGCTGAGCTATTGCGCCACCTGCGACGGGCGGCTCTATCAGGGCAAACGGGTGCTGGTCACCGGCGACGCCGCCGATCTGGCGGAGGAAGCCGCATTTCTCGAACGGGTGGGCTGCGGCGTGACCGTCGTGACCCGCCGTCCGCTGCCGGACAGCGCTCTGTCCGCCGTCGTCGCGCAGAAGATTGCGCTGTGGGTGGAGGACGGCCGTCTGCGGGGGCTGGAGGCCGACGGGCAGCGGCTGGCCGGGGACGGCGTGTTCCTGCTGCGGCAGGTGAGCGCCCCCACCGCTCTGCTGCCGGGATTGCAGATGGACGGAAGATTTATCGCCGTGGATCGGCAGCAGCGCACCAACATCCCCGGCTGCTACGCCGCCGGGGACTGCACCGGTCAGCCTTTGCAGGTGGCGAAAGCCGTCGGGGAGGGGCTGGTGGCCGCGCAGGCGGCCGCCCGCAGTCTGCGGGAGGGCTGATCCCGTCGGCGGGCTGCGAAGAGTTCCGCGCCCCAAGGCAACCGCCCCGTGCGGGCGGCGGCCGGTAGTGTTTGTATCCGTGCGGTGAAAATCCGCATAAAATCAATCGGACAGAAAGGATGGATCTCCATGACCAAGCATTTCAGTGAGGACAGTTTCAACGCCGCCATCGGCACCGGCATCACGCTGGTGGATTTTTGGGCGACCTGGTGTGCCCCCTGTCGGATGGTAGCACCGGTGATCGACCGGCTGGCGGAGGATTTTGACGGCCGCGCCGTGGTGGGGAAGGTGGATGTGGACGCCGAGGGCACGTTGGCGGCCCGGTTCGGCATCCAGAGCATTCCCACCGTCATGGTGTTCAGGGACGGCCACCCGGTACGCACGCTGATCGGTGTGCGCACCTATGAGGAATACGCCGCCGCATTGGAGGAGGTTCTGCGCTCCGTCACCGAATGATCCTGTCAACCGAAATAAACCGACGAGCGCCAGCCGGCTTTATGCCGGCTGGCGCTCTCAGGTTGATGCGTATTTTTTCGGCGGGTTCGTTGAAACCGCGCGGCCCGTGCAAAGAGACGCTATCCGTTTGCGGCGCGGGTGGGGCGGTTCACCACATAAATACACAGGATGATGCACAGGCACAGGGCGATCTGCACCGGGGTCATGGGTTCTTTGAGAATGAAAATGCCCGTGACCATGGACACCACCGTGATGACGGCGGAAAAGGCGGAGGAACGTACCAGCCCGATCTTGCCGGTGGCATGGTTATAGAGCCAGTAGGCCACGATGGAGGACAGCAGCGACAGATAGACGATCGCCAGCCAAAGGCGGGGCTGTTTCGCGGCCGCTGCCAGCTGGGGGAGATACTGCTCCCACAGCGCCGCCGGGGTGATGATCAGAAACCCGGCCGCCGCCACTGCAAACATGGCATAGGTGCGCTCCCATGCGCTGAATTGCGCCGCCACCGACCGGCTGCACAGGTTGAATCCGGCGGCGGTGATCACCGCGCCCGTCAGCAGCAGAATGCCGACGAGGTCGGTGGTGCCGTTATGCTGCCCGATGAGACTGATTACGGCGATGCACCCCACGCTCAGCAGCCCCGCCGCCCATTGCAGCGCCGTGGGGCGCTCCCGCAGGATCAGGGCCGATGCCAGCATCACCACCGCCGGCACCGTGCCGATGATGACCCCGGACAGGGCGGTGGAGGTGCGGGCGATGCCGTATAGCTCAAAGATGAAATACAGCAGCGGCTGCATCACCGCCATGAGCAGCAGTCTGCCCAGCGGTTTCCCCCGATACCGCACCCGGATCGCCCCCAGCGCCGCCAGCAGCGACAGCACGATAAACGCCACCGTGAATCGAATTTGCAGGATCACCAGCGGATGCGTGCCGGTATCCAGCGCCATCCGGCTGAAATAATAGGATAATCCGAAAATACAGTTCGCCGCCAGCGCTCCGGCGGTACCGGTGATGCTGTCTTTGTGCATGGGCCTCGCTCCTCTGTCTGTGATATACCATACAGATATACCACGGCGGCGGGAGGAAGTCAAGCCGCTTTTCCGCTCCGGGGCGCGGTTTTCCTTGCATTTTGCATTCATACGCGGTATACTGGGGGCAGATTATTGGACTTGGGAGGTAAACATATGGCTGTTTTGGACACGCTCACCCCGCAGCGGGTATTTTACTATTTCGAGGAGTTGTGCGGTATCCCCCACGGCTCCGGCAATACGAAGGCCGTCAGCGACTACTGTATGGCTTTCGCCCGTCGGCACGGGCTGGAGGCGGAGCAGGATGCGTACAATAACGTACTGATCCGCAAGCCCGGCTCTGCGGGCTACGAAAACCACCCGCCGGTGATCCTGCAGGGGCATCTGGATATGGTCTGTGAAAAGGAACCGGGCAGCCCCATCGACTTCACCCGGGACGGACTGGAGCTGTTCATCGACGGGGATTGGATCGGCGCCCGGGGCACCACGCTGGGCGGCGACGACGGTATCGCCGTGGCCATGGGGCTGGCGATTCTGGAGGACGATACATTGGCGCACCCGCCGCTGGAGGTGCTGTTCACCACGGATGAAGAGACCGGTATGGACGGCGCCGTGGGGCTGGACGCCTCCCGACTCAAAGGGCGCACCCTCATCAACGCCGACTCCGAAGAGGAGGGGGTGCTGACGGTGGGGTGTGCCGGGGGCGCTCGGGCGGAGCTGCGGATTCCTGTCACCCGGGAGCCGGTGAACGCTCCCTGCTACACCGTGACGGTGGATGGGCTCATCGGCGGCCATTCCGGCGCAGAAATCCACAAAGGGCGGCTCAATTCCAACATCGTTATGGGACGGTTCCTGCATAGCCTGACCGGGGAATACCGGCTGGTGTCTCTGGCGGGGGGCTTAAAGGATAACGCCATCCCCCGGCAGACGGTGTGCGTGCTGGCGGGGGAGGACCCCACCGCCGCGGCGGCCGCGTTTGCCGCTGCCAACCGCATCCCCTCCGATCCGGATCTGACCGTCACCGTATCCCCCGCCCCGGCGGCGGACAGAGCGCTGACAGCGGCGGACTCCCGGCGGGTGGCGGAATTCCTCACCACCGTGAAGAACGGGGTGCAGGCCATGAGCCGCCACATCGACGGTCTGGTGGAGACCTCGCTGAATTTAGGGGTGCTGGAGCTGGAGGAAACGGCGCTGCGCGCCACCTTCTCGGTGCGCAGCAGCGTAGGCGCCAGCAAGACGGCGCTGCTCGCCGATCTGGAGCAGACGGCCGACGCCTTCGGGGGCACGTACAGCAGCCACGGCCACTATCCTGCCTGGGAATATCGGGAGGTATCTCCCTTGCGAGAGGTGATGGTGGCGGTCTATGAGGAGCAGACGGGGCAAAAGCCGGTGGTGAAAGCCATCCACGCCGGATTGGAATGCGGGCTGTTCAGCCAAAAGCTGCCCGGTCTGGACGCGGTGTCTTTCGGTCCCCGGATGCGGGACATCCACACCACCCGGGAGCGGTTGTGCATCTCCTCCACCGAGCGCACCTACGCCTACCTGTGCCGGGTGCTGGAAAAGCTGTAATGCGTCGTCGGCAGTGGCCCCCCTCAGCATTTTACCGGTCCGGACACCGCCGCCCGACAGGACGGCGGTGTATCGGGACCGGCCGCGTCCGCGCGGCGGACAAGATCTCCGGAGGTGACGGTATATGACCCTATCCCGCCTGGCGAAGCTGGCGCACGTGTCGGTGTCCACGGCTTCCAAGGCGTTCTCCATGAGCCGGGAGGTCAATGAGCAGACCCGGCAGATGATCTTTGAGATCGCCCGGCGCGAGGGCTGCTTTAAGCAGTTCTTCTCGGCGAAGTATCCCCGTTTTGTCATCGCGATCCTGTGTCCGGAGCTGGACAGCCTGTATTATTCCGGGCTGGTGACGGCGCTGCACCGGGAGCTGACTGCCCGGGGCTGTGACATTTGCACGGCGGTGACGGATTTTTCCGCCGACACGCTGGCGCAGCGCATCGCCTATTACGATACCTATGCGGCGGTGGACGGGATCCTGCTCATCGGTCACGAAACGCACCCGCTACCGCCCCATGAAACGCCGCTGGTGGCGATCGGCAGCCGCCGGGAGGATGCGGTGGCGTCCGTGACCGCCGATTCGGCGGCCGCCGTCCGGGCGGCGGTGGACTATCTGTGCCGCGGCGGCATCCGGGAGATCGGCTTCATCGGCGAGCCGCTGACCGCCATGAAACAGGCGGCTTTTGTTGCGGCGATGCAGACCGTGGCCGGCGGTGCAGAGGAACGGTATATCGCCGTCAGCGGGGAGCGGTTCGAGCCCGGCGGCTACCGGGCGGCGGAAATGCTGCTGGAGCGGGGCGCTTTCCCCCGGGCGCTGATCGCCGCCTATGACCGCATGGCCTTCGGCGCACTGCGGTGCCTGACGGAGCATGGTCTCTCCGTGCCGGGACGGGTCAAGCTCATCGGTATGGACGATCTGCCGGTGGATGCGTATACCGTCCCCGCTCTGTCCTCCATCGGTACGGATACCGCCGCCATGGCGGCCTGGGCGGTGGCACAGATGATGGGGGCGCTGACCGGCGGCACGGTGGAACGGTTTGCGGCGCTGGAGCCGCGGCTTCACCTGCGGGAATCCTCGGCGCTGTAAGCGGGTCGCAGCGGAAAAAGCGCCCGACGAAAAGTCGAAAAGTTTTCGATGGGCAAAGCGTTGAAAAGTGTATAGCTCCGTGATATCATAACTCCGAAATTGACGTTTCGGAGTTGTTTTTTTATGCAGACTGCGGGATTTTTAGGGATAATACTGCTGGCGCGGGTGGTGCAGGCCGTCTTTAACAAGCGCACCAGTAACGAGATTCGGGGGCTGGCCATGACCGCCGTTTATTCGGCGTATAAATTTGCCATTTCCGCCCTGCTGGGGCTGCTGTTGCTGCTGCCCTCCATCGGACAGACGACGGTGACATGGGCGGCGGTGGGAATCGCTCTGTTTTCCGGGGTGTCGCTGATGGTGGCAGGCTTTTGCAGCATCTATGCCATGAAGAGCGGTACCGTTTGCCTGGATTCCATGTTCGGCACGGCGGGGCTGCTCATTCCGGTGGCGGCGGGGGCGCTGTGGTTCGACCAGCCGGTGCAGCCGCTGCAAATAGCCGGGATGGGGCTGTTTTTCGTGGCGGCGGGGCTGCTGATGCACTCCTCCCGGGACATTTGCCGGAATTTCAGCCTCAAAACCGTGGCGCTGCTCATCGGCTCCATGGTGAGCAATGGGGCCACCATGCTGGCTCAGCAGCTCTATACCCGGTATGTGCCGTCGGGGAGCGTGGCGCTGTTCTCTTTCGTGTCCTTTGCCTTTGTGGCGGTGGTGGGGTGGCCGCTGGCGCTGGTGCTGCGGCGGCTGCCGGAGGAGCGCGGCCGCCCGCTGGGGCTGAACCGGTCGCTGCTGCTGTGCGGCGTGGCGCTGGCGGCGGCGGTATTTGTTATCAACCAGCTGGCCACCACCCTGACCGCGCGGATGTCCCCGGTGATCCTGTTCACCGTCATCAACGGCGGCGCCACCATCATCTCTACGTTGGTGGCGGCCCTTCTGTACGGAGAGCGGCTGACGGTACGTTCCGTCGCCGGGGTACTGCTGGGCATCCTGTCGATGGTGATGATAAAAATGTTTGGAGGATAAACCTATGGAAACGCTGATCTTTGACCGCGAGCACCCCATCGCCGACCCATTCAAGCCCCTGAATTGTGTCAACGGCGGCCCCTGGCACAAGCGCCATGCCATCGACCAGTGGCGCAGCAATCTGGAAGATTACAAGGCCGCCCGGATTCCCTACACCCGCAACCACGATTCCAATTTGAGCGGCAGCACTTACGGCGGTCCCTATGCCATTGATGTGACCAGTATCTTTCCGGTGTTTGATGCCGACCCGGAGGACCCGGCCTCCTATGACTTCGCCTGCACCGACGAGTCGATTCTGGTGCCGCTGGAGGCGGGCACCCGCACCTTTTACCGATTGGGTCAGTCCATCGAGCATCAGGTCAAAAAGCACGGCACCGTCCCGCCCCGGGATTTTCATAAATGGGCGGTCATCTGCGAGCATATCATTCGCCACTATACCGAGGGCTGGGCGGACGGCCTGCGGCTGGATATGCCCTATTGGGAGATCTGGAACGAGCCGGATCTCGACCCAGAGGACAGCACCAACAAGAAGATGTGGGGCGGCACCCGGGCAGAATTTTTCGATTTCTACGAGATTGCCGCCAAGCATCTGAAAGGCTGCTTCCCGCAGCTGAAGATCGGCGGACCGGCGGCCTGCGGCAATGAGATTTGGGCGGCGGATTTCCTCGGTGAGATGCGGCGGCGTGGCGTGGAGCTGGATTTCTTCTCCTGGCATATTTATGCCACCGATCCCCGGCAGATCGCCGATGCAGCCGGCCGTTTCCGGGCGCTGCTGGATGAAACCGGCTATACGCAGACCGAAAGCATCTGCAACGAATGGAACTATGTCAAGGGCTGGGCGGAGGAATATGTCTATTCCATCGAGATGATCGGCGGCCATAAGGGGGCGGCATTCCTGCTGGCGACGCTGTGCGCGGGACAACACAGTCCGGTGGATATGCTCATGTATTACGATACCCGTCCCTCGGTGTTTTGCGGCCCCTTTGATTACTATACCTGCCGCCCCCGCAAGCCCTATTATCCGCTGTATTGGTACGGAATGTTCTATGATTGTGTCGGAGAGCTGCGGTGTGAGACCCCCGTCCCCGATGTGTACACCCTGTGCGGGGTGGACGGGGACGGCAAGGCGCTGCTGGCGCTCGCCTATTATTCGGATGATGACGCCGCTCCGGAGAAAATGCTGACGGTGGAGCTGGGGGCGGGGCACACCTATGCAGTCTATCGGGTGGATGCCGCGCACGACGGCGAACTGACCGACACCGTCACCGACCTGCGGTTTACGCTGCCGGTGAACAGCTGTCTGCTGATCCGGGAACTGTGAGGATAAGGACACGATCAGGGGGTGCCGTCTCCGATTTCGTAGCGGCGGCGGAGCTTTAAGAGCGCCCGGGTTTCCAGACGGCTCACATAGGAGCGGGAGATGCCCAGCTGCTCCGCCACCTGCCACTGGGTCAGCTCCCGGCCGCCGTCCAGACCGTAACGCATTCGCAGGATCTCCTGCTCCCGCTCCTCCAGACTTTCCCGGATATACCGTCCCAGCTTCTGCACCGCCAGCTTGCGGTGCAGATCGTCCACGATGGTATCCTCCACCGCCAGCACGTCAATGAGGGTCAGCGGCCGTCCCTCGCCATCCGTGTCGATCGGCTCCGACAGCGATACATCCTGGGCGGATTTTTTTCCGGCGCGGAAGTGCATGAGGATTTCGTTATTGATGCAGGTGGCGGCATAGGTGGTCAGCCGCCGCTCCTTGGACGGGTCAAAGGTATCCACCGCCTTGATCAGTCCGATGGTGCCGATGGAGACCAGATCCTCCTGATCCCGGGCGTTGGGATAGTGTTTTTTGATGATGTGCGCCACCAGCCGCAAATTGTGCTCGATGAGAGTCTGGCGCGCCTGTCGGTCGCCCGCCGCCATGGCGGCGAACGCCTCCCGCTCCTGCTTGGCGGTCAGCGGCTTTTCAAAGGAGCTGCCGTTGACCACGTGCAGCACCAGAAACAGCATCTGGGACAGCAGCTCCAAGACGGTATTCCACATATCGGTTCTCCCCTTTCTCTCCATGCCTATGCGGCGGACAAAAACAACTTGCCAGTCCGGTTGACACAAAAAGACCGGTATGCTATACTGATAGCAGAATTCGGGTGCCCCGTGGGTACAGAGCAGAAAAGAGGAGTTTTGGGTATGTATGAGCAATCCGTTCCGGCACAGCCCGGTCAGCTGCCGGACGAAAACAAGGTGGCCGGCACCGTCGGTGCCTTTCTGTTTGCGCTGGCAGGCGGTCTGGCGTTTTACCTGCTGTATCAGGTGGGCAAGCTCGCCGCCATCAGCGGCATCATCGGGGTCAGCTGCGCTCTGGTGGGTTACCGGCTGTTCGCCAAACGGGAGAGCCGCTACGGCACGGTGATCGCCGTGGTGATGGCGGCGCTGGTGATCGTGCTGGCGTGGTATCTGTGTCTGTCAAAGGATGTATATGAGGCCTGTCAGGAGTGGTACGTGTCCGGGGATATCGAGGAGGAGATTGATTTCTTCACCGCCGTGCGGAACGCATGGAGATTCCTGGAGGAGCCGGACATCGCCCGGGGGTATCTGTCGGATCTGATCATCGGTCTGCTGCTGTGCGTGGCGGGCTGGATCGGCACGTTTGTCAAGTCCTCGAAGCAGGCGAAAACCCGGCAGGCCGCGGCCGGTCAGCCGGTGGTGCAGCCTGCGCAGCCGCCGTATGCCCAGCCGGTGTACACCCGGCCGACCGCGCCGACGCAGAGCGCCCCCGCTCAGGCAGCGTATGTCCCGCCGACTGCACCGGTGCAGCCGATGCAGCCCGCACCGGTGGCGGAGCCGACGACGGCTCCCACCGTGCTCAACGGCGAGGAAACCGATTGATTCCTTAAGCCATCCTAAAGCGAGCGACGCCCCGGTCTTTCCGCAAGGAAAGACCGGGGCGCTTTCGTTTGCCGGATCGCTTCGTCTGTGGCTTGCGATCGGTCGGAGCCGGTTTACATTTCCAGGCTGCGGTAGCTCCGGATGATGCCGCTGAGGGTGTCCGTATGGGTGAAATCCCGGTTGTACAGGATGCGGGTCTCCCGCACCATGCTGAGATTCTCGATGGGGCGGGCGGTGAGCTTGCCCTTTTTCAGTTCATCCAGACAGGCGCTGCGGGGCAGGATGGATACCCCCAGATTTTTACGGATCAGATCCTTGATGGTGGCGATGTTGTCTACCTCCAGCGTGATGTTGAAATCCCCCACGGACACATTGTTGCTCTCCAGCGCGGACTCGAACAGCATCCGGGTGGCGGAGGCGGGGGTGCGCAGGATCATCTTCTGCTTTTTCAGTTCCGTCAGGGTGATGACCTCCTGCTTGGCCAGCGGGTGGCTGTTGGAGAGGATGCACATGAGATAGTCGGTGTCCAGCAGGGTGGAGGAGAACCGGGAATTGGCCACCGCGCCGTCCACGATGGCGATGTCGATCTCGTAATTCTCCAGCATATCATAAAGATTATTTATGGTATCCGTAAAAAGAATAATCCGTGTGTGGCTGCGTTCGCTGCCGTATTTCGCCAGTGCCGCCGCGGTCAGATTGCTCTCCGAGGTGTGGGTGATCCCCACCCGCAGCACCGATAGATGGGTCTCCGAGCTTTGCAGCTCCCGCCGCATTTTTTCGCCGAGAGATTTGAATCGGCGGGCGTATTTAACGGCGATCTCCCCTTGGGGCGTCAGCTTCAGCCCCGTGCGGCTGCGCACCAGCAGCGGCGCGCCCAGCTCCGTCTCCAGCTGCTTGATGTGGTGGCTGACGGCGGGCTGGGTCATGGACAGCGCCTGCGCCGCCCGGGTGAAATTCTGCTGCTCCACCACCGTCAGCAGTGTTTCCAATTTGTTGTCCAACATAGTCAATCATTCCAATCGTTTATGAAGTGCAAATAAAATATAATTTGATTTTATCACTTATTCAGTATATCATAGGTCTGTTCTTTTGGCAAGACGCATAGACAAAGTACTCGGGGCACGACCGGTTTTGAGACGGTCTGTATCTCCGTGTTATTTGTAAAGCTGCTCTGGGCCGAAACTCTGCGGAAAGGACGATCCTATGCTGCCACCCCTGTATGAAAAACTGCACATCACCTCTCCCGTCTCCCAGGTCATCATCGCCGTGGCGCTGATGCTTATGGGGGGCTTTCTCGCCACCCGCGTCACCAAGCGGCTGCGGCTGCCCAATGTGACCGGTTATATTGTCGCCGGGATCCTCATGGGACCGTTTTGCCTGAATCTGGTGCCGGAAACCATCATCGGCGGAATGGATTTCATCGCCGATATTGCCCTGGCGTTTATCGCTTTCAGCACCGGTGAATATTTCCGGGTGGAAACCCTCCGGAAAAGCGGTGCCAAGGTGTTGGTGATCACCGTGCTGGAGGCGTGTCTGGCGTCGGTGGCGGTGTTTGCCGTCACCTATGGTGTGCTGGGGCTGGAGCTGAATTTCTCGCTGGTGCTGGCGGCGCTGGCATCCGCCACCGCCCCCGCCTCCACCATGATGACCATTCGCCAGACCCACGCCCGGGGGGATTTCGTGGATACGCTGCTGCAGGTGGTGGCGCTGGACGATGTGGTGGGGCTGGTGGCGTATTCCGTCGCCGTGTCGGTGGCGCTCACCGCCTCGGTCGGCCGGTTCAGCGCCGGAAATGTGCTGAAGCCGCTGCTGGTCAACGGGCTGGTGTTTGCGCTGGGCAGCCTGTTCGGGGTGCTGCTCAAATGGCTGCTGCAAAAGCGCTCCACCGACAACCGGCTTATCGTATCGGTGGCGTTGCTGTTCGCTTTTTGCGGCATCTGCACCTTGTTCGATGTGTCCCCGCTGCTGGGCTGTATGTCCATGGGGATGGTGTATATCAATTGTAGCGACGACGAGCGGTTGTTCAAGCAGCTCAACTATTTCTCCCCGCCGCTGCTGCTGCTGTTTTTCGTCCGCTCGGGGCTGAATTTCGACCTGGCAGCGCTGTTCAGCCCCTCCGGCTCGGTGGGGGCGGTGCCGCTGCTGGCGGTGGGGGTGCTGTATTTCTTCGTGCGGATCGTGGGGAAATACGCCGGCGCTTTTCTGGGCTGTCTGGCGGTGAAGAAAGACCGGCTGGTGCGCAACTATCTGGGGTTGGCGCTGATCCCCCAGGCGGGGGTCGCCATCGGTCTGGCGGCTATGGGCGCCCGGACGTTGGGGGGCGAGACCGGCCGCGCGCTGGAGACCATTGTGCTGGCATCCAGCGTCCTCTATGAGCTGATCGGTCCCGCCTGCGCCAAGCTGTCCCTGTATCTCTCCCATTCCTATTCCACCAAGCTGGAGGAGCTGGTGCCGGAGCCTCTGCCGGAGGATGCCGCCGCGCCCCCCTCGGAGGTGGAGCGGCTCATCGCCCGCATCCACGCCATTCAGGCGGAGCTGCCCCGGCATGAGGACCCCTATTATGAGGATGAAAAAGCATTTTCCGAGGCAGCGGAGGAGCATTACGCCCGCATGACGGCGGCGCTGCCCCGCCGTCCCGAAAGGAGGAGATCCCGTTTATGAACCCGATCCTGTCTTTGACCGACCTGGACCCGCTGGCGAACCTGCTGGGGGACTGGTCGAAAGAATTGAACACCGGCTCGGTGATTTTCCGGGTGGCGCTGGTGGTGCTGCTGGCGGCGGTCATCGGCTGCGAGCGCTCCAGCAAGCGCCATTCCGCCGGACTGCGCACCTTCATCCTGATCTCGTTCGCCTCCACAGTGGCCATGCTGCTGGACCTGTTCCTGATGGAGACCCACGGCTGCCGGCTGCCCCTTTTGTCCGCTGCGACGTTGGCGGCGTCGGCGCTGGTGAGCGTCAATTCCATTCTGTTCAGCTCCCGCAGCCAGATCAAGGGGCTGACCACCTCCGCGGGGCTGTGGGCGTGCAGCGTGCTGGGCTTCACCGTGGGGGCGGGACTGTATACCCTCACGGTGGTGGTGTTTCTGTTCCTGCTGTGCATCCTCGCCTGTTTCCCCTCCTTTGAGGTGTTTCTCAAAAACCGTTCCAACCACTTTGAAATCCATCTGGAGCTGAAAAGCAGCGAATATCTCCGGGATTTCGTGACGGTGAGCCGACGGCTGGGGCTGCGCATCGACGACATCGAGGCGAACCAGGCGTATGTGGGGTCGGGCTTGAGTGTATACACCATCACTGTGACCATTTGCAGCCCGGAGCTGAAGCAGTATAAGACCCACCGGGAGGTGGTGGAGGCGCTGCGGTCGCTGGACTACATTTATCATATCGAAGAATTGACCTGATTGCGGATTTTCTGTTGCCAAGCGACGTGATTCGTGTTATAGTAATAAAGATAAACGGAAACACCGGATCTTTGTTACGAGAGGACGTATCGTATGAAACACGCAAAAGGAAGAAAATGGCTGCCGCTGCTGCTGCTGATCGGTTGTCCGGTGTTTTTGATCGCCGGACTGCTGTTCTATCTCATCGGCGGCAACTGGGCCATGGGCATATTGCTGGCGATCTTCAGTCTGCTGAGCCTGTCGCTGGCGCTGGCGCTGGCGCCGGGCATGAAGCCGCCGGTGCGGCTGGGCGGACGCATCGGAGCCGGGGTGTTCACCGGACTGCTGGGGGTGCTGGCGCTGGGGGCGCTGTTCCTGGTCGTGATGCTGAATACCTCCCTGATGCCCGCCATGAAGACCAAGTATGTGCTGCGATTCTACCAGACCTCCAACCCGTGGCTGGTATCGGCTTTCACGCCGGAGAGCAACATCAAGTGCATTTTCAAGGAGAATGGGGTGGAGGCGCCGGACGACAGCACCGATATCGGGTCCATCAATATCACCACCTCCACCGCGCCCACCACCACGGAGAGCGCCCCCTCCACCACGACGACCACCACGCAGACGACGACCACCACCACCCGCAGCCCCGAGGCGGCCAAGCCGGAGGATTACCCCGCCACCGTGATCTTTGAGGAAAACGGGGTCAAGGTGTCGGAGATCAAGAATGCGAATTTCACCGCCCGGCTGGCGGAGATCAGCGACCCCAAGCGGGTGTCGCTGGGGGTCACCAACCGGTACGGACAGTTCGGTGAAAAGCTGCTGGCCATGTGTCAGCGCACCGATTCCCTGCTGGGTATCAATGCCGGCGGTTTCTACGATCCCAAAGGCTCCGGCAACGGCGGCATCCCTTCCTATCTGCTGGTGAAAGACTACGAGGTGAAGTACACCGACGGACAGGCCCGGCATAACGTCATCGGGCTGAATGACGAGGGGGTGCTGATTCTCGGAAACTTTACCGAGCAGGAGATCAAGGATCACGGCATTAAGGAGGCCACCTGCTTCAAGCCCTTCCTCATCGTGAACGGGAAAAAGTCCACCTTCTACGGGGAGGCGGGGGGCCGCGATCCCCGTTCCGCCATCGGCCAGCGCCCCGACGGCACCATTTTGCTGCTTACCGCCGACGGGCGGCAGTCCGGCATGGAGGGCGCCAACCAGCGGGAGATGGGCAACATCATGGAGGCCTATGGCGCCTACAACGCGGCGGCGCTGGACGGCGGTTCCTCCACCACCATGGTGCTCAACGGCGAGATCATCAACAAGCCCTGTTCCCTCTACGGGCCCCGGTATCTGAATACCGCCTGGCTGGTATCGAAGGAGTGACCGATACGGCGCCCGATCGGTATATTCGGCGGATGGGACAGTCGGTATCGGCGGCGTTTTGCATCTATTAAGGTATATAGATATATAGAGTATGACGGGCAGTCTCAGATCGCGTCGAGATCACGGTACCGGAACGATGCTGCGAATGTATTGCGGGATACTCTGTAATAAGAATCGTATTTGGGAGAACCGGTCTGCGCCTTTAGGCGCAGACCGGTTCCTTTTGCGCTTGAGCGCGGAGGAGTGGTGTTTTAAGGTCTGCCCGTCCCGCGGGAACGATTCGGCCGCGTCGATGAAAACCGGTTTGTCTGCGGCAGATGGTGTTGCGTCCGGATATTTGGCGGCTTGTTGTCATGCGGCCGGATGTTTGGGCGGCGTCCGGCCATCGGTCGCGGCGGCAGTTTGACGATGGCTGCGCTGCAGCGGGCATTTCGCAGCCCGCTTTTCCGGGACGGCGTTCATTGCTCGCCGCCCTGTGGCCGGGCGGGCTGCGGGGCCAGCCCTGTCATCTTGTTAGCGGGCGTCCGCCGCTTGTCCGTTCCGTCGGCGGCGGACGGTAGGTTTTCCCCGGGGGGGACTGCGTTTTTCGGTTTCCGGGCGGACGATCGCACCGGGATCGACAGAAATCGACCGATACATGAACGCGGAACCGGTATGTCCATCGGCCGTCAGCGAGCAAATAGTCGCTGAAAAAGGGCCTTTCTGTCGGTGTACAGACCGCAAACCGCGAGGAGCACACAGAAAAACCGGGGGCAAAAAAATGGAAATTCCGCCCGAAAATAATAATTACAACAATTTTTGTATATATATTCATCGTGTTTTCTTGAAATGGTCGTTTTTCACCTCCCAGACAAGGGGTTTTCGGCTTTTTTGCGTCATTTTTACCGGGGCAATTCGGCTGGTTGCACAAAAAATCTTCCATTTCTCGGAATCGGCAGATTTATTTCCAAATATGGAAGAAATTGGCACTCTTTCACATAAAAAGTGACAACTTTGTAACCTTTTACCCCTGTTTTCCCTACGTTTTTTCTCGGAATGTATACATTTTGACCGGGAATATGAGCCGGTTTTGCGGGGCGGTTTTGGGCTTGCCGGAACGGAAAACAGTCCGATTGTTGTGCAAACTATATAGAATTTGCGTTTCTGTACTGGGTTGACATCGGAAATGTGTCTGAGTATAATACCCCATGAACCGATTGGTTTTCCCTTTGCTCGGTTGCGCGGTCCGATGGACGGCGATTCCGCAGAGCCGATCGTAAAGAATGCGGGCGGGCATCCGCCGCAGAGCGGTCTGTGCGGAACCGAGCGGCGGTTTTCCGGATTTTCGGCGGTTGCATACGCGCTCCGGCCTGTGGGCCGCGGTCGATATCCGTGGAAATGGGTGTCGTTCCCGACGCTGGGACACATTGCATAAGTTTCCGGAATTTGTGCAGAATATAAGTGTCTCGGTCGGCTGAACGCGATGCGGGGCGAGACCGATCGCCCGGCCGGTGCCATACGGGTTTCCGGCCGGAGCACCAACGAGTCGGCTGCGTCAAGCAGTCCGATTCCGTAGGAAAGGATGCTTTCGCTGTTGCGAAAGCGATGGTCATACGTTATGGAACAATTGAATCGCATCTGGACAGCGGTACGCCGCGCGGTGCGCTCCCGTCTGTTCGCCGTCGTATGCCTGGCAGCGATCACCACCGGCATGGCTGCCGTTGTGGCGGTCAACTCCCGTGCGATCACCGTCACCGACGGGGATTCCAGCCGGGTGGTGCTGACCATGCACAGCGATCCGTATCTGGCGGTGTCTGCCGCCGGCGTCGCATTGCAGGAATATGATCTGCTGAAAGTGGACCCCACCGCCGGAACCATTGACGTGAACCGTGCCATGACCGTTGAGGTGAAGGCGGACGGTCTCTCCACGCTGCTGCACATGACCGACGGCACGGTGGCCGAGGCGCTGCGCCGAGCGGATGTGTCGGTGGGGGCCTACGATACCGTCAGCGAGGAGAATGACACCCCCGTCGTCGATGGCATGGCCATCACGGTGGATCGGGTGGCCTATGAGGAATATCAGACCACCGAGGCTATTCCCTTTGAGACCGTCACCAAGTATACCTGTGTGCTCAAGCCCGGCCGCAGCCAGGTGAAGCAGGCGGGTGTGCAGGGCAGCAAGACCCTCACCTATCGCAAGACCATCGTCAACGGTCAGGTGGTGGCTACCGATCTGGTCAATGAGACCGTGACCAAAAAGCCGGTCAATAAGATCCTGCTGAAGGGGGCCAGCTACGGCACGCCTTTATCCAATGCGCCGTTTGAAATTTCGCTGGACGCCAAGGGCCAGCCCACCAGCTATAAGACCGTGTACACCGGTAAAAGCTGCACGGCCTATTCGGTGGGCACACGGGGCGCTTCCGGGATGCGGCTGGGGGTCGGCACGGTGGCGGTGAATCCCAAGGTCATCCCCTACGGCACCAAGCTGTGGATCACCTCCGCCGACGGAAAATTTGTCTATGGCTATGCCGTGGCGGCGGATACCGGCGCTTTTGCCAACGGCGACCGCACCTTCTGCGATGTGTATATGGGATCATATGAGGAAGCCTGCGCTTTCGGGCGACGCACCATGAACATCTATGTGATCGGATAAACGGAAAAGGCGATACCGCGCAGACCGTGCGGTATCGCCTTTTATACTTTGGAAAAGAGCAGGGGAGCGTGCTCCCTTGTCGATTTTGTGGTCGGAGATGGGGCGAATCGACTGTTCTCCGATCGCTTTGCTGACCCAGCCGGGTGTTCCTTTGACTGCTCCGGCGGTGTGCATCGCCCCGGGACGGCCGGAGCGGGCGATTTCGCCCCATTGACCGAGGGAAACGCGCCGGGGCTTTCAGCCATGATCCTATCATGATCCTATGGGGTGCCGATGGACCCCTGCCGTATCTCTCCATAAAACCCCTGCCAAGCACGACCGTGCGGTCTGCGCGGTTGTCCGTCCCGGGATGCTGCGGTATTCTGCGCCGCGGCAAGGAGCGGAGAAACGGATACGGCCACACATGGCGCCGGGAACTGCGGCCGGTGCGCACCCTGTGCGCACCGCCTGTCCGCTCGGCGGGCGGACCTCCCGGCTGCGCAACAGGAAAGCGGCCGTCCTGCCGGGGTTCGGAGTGCAAATGGGCACGGCGACCGCATCGACAGCGGGCGGCTGACGACTGCGGCACACGCAACAGAGCGCGGAGTCGGCCGCGCCTCCATGGCGGCCGACGGTTACAGCAGCGGACGCAGCACCTCGGCCAGCTTTTCCGCCGCCAGACGATGGCCGTCCCGCAGGGGATGGATGGGCTGTACCGGCAGCCAGTGGGAGCCGTTAACGAACACAATGTGATCGTTGTGAGCGGCGTTATATGCCGGAATCAGCGCCTCCAGATCCTGCTCGTGACTGCCGCAGAATACGCTCATAGCGAAGATCTTCGCCTGGGGGTGCGCGGCGCGGATCGCATCCAGCAGGGCGGTGTAGCCCTCCCGGAATGCCTCGGCGGATGCGCCGCCGTCGTTGGTGCCGTGGTTCACCAGCACATAGTCCGGATGCCGGTCGGCGGCGATGGGCGCGCCGTCAAAGCAATAGGGATAGGCGTCCGCCGCTCTGACCACGCCGCCGCAGCCGCCCTTGGTCACGCCCACAGCGCCGTAGCCCATGATCCAGGGGATGAGTCCCAGCTTTTCGGCGGTGAGCCAGCCGTAAGTGGCGGTCACGTCGTCCTGGAAGGGGCGGTCATACTGATCCCGTCCCAGCGGCATATGGTCGGCGTCGATCAGCACTCCCTCGGTGATGGAATCGCCCACCACCTCCAGCACCTTGCCGGTTTCGGGGGGCAGCGTATGCAGTATGTCCGCCTCCACGCCCTCGAAGGATATCCGGTTGGTCAGCGGTGTGTGCCAGCGGGGGAACATCTCCACCATGCTCTTGAGGATCACCCGGACGGTGTGCTGTCCGGGCGCTGTATGAATACGGATATACCGCTCCAGCGTGCTCTCCACCATGGCGCCGCCGTCCACCTGTATGTACAGATGCGGAGCCGGCGACTGGAGGAAGTTCACGTCGAACCGCAGCACCGCCTGCTCACCGGAGAACCCCAGCGTAAAGCGGGAGCCGACGGCGGTCGCCGTGGCGGAGCTGCCGTAGGACGCCCAGCGACCGATATACTGAATGCGGGAATCCTCATGCGAGAAAAATTCCATTCTACAATCCCTCATCTCTGTAAAAATTTGGTTCCTGTGCAGTGTAGCACGAAATGGCGGACTTGGCAATAGAAAACGACGATTTTCCGAAGAATCTTTGTGCTGTCCGTATTCGCGCCGGAACATCCCCCGTGCCCGAGGCGTTTCCTCATTGTGCTGAATCTTCCGGCGACCATGAGGAATGAAAAAACGGGGGTTGGCATTTGCGATTTTTTATGGTATACTATACAATATCTCAAATCGGTGAGACAAGAAGGAGGACTTCTTTTATGGATACAGAATCCACCAACCGCTATACCAGGGGCGGCCGCCGCCGGGGAAAGCACCGGTATGCCGCGCCGCTGGGGGCGTTCATAACTCTGCTGAGTCTGGTGGGAGTGGCCGCTATCGTGGGCGGCATCGTGTTTGGCGTGCGCAAGGCCACCGACACCACTGCACTCAAGGATGAGATGTACTATTTTCTGGAGCCGCTGATGCTGTATAATCCCACTCCCTTTGACGGCATCGAGGAGCAGGAGCAGGATGCTTTTCTCAATGCTGCTGCCTATAAGATCTCCAAGGCGGAGCAGGTGCGGATGCTGCGGGAGAACGATGAGAACTGCCAGTATGCCGTGGATGACCAGGGGCGCATCGCCGTGTCGGTGGAAGAGATGGAGGAGGCTTATAACTCGCTGTTTGGCCCGTCCTCTCCGCTGACCCACCGTTCTCTGGAGGAGAGCGGACTGGTGTTCAGCGAGGGAGACGGCTGCTACTATGTGCCGTTTGAATCGCTGGTCTCCGGCTATCAGGGCGTGGTGGATTATGTCAAGCGCCGGGGGGATACCTACACCGTACGGGTGGGCTATGTGTCCAATAAGGACATTCCGCTGGACGAGCACGGCAACGCTATACCGGCGACCGTCAGTATGGCGGCCTATTTCCAGACCTATACCGTGATCCGCTATGCCGACGGCTATTATGTCAACGGCTGCGCCGATCAATAATAGGTGAATCCCATAGATAAAGCGATCCGGTTACAATGGCTTTTTCGGCCGAACAGCGGGAGCGTCGGTTTTGTTGCCCTCTGCTCAGCATACGCCGGTATTCTCCGGTCGGGCCAACCCGCCGCTAAGGAATGCTGTTTGCCGAGAATCTTCGACCGGAAACGAGAAGTTTTTTTCGTTTCGGCAGTCGAAGAATGGCAGCGCTACTGCCGTATTGCGCGTAATGCGACAAACAAAGCGGGGAGACAGTCCGTTTCAGGAACGGTTGTCCCCGGACCGTTTTGTCTATCCCCGGCGCGGTCGGGGAGCTCTCAGAAGAAAAAGAAGGGTCTGCCGAAAACACATCCGCGTTTTCGGCAGACCCTTTTCCGATGGCAGCGTATGGTCATTCCCCTTGCAGCAGTGCGCGGCGTTGCCGGTGATCCGGCATATACCGCTCAATGAGGGCGTAGAATGCCGGACTGTGATCATGATGACGAATGTGCGCCAGCTCGTGCACCACCACATAGTCGATGGCCTCCGGCGGATACAGCATCAACCGCCAGGAAAAGCACAGCCGATTCTGACCGCTGCAGCTGCCGAAACGCTTTTGTGCGCCGGTGATGCGTATGCCGGCGGGGGTCAATCCCATCTGTGCGCCGTAGTACGCCACCCGCTGGGGGAGCACCTGCTGCGCCAGCTGCCGCAGCTCCCGCTCCTGCTCCGGGGATACGGGGCGGGCCAGCCCGGTCTGCTGACGGCGCTGCTGCCGCTGGATCTGGCGGGTGATCCAGGCGGCGTGGCCGGAAACGAACCGCTCGATTTCTGCGACGGGGCAGCGCCGGGGCGCGCGCACCAGCGTTTCCAGCTGGGGTGTGACCTCCAGCGACAGGGTGCGCCGGTCGGAGCGGATCAGCCGATAGGGGATGGAGGATTCGGAATCATTCATATTGCTGTACGATCTCCTTCAGATAGGCGGTGTATTGCACCCGAACGGCATCGGGTTTCACGATCGTCAGATCGGTGCCGAAACCGGAGGCCCAGGCGAAAAACGGCTCGCTCACCGCAATGGGCACCCGGACGGTGAAATGGCTGTCTCCGTCGGGCAGGAGGGCGGCATCCTGCCCGAACCGGTCGAGGATGACACCGGTCATCCATCGGGCGCAGCGCAATGTGACCGGCTGCTCCTCACCGTGGAACATCCCGAAGGTCTTGCGGGAAAAGGCGGCCATATCCTCCGCCTCGAATTGCTCCCGCCCCTGTCGCTTATCCCCGGTGGGGGTGATGCGCAGCATCCGGTCCACCCGGTAGTGGCGCAGTCCCTTTCTCGTTTCGTAGGCGATGAGGTAGTAATTCTCATCGTCCCAGGTCAGCGCCCAGGGGCTGACGGTATAGGCGGCGCCGTTCCGGCGCAGCTGCCGCTGCTTGCGGATATCCCAGTCGAAATACTGAAAGGATACCTGCCGGTCGGTATTCATGGCAGTGTGCAGATGATCCACGTTGTAATAGATGCTCTCGTTCATGGATTTGATACGTCCGGTGACGAGCACCTGCCGTTGGAGCTGGCCGGCCTGATGGCGGCTGGTCAGCCCCTCCAGCTTGCGGATCAGCTCCACACTTTTATTGTGGGTGATGAATTTGGAGGATTGTACTGCGTCCACCAGCAGCCGCAGCTCCGGCAGATCGAAGGTGCGCTGCCCCAGATAGTACCGCACCTGCCGATCCCGCCGGGTGATGATGTCCGCGCCGTACAGGCGCAGCTGTTCCAGATCATCGTACAGGCTCTTGCGCTCCGCCTCCACACCGTGGGCGGCCAGCAGTGTGCGAATCTGCTCCAGCGTCAGCGGGTGCTCCTCGTCGGTTTCCCGCGCCAGTATATCCAGCAGATACAGCAGCTTGCGTTTTTGATTGGTTCCTCGCGGCATGGCACACCCCCCTTTTACCCTCATTGTATCACGCCCGGAGCGGTCGCGCAAGCAAAGATAAAGAAAAGATTGCAAGATTTCCGAAAATGTGGTACTATGAACTATCATAGACCTTTGAGGGAGGAATCGCATGGAAAGCATCGGCATCATCGGCGCCATGCCGTCGGAAGTGGAGCATTTAACGGCGCGGCTGACCGCACCGACGGTGACGGAAGTTGCCGGCCGCCGGTTTGTGCAGGGGCGGCTGGGGCAGCACCGGGCCGTGGTGGTGCAGAGCGGCATCGGCAAGGTCAACGCCGCCGTCACCGCCCAGCTGCTCATCGACCGGTTCGCGCCGGATGCGCTGATCAATACCGGCATGGCGGGCGGTCTGGCGCCGGAATTGGCGGTGAAGGATCTGGTGATCGGCACCGAGGCGGTGCAGCATGATTTCGATATCACCGCCTTCGGCCACGCCCCCGGCTATATGGATACCGGCGGAGATGATCAGCAGCCCTCCGTGTTTGCCGCCGACCCGGCGCTGGTTGCCGCCGCCGGCAAAGCGGCGCAGCGGGTGCTGCCCGTCGGCAGCCGCGCGATCTGCGGACGCATCGCCTCCGGGGATATATTTGTGGACGACAGCGCGCTGAAATCCCGCATTCGTACCCTGTTCGGTGCAGCCGCTGCCGAAATGGAGGGCGCCGCTATTGCCCAGACCGCCGTTGCCAACGGCGTGCCGTTTTTGATCTTGCGTACCATATCGGATTTGGCGGAGCATCGGGCCAATGTGTCCTTTGAGGAGCTGGAGCGCTATGTGGGGCAGCTGGCCGGAGACATCACCGCCGCGCTTTTGGGAGAAATTTAAGACTATTTGTATTATTATGATCGTATACAACGATTCGTATATTTTGCATATAATGAGCGGGCATATTCCCGCCGGTATGGGACAGGCTAAGAAAAAGCCGTAAAGGAGCCGATCCCATGCTGATACCCCATCAATTCCCGCCGTCCTGTCCGCCGCAGGCCCGGTATCTTCCCGCCCGGGGAGATACGCCGCCCGGCGGCGACCGGCGCAAAACCGATAAGGAGACATCCGTATGCAGCCAGAATCCATCACCCTGCGTCACGAGCAGACCCTCCTGACGCTGCCGCCTCGGGACTATCGTACCGATCGGCTTACCGCCGTGTTTGCCGTGCCGCTGCAGGCGTCTACGGCGGCGGAATACGCCATTCTGCCCGGTCTGTTGACCCGCAGCAGCCGCCGGTATCCTACATTAACAGCGCTCAACCGCTGCCTGGACGGCCTGTACGGCGCATCCGTCACCGGCAGCAATCTGCGGCTGGGCGGCTGGCAGGTGCTGCTGTTTTCCGTGTCCTATCTGCGGCAGAGCTATACCTTGTCCCGGGAGAATCTGACCGAGCCGTGCACCGCCCTGCTGCTGGAGATGCTGTGCGATCCGGCGCTGGAGGGGGAGGCGTTTCGTGAGGCGGATTTCGAGCAGGAGCGGCGCTGTCTGTTGGAGCGGCTGCAAAGCGAGCTGAACAATAAGCGGCTGTATGCCCGCAAGCGGTGCGTAGAGCTGCTGTGCCCGGATCATCCGTACAGCGTGGATCCGGACGGCACCCCCGAGACGGTGGCGGCGCTGACCGCCGCCGGGGCGGTGCAGGCATGGAAACGGCTGCTGAGCACCGCCCGCGTCCACTGGATCTATCAGGGGGACGGGGATACGGCGGCACTGGCGCAGCAGCTGGAGCGGGCGTTCGCCGCCCTGCCCCCGCGGCGGACGGTGCAGTGGACGGACGATCCCTCCTTCACCATGAAAGAGAGCGCTCGCACCGAAACCATGAATCTCAAGCAGGCCAAGCTGGTGCTGGGTTTCCGCATTGCGGCGGCCGAGCCGGACGGCCCGGTGAACGCCGCCCGGCTGATGAACGCCCTGTTCGGCGGTTGTGCATCGTCGCTTCTGTTCCGCCATGTACGGGAGGAGCAGAGCCTGTGCTATTATTGTTCCTCCACCTATGACCGGTTCCGCAGTCTGATGCTGGTGGACAGCGGTGTCGAGACCGCCAACGCCCAGCGTACCAAAGAAGAGGTGCTGCGGCAGCTGGAGGCGCTGCGGCAGGGGCAGTTCTCCGACGAGGAGCTGGAGGCCGCCCGCAGCAGTCTTATTCAGTCGTTTATGGCGGCCGAGGAGACCCCAGCCGCTCGGGAGGGCTTTTATGTGTCTCAGACGGTGTACGAGCACTATAAAACCCCGGAGCAGGTGGCCAACGAATTGCGCGCCGTCACCCGGGAGGACGTGTGCCGGGTGGCGCGGCTGGTGCATTTTGACACGGCATATCTGCTGTGCCCCCAGGGAGAGGAGGGATCCCTATGATGAAGCAGCATAAGCACCCCCAGACCGGGGATATCTATTATTCGCTGGAGCATCCCTCCGGGCTGACGATCTTCGTGTGGCCGCAGCCGGGGGCCGCGGCGGCCTATGCCCTGTTTGCTACCCGCTACGGCTCGGTGTATAACACCCTGCCCACCCCCGGCGGCGGGGTGGAGGAGGTGCCGGAGGGCATCGCCCACTACCTGGAGCACAAGCTGTTTGAGAGCGAGGAGGGGGACGCTTTCGAGCGGTTCGCCGCTACCGGCGCCAATGCCAATGCGTACACCAGCTTTGAGCGCACCGCCTATCTGTTCCAGGCCACGGAAAACATCGTCCCCTCGCTGGAGATTCTGCTGGATTTCGTCCAGCATCCCTACTTCACCCCCCAGACGGTGGAGAAGGAGCAGGGCATCATCGGTCAGGAGATCCGGATGTGTGAGGACGACCCCTCCCGCTGCGTACTGTTCAATCTCCTGCAGGGGATGTATCACCGGCATCCGGTGCGCATCGACATCGCCGGCACGGTGGAGTCCATCTCCCATATCACCGCCGACCTGCTGTATCGTTGCTACGGCCAGTATTATAACCTGCACAATATGGTGCTGACGGTGGCGGGGCGTATCACCCCCGCCCAGGTGGAGGAAGCCGCCGATAAGCTGCTGAAGTCCGCCCCGGCCATGCTGCCGGCTTCTTTCGCCTGCGACGAGCCGGATACGGTGGCTCGTCACCGGGTGGAGCAGGTCATGCCGGTGGCGGCGCCCCTGTTTTATTTGGGCATTAAGGAGCCGGGCGCGGTCGAGCGGGATGCCAAGGCGCTGGCCGGCGCCCAGCTGCTCACCGATCTGCTGGTGGGGCGCAGCTCGCCGCTGTACGCCCGCCTGATGGAGGAAGGGCTCATCAATGAGCAGTTCGCGGCGGAATATTTCAACGGACCCGGCTTTGGCATCTGGCTGTTCGCCGGTGAGAGCCGCGACCCGGAGCGGGTGGCGCAGGCTATTTTGGAAGAGCTGAAGCGGCAGCAGGCTGCCGGGCTGGACCCGGAGGCGGTGGAGATCGCCCGACGCGCCGCCTATGGCGAAACGGTCAGCGGACTGGATGAAGCCTCCACCTGCGCCGAAATGCTCCTGAGCGACTGGATCGACGGCATCGAGCCCCTGTCCCGGCTGGAGGCGCTGGCCGGATTGACGGTGGCGGAGCTGAATGCGCAGCTGCGCGCGCGGATGCCTGCCGAGGAATACACCCTGTCGGTGATCCGACCCGAGCCGGCGGAATGATCCCGGCTCCATTACATACGAAAGGATGACCCGTATGCTCAATCTGCTGACCCATTACATAGAATTCCCCAAGCTGGGATGGAAATTCCCCCTCAACGATGTGCTGGCGCAGTTCACGCTGTTCGGCCACGAGTTCACCATCAAATGGTACGGTGTGTGCATTGCCGTGGGGTTCCTGCTGGCGGTGGTCTATGCGATGCGCCGGGCGAAGGAACTGGATATTGACCCGGACCGGATGATCGACGTGACGCTGGTGTGTACCATCGTGGGCTTTGTCTGCGCCCGGCTCTACTACGTGTTTTTCTGTGCCGACACGGCGGAATATTTGGCGAATCCCAAGACCATTTTCCAGATTTGGAAGGGCGGTATCGGCATCTACGGGGGCATTATCGGCGCCTTTGGTTCCGGAATCCTCATGTGTCGGTTGAAAAAAATCCACGTGCTGGCCATGTTTGATCTGGCGTCCCTGGGCTTTCTCATCGGGCAGGGGGTGGGGCGCTGGGGCAACTTCTTCAATCAGGAGGCCTTCGGCGGCAACACCACCCTGCCCTGGGGTATGACCGGCGATATGATTCAAGGGGGGCTGAACGGCAGCGGCTACGACACCAGTTTGCCGGTGCATCCCACTTTCTTCTATGAATCTGTATGGTGCCTGCTGGGCTTTGTGCTACTGCATCTGCTGTCCAAAAAGGCGTATAAGTTCAAGGGCGAAATCTTCTGCGGCTATCTGGTGTGGTATGGCGTGGGGCGGTTCTTTATCGAGAGCCTGCGCACCGACAGCCTGATGGCTGGCACCATCAAGACCTCCCAGCTGGTGGCGGTGCTGGCGGTCATCGGCGGCATCGTGATGTTCTGCATCCTGCGGCGGCGGGCTCAATCGCTGCCCATGACGCTGGAGACGGCTGCGGACGCGCCCACGCTGGATATCGCCCCGCCGGCGGAGTCGGATGTCTCCGAAACGGAAGAAACCGACGAGGCTGTCCCGACAGTGGAAACAACCGAGGTTTCTGGCGCGGAGCTGAGCACCGAGGAGCCCGCCGGGGAACCGGAAACGGCGGCCGAAGAAGCCGCAAAACCGGAGGACGGAGCGGAGACGGAGACGGTCGACCCGAAAGCAACGGAGGAGGAACCCGATGGCGAGGATCATTGACGGCAAGGCTATCGCTGCCCAGATACGGGCGGAGATCGCTGCCGAGACGGCGGCGCTCAAGGAGCAGGGGATCACCCCCGGGCTGGCGGTGATCCTGGTGGGAGACGACCCCGCCTCCCATACCTATGTGCGGAATAAGCAAAAAGCCTGCGCTGAGGTGGGATTTTACGGCGAGCAGATCGACCTGCCCGCCGACACCGACGAGCGGACGCTGCTGGATACGGTGGCGGCGCTCAATGCCCGCCCGGATATCCACGGCATTCTGTGCCAGCTGCCGCTGCCCGCGCCGCTGGATGCGGCGGCGGTGATCGCCGCCATCGACCCGGCCAAAGATGTGGACGCTTTTCACTGTGAGAACGCGGGGCATATTCTGCTGGGCGATTATTCGTTCTTGCCCTGCACCCCGGCGGGGGTGATGGAGCTGCTGCGCCGCAGCGGCGTGGATGTGGCGGGCAAGGAGTGCGTGGTGGTCGGCCGCAGTAATATCGTGGGCAAGCCCATGGCACTGCTGCTGCTGCAAGCCAACGGCACCGTCACCGTGTGCCATTCCCGCACCCGGGATCTGGCGGCGGTGTGCCGCCGGGCGGATGTGCTGGTGGTGGCCATCGGCAAAGCCAAGTTCATCACGGCGGATATGGTCAAGCCTGGTGCGGTGGTGATCGACGTGGGCATGGATCGGGACGAAAACGGCAAGCTGTGCGGCGATGTGGATTTTGCCGCCGTGGAGCCGGTGGCGGGGGCAATCACCCCGGTGCCCGGCGGTGTGGGGCCTATGACCATCGCCATGCTGATGCGGAATACCCTCACCGCCGCCAGGCGGCAGAATGGCCGGTGATCTGTAAGCGGCTTTCATTCCCGGAGCCGTTTGGCCGTTCCCAGAAAAATTGACAGCGAAAAAAGCACCGCCTGTTGCAGCGTGGAAGCTGCAACAGGCGGTGCTTTCCTATTGGCGGGGGGACCGTCGAGGGGGGCGCGCCGATTTGGCTGAACTCGGCCTGCGCGCCGACCTCCCGTTCGGTCTCTGCGGTCGGTTTTCGTCGGAACGCCGTGTCGCCGAGCGTACTTTTCCGAAATCCTTGCGGAGGATGCAGCTACATATCCATTCGTTGTTCCGGACATACCGGAATATGGCGTTCGGGTGTTCGACGGAATGAGGGTGTTTCTTCTTGTCGTCTTTCTCAGATCACATAGTCATATCCGTCCGAGTCGGAGCGCATCAAGTCGGCTAATGTGATATTGTCCAGATAATCGTTGATGACTTTATCCAGACCCCTCCACAGAGAAAGGGTACGGCACTCGGCCGCTTGAGGACAGGCGGCCGCATCGGGTTCGAGACAGGAGACGGGGGCCATGGAATCTTCGGTTATTCGCAGGATACTCCCCACCGTATATTGCTCCGGCGCCTTTGTCAGCTGATAGCCGCCGCCTTTTCCTCTCAATCCGTTCAGCAGATTTGCTTTCACAAGCAGCTTGATAATGGTCTCCAGATATTTCTCCGAAATATTCTGCCGTGTCGCGATCACTTTCAGCGGAATAAATCCGTCTTTCTGGTGTTCCGCCAAATCAATCATGACCCGGAGCGCATAACGCCCCCTGGTTGAGATCAGCATGAGTCTACCCCCTTTTCCACTATAAACCTATTATACAGCAGGTAAGTGGGTAAATCAATCAAATTTTTTGATTTTTCTCTTGACAAATCAAACCATCGGGTTTATAATGCATATAAACCTATCGGAAAGGTTGGTAAATGAAATGGACAGTCATTTCGTATTTCGATGTTAAGGCTGCGAGCGAACCGACATAAGAACCACGAAGAATAGACAAACCATCATATTGGGAGGAATGGATTATGAGTAAGATTTATACATCCGCCGATCAGCTGATCGGAAAGACGCCGCTGCTGGAGCTGGTACACATCGAACAGGCCGAAAAGCTGGAGGCTAAGGTTCTCGGAAAATTGGAATACTTTAATCCCGCCGGAAGCGTGAAAGACCGGATTGCCAAGGCAATGATCGACGATGCGGAACAGAAAGGGCTGCTGAAGCCCGGCTCCGTGATCATTGAGCCGACTTCGGGCAATACCGGTATCGGCCTCGCCTCCGTAGCCGCCGCCCGCGGCTACCGGATCATTATTGTTATGCCGGAGACCATGAGCGTGGAGCGCCGCCAGCTGATGAAAGCCTACGGTGCGGAGCTTGTGCTGACCGAGGGCGCCAAGGGCATGAAGGGGGCGATCGCCAAGGCCGATGAACTGGCCAAGGAGATTCCGGGGAGCTTCATTCCCGGTCAGTTTGTGAACCCGGCCAACCCGGCTGTGCACAAGGCGACCACCGGCCCCGAGATCTGGGCGGACACCGACGGCAAGGTGGATATTTTTGTGGCCGGTGTCGGCACCGGCGGCACGGTCACCGGCGTCGGGGAATATTTGAAGAGCCAGAACCCCGCCGTGCAGGTGGTGGCGGTGGAGCCGGCCTCCTCTCCGGTGCTGAGCAAGGGGGTTGCCGGCAGCCATAAGATTCAGGGTATCGGCGCCGGGTTTGTCCCCGATGTGCTGGATACCAAGATTTACGACGAGATCATACCCGTAGAAAACGAGGATGCATTTGCCACCGGCAAACTGATCGGCAAGAAAGAGGGCGTGTTGGTAGGTATTTCTTCCGGCGCTGCCGTATGGGCGGCGATCCAGCTGGCGAAGCGGCCGGAGAACAAGGGCAAGACCATTGTGGCGCTGCTGCCCGATACCGGCGACCGGTATCTGTCCACTCCGCTGTTTGCGGACTGAATGTAAAATTTCCCGAGCGCAGGCTGCCGATATACGGCAGCCTGCGCAGGAATTAAGAAGGGAGCGTTGGCGGATGGTTCCGACACCGGAAGAAGCCTGGGATTTACTCTGCACCTATAATCAGGGAGAATTTCATCGAAAACACGGACGGATTGTCGGCGATGTTCTGCGCTGGTATGCCATGGATCTCGGGTATGAAGATGAGGCAGACTTCTGGGAGGCCGTCGGTATTCTTCATGATCTGGATTTTGAGCAGTGGCCGGAGCAGCA
>DJEF01000043.1:14179-14369 GCA_002431285.1 Ruminococcaceae bacterium UBA5905 | reverse complement strand
CGTTCTACGGCCCCAAGCTGGACATCCAGTATAAGAATGTCTACGGTAAGGAGGATACGCTGGTCACCATCCAGATTGATATGTTGCTGGCGCAGCGGTTCGGGATGTATTATACCGACGCCGACGGGCAGAAAAAGCTGCCCTATATCATCCACCGTACCTCGCTGGGCTGCTACGAGCGGACGCTGGC
>DJEF01000043.1:13667-14081 GCA_002431285.1 Ruminococcaceae bacterium UBA5905 | reverse complement strand
CTGCCCATCTCCGAGCGGCTGCTGGATAAGGCGGGCGAAGTCACCGCTCAGCTGAAAGCCGCCGGCATTCGGGCGGAGCTGGATACCCGCAACGAGAAGATGGGCTATAAAATCCGGGAGGCGCAGGTGGACAAGATCCCCTATATGCTGGTCATCGGCGACAAAGAGGCGGAGCAGAATGTGGTCTCCGTGCGGCACCGCAAGGACGGCGATCTGGGCACCATGCCGCTGGATGCATTCATCGGGCAGGTGCTGAAAGAGATCGCTACCAAGGAAAAGAAGTAATCGTTACATCAAAAATAAACGGAGGCGTATGCAATGCTGGACATTCGGTTGATCCGGGAGAATCCCGAACTGGTAAAAGAGAATATTCGCAAAAAATTTGAGGACAAGAAGCTGCCGCTGGTGGACGAG
>DJEF01000043.1:0-13629 GCA_002431285.1 Ruminococcaceae bacterium UBA5905 | reverse complement strand
CTGGTGGACGAGGTCATTGAACTGGACGCCAAAAAGCGGGAGATCAACACCCGCGCCAACGAGCTGCGTGCCAACCGCAACAAGGTGAGCAAGGAAATCGGGATGCTCATGGGGCAAGGCAAGCGGGAGGAGGCCGAGGCGAAGAAAGCGCTGGTCAGCCAGCAGGCGGAGGAACTGAAGGCGCTGGAGGAGCAGGAAACCGAGCTGGAGCAGGCGCTGACCCAGCGGATGATGAAAATTCCCAACATCGTGGACCCGTCGGTGCCGGTGGGCAAGGACGACAGCGAAAACGTGGAGGTGGAGCGGTTCGGTGAGCCCACCCACCCCGATTTTGAGGTGCCGTACCATTCGGATATTATGGCGCGGTTCCATGGGCTGGATAAGGAGGCTGCCGGTCGGGTTGCCGGCGAGGGTTTCTACTATCTGATGGGGGATATCGCCCGGCTGCACAGCGCCGTCACCGCCTATGCCCGGGATTTCATGATTGACAAGGGCTTTACCTACTATATCCCGCCTTTTATGATCCGCTCCAAGGTGGTCACCGGCGTCATGAGCTTTGAAGAAATGGACGCCATGATGTACAAGATTGAGGGCGAGGACCTCTATCTTATCGGCACCAGCGAGCATTCCATGATCGGCAAATTCATCGACACCATCACCCCCGAGGAGCAGCTGCCCCTGACCCTCACCAGCTATTCTCCCTGTTTCCGCAAGGAAAAGGGCGCCCACGGCATCGAGGAGCGGGGCATCTACCGCATCCACCAGTTTGAAAAGCAGGAGATGATCGTCATCTGCCGGCCCGAGGAGAGTATGGACTGGTTCAACAAGATGTGGAGCTACTCTGTGGAGCTGTTCCGGTCGCTGGATATTCCGGTGCGTACGCTGGAATGCTGCACCGGCGATCTGGCGGATCTCAAGGTGAAATCCTACGATGTAGAGGCGTGGTCGCCCCGGCAGAATAAGTATTTTGAGGTCTGCTCCTGCTCCAATCTGGGCGATGCCCAGGCGCGCCGTCTGGGCATCCGGGTCAAGGGCGCCGACGGACAGAAATATCTGGCCCACACCCTTAACAACACCGTGGTGGCACCGCCCCGTATGCTGATCGCCCTGCTGGAGAACAATCTGGAATTCGACGGCGAAAAGTACAGTGTGCGGATTCCCAAGGCGCTGCAGCCGTATATGGGCGGTAAGACGAAAATCGAAGAAAAATAAAGCACACAGGGAGGTTTCCGGAGTCCGCGGCTGTCCGGGAGCCTCCTTGCGGCTTTTTCTTAATCGGAAAGGGAGAGTGAACACTATGTGGCAGCAGAAATTGGGGCTGGGGCTGTCCGACAGCTTTCGGTTATCCGTGCCGGAGCAGCTGCAAGCCTTTGCTCGGGTGGGCTTTGATGCCTTTTTCAGCGACGACAGCGACCCGGCGCAGCGGGCACTGCCGGCGGAGGCGCTGGCACGGCTGGGGCGAGACTGCGGACTGCTCTATCAATCCATCCACGCCCCTTTTGGGAAAGCGGCGGATCTGTGGCACGAGGATACGGCGGCGGGCGACGCCGCCGTGCAGGAGCTGCTGGACAGTCTGGAGCGCTGCCGGCGGGCGGAGGTGCCGCTGCTGGTGCTGCACGCGTTCATCGGCTTTGACGAGCATACGCCCAACGAGCGGGGCATCGAGCGGTTCGGGCGGGTGGTGCAGGCGGCACAGGGCACCGGTGTACGGCTGGCGGTGGAAAACACCGAGGGCGAGGAGTACCTGTTTGCGCTGCTGGACGCCTTTCCGGGCGACGATACCGTGGGATTCTGCTGGGATTCCGGTCATGAGATGTGTTATAACCATTCCCGGGACCTGCTGGCACGGTACGGCGACCGGCTGCTGGCGACCCATATCGATGATAATCTGGGCATCCGGGACCATGCGGGAAAAATCACCTGGCATGACGATCTGCACCTGCTGCCCTTTGACGGCATTGCCGACTGGGATTACAATGCCGCCCGCCTGCGGCGCTGTGGCTGCCCGGAGGTACTGACCTTTGAGCTGACCACCCGTTCCAAGCCGAACCGCCGGGAAAATGACGCCTATGCCCGCATGGAGCCGGAAGACTACCTGACCGAGGCATATAAGCGAGCCTGCCGGGTGGCGGCGAAAATTCATCCACAAGCATAACAAAAGGGCTGCGGTCATATGACCGTAGCCCTGACTTTATTCTTTCTCTTTCAGTTTGGCGATCACCATGCGGGCGCATTTATATACGTCGCCGCCGCCCATGGTCAGCACCAGATCGCCGGGCTGTACCCGCGCCGCTACATAGTCCGCGATCTCCGGGAAGGTGGGCAGGTATATCCCATGCTGCATCCGGTCGGTGATCTGCCGGGCGTGGACATCCCACTCGTTGACCTCCCGGCTGCCCATGATGTCACTGACCACGGCATGATCGGCGTGATCCAACGCCTCGGCGAAGCCCTCCAGATGGCGGGCGGTGCGGGAATAGGTGAAGGGCTGGAATATCGCCCACACCTCGCGGTGCTCTAATTCGCGGGCAGCCTTGAGGGTGGCGGCGATCTCGGTGGGGTGGTGGGCATAATCGTCCGCCACCGTCACCCCGGCGTATTCGCCGAGAAACTCAAACCGCCGTCCGGCCCCTCGAAAAGCGCGGATGCCCGCCTCAATGGCGGCAAAATCCATACCGCACCGGTGGGCGGCGGAAGCCACCGCCAGCGAGTTGCCCACATTGTGCATTCCGGGTACCCCCAGATGGATCTCGCCCAGCCGCTTTCCGGCGTGCCACAGGTCATAGACCCCAAATGCACCCCGCTCGGTGCGGACGTTTTTGGCTTGCCAGTCGCAGCCGTCGGACAGCCCGAAGGATATCAGCGTCTTGCCGGTGATGCCCTCCAGCGCCCGGCGGGTGTTGGCGTCGTCGGCATTATAGATCACCGTGTCGGTGGTCTGCTCCGCAAACCGGTGGAACGACCGGATCACCCCGTCCAGATCGCCGAAATAATCCAGATGGTCGGCGTCCACATTGAGGATCACGCCGACGGTGGGGGTCATCTCCAGATAGTGATCCTTGAATTCGCAGGCTTCACATACCATGGTATCGCCGGTGCCGGCGTGGCCGTTGGCGCTGATGAGAGGCAGCCGCCCGCCGATGAACAGGCTGGGATCGGCGCCCGCCTGCAGGAGAATCTGGCTGAGCATGGAGGTGGAGGTGGTTTTGCCGTGGGTGCCCGCCACGGCTACCGAGGTCTTGTATTGCCGGGTGATCCAGCCCAGGAGTTTCGCCCGCTCCAGCAGCGGGATCCCCCGCTCCCGGGCGGCCACCAGCTCCGGGTTGTCGGCGGGGATAGCGACGGTATACACCACCAGCTCCGCGCCGTCGATGTTTTCGGCGGCGTGTCCCATGGTCACCGGGATGCCCAGCGCCCGGATGCGGTTCAGGTTGTCGGATTCGTTATTGTCAGAGCCGGTGAGCTGATAGCCCCTGGCATGGAGAATCTCTGCCAGCGGACTCATGCCGGAGCCGCCGATGCCCACGAAATGGACCCGGCGCACCCCATCCAGCGGGTGGTTCAGATCGGTCATAGATTCAGATTCCTTTCTGCATCAATTCCTATCCATTATATTGCTTTCCGCCGCAAAAATAAATACCTTTTGGCGGATTTGTGCAATTTTTTTCGCTCGCCGTCCATATACATGGAAGCAGAACGGAAGCGGAAAGGGGTAAACGAGTATGAAACTGCGCCAATGGATGGCGGTGCTGGCGGTAACGGCGGTGCTGATAAACGGCTGGTCGGTCTGCGCCGCCGGGCGGGTGCTGTACGATGAGGAAAGCGGCATTGCTCTGGAGGAGCTGCTGGGGGAGGATGAGGCGGCGTGGCCGGCGGTGGCCACCCCCGCCACCGGATTGGATATTCGGGCCAAGGGGGCGGTGCTGATGGATCAGGGCAGCGGCACGGTGCTGTACGAAAAGGATGCCCGCGTGCATCTGCCCATCGCCTCGGTGACCAAGGTGATGACCCTGCTGCTGGTGATGGAGGCTATCGGGGAGGGGCGGCTGTCCTTTGACGAATCCGTGACCTGCTCGGAACGGGCAGCCTCTATGGGCGGGTCCCAGATCTGGCTGGAGCCGGGGGAGACCATGACGGTGCGGGAGCTGGTGAAGGCGGCCGCCGTGGTCTCCGCCAACGACGCCTGCGCCGCGCTGGCGGAGCATATCAGCGGCACCATCGAGGCGTTCGTGGCGACGATGAACGAGCGGGCGGCGCAGCTGGGCATGGCGGATACCCAATTCAAGGATTGCAGCGGTCTGGACGACACCGGCTATTCCTGCGCGCTGGATGTGGCGGTGATGTCCCGGCAGCTGATGACCCATCCGGAGATACAGGAATTCACCACCATCTGGATGGACACCCTGCGGGGCGGCAAATCCCAGCTGGTGAACACCAATAAGCTGGTGCGTCACTATAAGGGCGCCACCGGGCTGAAAACCGGCACCACCGGCGCCTCCGGCCACTGTCTGGCTGCCACAGCCCAACGGGACGGCACGGCGTTCGTGGCGGTGGTGCTGGGCTGCGCCACCACCGCCGACCGGTTCGGCGGCGCCCGGGCGATGCTGGACTATGGATTCTCCTCCTATGTCAGCTATACGCCCCCGGAGGAGGTGCGGCAGGCCGCGCCTATTCCGGTGCTGCGGGGACAGGCGGAGCAGGTGGCGGTGACGGCGGATATTCCGGAGGCGATCCTGCTGAAAAAGGGGAGCGAAAAGCAGGTGCAGCCGGTCTGGGAACTGGCTGAGGATCTGGAAGCGCCGGTGACGGCCGGGCAGGTGGTGGGCTCCTTCCGGCTGACGGTAGGGGAGGATACCGTGGGCGAATACCCCGTGCGGGCGGCGGCAGACGTACCCCGCATGAATTTCCGCTATGCGTATGCGCTGCTGCTGGCGGCGCTGCTGCGGTAATACAAGCGGCAGGGCAGCCATACCGGATGGCGGGAACCGATTACGGCGGCGTGCAGCCTACGGCGAAGAGGTCGGATGATTCGCCGGGCGGCGGGGCGTCGGTCGGGAGCCGGAAACAGAAAAAGGAGCAGCCACTCCGACGGAACGGCTGCTTCCACACAGACGAGGCCGGGACGGTAAAACACCGTCCCGGCCGTTTGCCTATTTCTGTTTTTCAAATACCAGGATCTGGCTCTCATAATCCCGCCAATGACTGCAGGCGATCCCCACCTGCATGAGGAAGGCTCCGGAAACGGCCGCGCCGGTATCCTTCTGCACATACGTGGCCCGGGGATCCAGACCTTGCAGCCGCACCCGCTCCGGGCAGGTGGCGGGCGTACCCTTTTGCACAAAGGTGCACAGCAGCGCCGTGTCCCCTTTCAGGAACTCCCACGCCACCAGATCGCTCTCAAAGGGGGACAGCAGCCGGTACATATCCCCCTGCTGCACCACCGAGCGATAGGCCTTATAGAACGCCACCTGTTCCTTAGCCAGCGCCAGATCCTCGGCGCTGAGCTTCGACAGATCCAGCTCATAGCCGAACTGACCGGACATGGCCACATCCCCCCGCATCTTGAAGGGGGTGGTGCGCCCCACCTGATGGTTGGGGCAGGCGGACACATGGGAGCCCATCGTCACCGGCGGATAGACCATGCTGGTGCCATATTGGATATACAGCCGCTCCACGGCATCGGTATCGTCGCTGCACCAGGTCTGGGGCATATAATAGAGCATACCGGCATCGAACCGTCCGCCGCCGCCGGAGCAGCTCTCAAACAGCACGTGCGGGAACCGGGCGGTGAGGGTCTCCAGCACCCGATACAGCCCCAGCACATACCGGTGCAGCTGCTCCTGCTGCCGGTCGGCGGGCAGCTCCGGATTGCCCAGCTCCGCCACATTGCGGTTGAAATCCCACTTCACATAGGCGATGGGAGCGCTCTCCAGCACCGACGCCACCGCCTCGGTGATATAGTCGCACACCTCGTCCCGGGACAGGTCCAGCATCAGCTGCCGACGGCTCTCGCTGCGGGAGCGGTGCGGCGCATGGATGCACCAATCCGGGTGCGCCCGGTACAGGTCGCTGTCGGGGGAGATCATCTCCGGCTCAAACCACAGGCCGAACTGCATCCCCATGGCGTTCAGCTTATCACCCAGCCCCTTCAGCCCGTGGGGCAGTTTCTCGGTGTTGCACACCCAGTCGCCCAGGGAGCAGTCGTCGTTGTTGCGCTTGCCGAACCAGCCGTCGTCCAGCACCAGCATATCAATATCCAGCTCTTTAGCTTTTTCGGCAATGGCCAGCAGCTTTTCCTCATTGAAGTCGAAATAGGTGCCTTCCCAGTTGTTGACCAGCACCGGACGGGGATCGTCCCGGTATTTGCCCCGGCAGAGGTGCCGCCGATACAGCCGATGGAATCGGCGGGACATCTCGCCGAGACCCGCATCGGAATACACCAGCACCGCCTCGGGCGCCTGAAAGCTCTCGCCGCTCTCCAGTTTCCAGCCGAAATCGAAGCTGTTGATCCCCATCAGCACCCGTGTGCCGATATAGGTGTCCCGCTCCACGCCCATCTCAAAGCTGCCGCTGTATACCAGGCTGAAACCGTAGGCATCGCCGGCGGTCTCGGTGGTATGCTTGTCCGCCAGCGCCAGGAAAGGGTTATGGGCATGGCTGCTGGAGCCGCGCTTGGAGTCGATCTTCTGAATGCCGGTGATGAGGGGCTTGCGTTCGATATGCCGCTCTCGTCCCCATATCCCGTGGAGGTGCAGCAGCTCCAGATCGCTGCCGTCGCCGACGTCCACACAGGCGCTGGACAGCTTATGCAGCCGCATGGGCGCGTCGCCGCCGTTTGTCACCCGCACGCTGCGGGCGATGGCGTCCTCCTGCTCGAAGGCGCTGTAAGACAGCTCCACCTCCAGCCCGGTCAGGGCATCCCGCAGAAACAGCACCAGCGTGGATACCTCCTCCGCCTCGCCATAGGTGGCGGGCAGTCCCTCCAGCCGGGGCTTCCCGGGGGTGATGGTATGGCGTACATATTCCGGGCGGCTCACCCGGGAGCCGTCGGCGTTGCTGAGCAGCAGAGCCGTCTCCCGATAATCGCCGGTGCCGTAGACCGGAAATTCCAGCGGCAGATTACCGGTGCATCCATAGGTGGTGCTGTCATCGGCTCCGGTATCGAACGGTGTAAAGCAGTTGACGTGCGGGGAGTGCCATTCCCGCATGGGCGGCAGATCCTCCAGCCGCTTGCCCCAATAGGCGTGCATGGGAATGCGCCCGTCCAGCAGCTCGATAATGTAACTGGTATGCGCTGTGTGCAGATAGAACTGATTTCGTTCTCTGCAGAATTGGATTGACATGAAATTCCATCTCCTTCGGCGCTGTTTACTGTAATATAAGGAAATTCTACCATACTTTCCTACAAAAGGCAAGGGAAAACGCATGGATAATTGATGCAACGTCATTCCTTTTTACGGCTACGCTGTAACAGGAGGAGACACACCAGCATCACCGCCGGGAAGCACAGCGCCGCCAGGATTCCCGCCCGCAGATCGTTGCCGCGGGCGCTGGATACCAGCCCCGCCAGAGTGGGGCCTCCGGCACAGCCCAGATCCCCCGCCAGCGCCAGCAGCGCAAACAGGGCGGTGCCGCCGCCCTTGAGGGAATCGGCGGCGATGCTGAATGTGCCCGGCCAGAAGATCCCGACCGAGAAGCCGCACACGGCGCAGCCCACCAGTCCCATCACCGGGGACGGCACCAGCGCAATACACAGATACGCGGCGACGCACAAAAGGGCGCTGACCGCCATGCTGCGGCGCAGCTCCAGCCGCGCACCGTATTTCCCATAGAGCAGCCGGGATATTCCCATAAGCGCCGCAAAGGTCATCGGTCCGGCCAGATCGCCCAGCGATTTGCTCAGACCCAGCCCCTTTTCGGCGAAGGCGGAGGCCCACTGGCTCACCGCCTGTTCGCTGGCTCCGGCGCACAGCATCATCAGCATCAGCAGCCAGAAAAAGCCCCGGGAGAACAGCTGCCGCACCGATAGCCCCTGTGTAGTCTCTTCGGTCAGCGTATAAATGGGGGCGCGGGTGAACAGCACCAGATTGATCAGCGGCACCGCCGCCCAAAGGAGGGCCAGCTGCTTCCAATGTTCGATCCCGCACAGGGCGAAAAAGCCGGTGGACAGCAGCACCACCCCCATATGTCCCCAGCAATAGAAGGAGTGGAGCAGACTCATGGACTGCTCCTTATTCTCGGTGGGACACGCCTCCACCAGAGGACTGACCACCACCTCCAGCAATCCGCCGCCTATGGCGTATACCGCCACCGACAGAAGAATGCCGACAAACGGGTCGGGCAGCAGCTCCGGCAGCACCGTCAGCAGCAACAGCCCGGCCGTGGACAGGCCATGGGCGATCAGCATACTGGCCCGGTAACCGATGCGGTCGATGAACCAGGCGGAGGAGAGGTCCACCCCCAGCTGAATGAGAAAATTCACCGTGATGAGCAGGGTGATCTTTGCCAGCGGGATCGCGTATTGCTGCTGAAATGTGATAAACAGCAGAGGAGCAAAATTATTGACGATGGCCTGTACGATATACCCGATATAGCAGCAGGCCACGGTTTTCCGATAGGCAGGTTTCTTCATGGTGTTTCGGGATTCCTTTCTGTTTCGATCGCTTTTCGGAGCCATACGCCGCCCATGGGAGGCAGGTACAGCACCCGTTTCCGGCAGGCGCCATCGCCGCACAGAACCCGGCCGTCCGCCCATTCCTGGGGTAGCAGCAGGGTGTGCTCCGTATCCGCCCGGTTGACGGCGCACAGCACTGCCTGCGCCCCCTCGCCCCGGATATAGGCGACGATCTCCTCACCGGAGGGTAGGGGCTGAAACGCTCCCTCCGCCAGCGCCGGCTGCTGCCGCCGGCAGCGCCCCAGCGTCCGATACCAGGCGAGCAGTTCCGCATCTTCTCGGCCCCAGGGATAGGTGCGCCGGTTAAAGGGATCTTTATAGCCCTCCATGCCCGCCTCGTCTCCGTAATAGATGCAGGGGACTCCCGGCAGAGAAAATTGCAGCAGCGTCGCCAGCTTCAGCCGGGCCACCGCCGTCTGCCGCTGAGCGGGGGACAGGGTCTGCGCCGCCTGCCAGCTGCGCCCTCGGCCCCGGCTGGGCTCTCCTCCCAAGAGGGTCAGCGCCCGCTCGGTGTCGTGGGTGCCGATGTGGTTCATCAGCAGCCGCAGCACCTGGGGCGGATAGTGTTCGATAATGGACAGCACCGGGTCGAAGAAGTGCGCCCGGCCGCCCTCCAGCAAAAAGCCCAGCACCGCCTGACGAAAGGGATAATTCATCACGCTGTCCAGCTGCTGCCCCAGCAGATACCGGCGACGGTGGCCGTAGCTCTCCTTGTTGCTGGCGTCCTCCCAGACTTCCCCCAGCACCAGCGCGTCCGGGTCGGTGGTTTTCACCCGCCGCCGCAGGGCGTCCAGAAAGCCGTCGGGCAGCTCGTCCGCCACATCCAGCCGCCAGCCGGCCGTACCGTCCCGCTGCCATTGCTCCAGCACACCGGCTTCCCCCGTGATATACCGGAGAAAGGCGGGGTCCAGCTCGTTGACCTCCGGCAGAGTGTCAAAGCCCCACCAGGAGTGATATTCCCGGGGCCAGCGGCTGAACTGATACCAGCTGCGATAGGGGGAGGACAGGCTGTTATACGCTCCCTCATCGGGATAGCGGCGCTCCCGGTTGAAATACACGCTGTCCGCGCCGGTGTGGCTGAATACGCCGTCCAGAATGATCCGGATGCCCCGGCGGCGCGCCTCCCGGGTCAGCCGGCGCAGATCCTCCTCCGTCCCCAGCAGCGGGTCCACCCGGGTATAGTCCGCGGTGTCGTAACGGTGGTTGGAATGGGCCTCGAAAATGGGGTTGAGGTACAGACAGGTGACCCCCAGCCCCGCCAGATAGTCCAGCTTGTCGATGATCCCCGCCAGATCGCCGCCGAAATAGTCGTTGTTCCGCACCCGTCCCTGTGGGTCGGGCTGCCAGACGATCTCCTCGTCCCAGCGCTCGTGCAGCACCCGGTCGGCGGGGACGTTCGCTTTCGGCTGCCCGGAGGCGGCGAACCGGTCGGGAAAAATCTGATAGAAAATGCCCCCCGCCAGCCAATCGGGGGTGGTGAACTCCGCCGCATAGGCGGTCAACTGCCATTGAGGGGTCTTGGATACATAAGAATATTCTGCCCGGCCGTCGGGGCGGCGCACCAGCCAGCCGGTGCCCAGCGCCAGCTCCAGCTGAAAGCCGTAGAAATACACCGCCGCCTCGGTGGGGGTGAAGCGCACATCCCACCACTCGCGGTCGTCGCCGCACATCCCCGCCCAGAACATCCCGTTATACTGCTCCGGTTGACCGTCCTGGGTGATGAGCAGAGTGGCGGCGTGGCAGCCCCAATTCCGGGGCAGACAGATGCGGAACAGCACCTCTGTCCCCACCGCCACCGCCCCAAAGGGGGTGCGGTAGCTTAAATCCCGGGAATCAAACAGCTCCGGCATGGTTTACCGCTCCTTTTCTGCCGCTTTCGGCTCCTGGTTTGTGTCAATCGGTTGGGAAAATACCGCCGGGTCAAACAGCGTCCATGGATAGGTGCGGGGCGGCGGACAGGTTTCGTCCACCGTTTGCCGCCCCACCGGGTGTCGGAATGCCAGATGGTAGGACCACAGCCCCAGCCCCCGGAAGCCGTCGTCCGCCCGTCCGCCGTACTTTTCGTCTCCCAGCAGGGGCAGCCGCCGGCTGGCGCATTGCACCCGGATCTGGTGGGTGCGGCCGGTGTGCAGCCGCACCTTTAGGAGACTCAGCGCTCCCTGGGGGGTCTGCGCGGTGGACAGCAGCCGATAGGTCAGCCGTGCCTCCTTTGCCCCCGGCGTGCCGGGGCGCACCGTGCGGGATTTGCACCGCTGGCGGTCCTTCAGCAGCCAGTCCGTCCATGTGCCGGCGGGCTGGGCGGGAACGCCGCACACCACCGCCAGATATTCCTTGATGAAGTGGTGCCCTGCCATCTGCCGGTACAGCCCCGGGGTCACCCGGTCGCTCTTGCTGTATACCATCACCCCGCCCACCGGCTGATCCAGCCGATGGATCACGTCGATGCGGTAGGCGCCGGTCTGCTTTTGCAGCAGGGCGGGCATATCCCGCCGTTTTCCCGGTTCGGGGGCGGACAGCACCCCCACCGGCTTTTCGCACACCACTAAACTCTTGTCCTCATACAGAACCCGGATCATCGGCGCAGCTCTCCCTCCTGCTGATAAGCGGCGGCATCGAAATCGTCCAGCCCGCTGTCCGCCCGCAGGTACAGCGGGTGGTGAGGGTGTCCCTTTTTGGAGCGCCGTCCGGCGGTGACCCAGCGGGCGCCGTATTCTTCGCCGATGGCGATCATATCCCGCAGGCAATCCCACAGGTACGGGCGCTTTTCAATGATGGTGCCCCACGCCGCCCAGACGGTGGGGGTGATCCCCTCGCCGCAGCCGGACAGAACATAGCGGAACGCCGCCATATTCTCCCGGTGGAGAAAATCGTTGCGCACGGTGTCCATATCGTCCGGGTCGGTGGCGCGCTGGGCATATACGTTGAACATAATGAAGCTGTCAAAGCCGTTGCCGGTGGCGATGCGCTCCACGGATTTCAGTGTGTTGTCCAGATCGTCCGGCTGGGCGGTGGAGGGGTTGATGCCGATGCAGATGAGAGGATTTTCCCCCCGGGTGCCGAGAATATACCGGTATGGCTCCAGCCGACAGGGCACATACAGCCAGCGGGAGTCGTCATAGGTGCCGGGGGTCGGCTCCGCCAGCGCGGCGGCAAAGGAGCAAACGGAAATCTCATGGGTTTCGGCGGCGGGTGTATACATGGCGGTACTGTCCTTTCTCCGCTTTGCGGAAAGGGGACTGCCCACAAGGACAGCCCCCCGGCGTTCCATGGGTCCGACGCCGCCCGCGGGCGGCGTCGGCGATGGTCTCATACAAATGCCGTGCAACACGGCACCCTCCGCAGCCGTCCGGACCCGGGGGGCCGGCGGCATCGGGTCGGGCGTGTTTTTCCGGCGGGGACGGTGTTTCTGCCCGCTTTCACACTCAGAAGGTGCAGAGCTGACAGGGGTCGGTGCTGTAATCCGGCACGGTCGCAGGCTCCGGCGCGGGCGCAGGCGGAGTTGCCGCCGGGGCCGCCGGGGCGGTATAAACCGAGCGGGCAATGTTCATCGTACCGGAGGTCAGGGCGGTGGAGGCGGTTTCTCCGGCGTTGCGGTAGGAGGCGGGGGTACGTCCCGTGACCCGCCGGAATGCCTTATAGAAATTGGTATTGTTATTAAAGCCGCAGACGGACGCAATCTCCGACAGGGACAGATCGGTGGTGCGGATCAGCTGCACCGCCCGGCGCACCCGCTGCCCCACCACGTATTCCACCGGGGGCAGTCCGTTATAGCGCTTGAACAGCGCCGAAAAGTAGGAGGGGCTGACGTGCGCCACCGCCGCCAGCTCCGACAGCCGCAGCTCCTCGCCCAGATGATCGTCGATGTATTGGAGCACCTGGTTCATGTGCTCCAGCTCGCCGCTGGGAGCGGCCCGGTCGGCCGCGGCGGTGTCGATGCAATCGTAGCTGCGGATGATCTGCGCCAGAATCGACTGGATGCGAATTTTGATCATCAGCTCGTAGCAGTCCCGCTGCTCCCGGCATTCCTGCCAGATCTCCCGGAACCACTGGCTGAGCAGCGGTGCCGCCGGGTTGTCCCGATCCAGTCGGCAGCGGAAATGCGGCCCCCGCTGAAAGAACACCATCAGGAATTTATAATCCATATCGTTGCCCAGCGCGTTCCAAATGAAGGAGGGGTCCAGATGCACCACGATATGCTCCAGCGTCTCATTCCCCAGCAGCAGATTATGCTGGTCGGTGGGGGCGAACAGAAACACGTCCCCCGGCCGCATATCGAAGTCCTCGCCGTTGACCTGATAGGTGCCGGTGCCCCGCAGCACACAGGACATCTCCAGAAACGCGTGATGGTGCCGCTTGAAGGTGATGGGGCCTTCGATCACATGGTCGAAGATCCACACCAGCCGCTTGCCGCTCTCATTCTCAATATAATCCACAGGGCGACCCCTTTCCATACACAATATACACGACCATTAAAGCATATTTTCGCCCCGCTTGCAAGAGCCAATCGGACCATTTTCCCCCAAATCGCAAAAATTCGCCCGAATCCGGCGGCCGCCGACATCCTGCTCATCTTAATGAAGTCTTAAACAACCTCCCTCTTTTCAATTAAGAAATAATCCGGTATACTGTAAATACAACGGGAGGGATACGATGACGATACTGATTTGCGACGATGAGCGGGACATTGTGTCGGCGCTGAAAATCTATCTGGAGGCGGAGGGCTACGACACCGTATGCGCCTATACCGGGCGGGAAGCGCTGGCGGTGCTGGAGCAGCAGCCGGTGCAGCTGGTGCTATTGGATGTGATGATGCCGGAGATGGACGGCATCACCGCCATGGCAAAGCTGCGGGAGCGATGGAACATTCCGGTCATTCTGCTCACCGCCAAGAGCGAGGACACCGACAAGGTGCTGGGGCTGAATGTGGGGGCAGACGACTATGTGACCAAGCCCTT
>DJEF01000058.1:17156-20332 GCA_002431285.1 Ruminococcaceae bacterium UBA5905 | reverse complement strand
AGCGGCTATTTCTGCGCCTGCGGAAAATCCGGGCTGTCGTTCCTGCATAACATCCTCGCCATTACGCTGGTGCGTATTCCCGGCGTCTATCTGACATCAATGCTATTCCCGACAACGCTTTTCCCAATGGGCCTGGCCACAGCGACCGGCTCCCTGCTGTCCGTCGTGATCTGCGTCATCGCTTTTGCCGCGATTCGTCGGAAAGACCGCAAACCCGTGTTAGGAGGTTGAGGGTATGGACAGAAAAAATCTTTTTCCCATCGGGGAGGTGTCCAAGCTGTTCCATATCAGCGTCAGCAGCCTGCGGCACTATGAGCGTATCGGGCTGCTGACCCCGGCATATATTTCGCCCGATTCCGGCTACCGTTATTACGGAACGGAACAATTTGAGGTGCTGAATACCATCCGCTATCTGCGGGCATTGGATATGCCGCTCTCTGAAATCGAGGACTTCCTGAAAAACAGGGACATTGACCGTATTGAAGAAAAGCTCCGACAGCAGAAACAGGCGGTACTCAACAAGCAGCAGGAGCTGAGACGCATCGAGCAGAAGATCGACCATCGCCTGAATTGGCTGACGGACGCTGAAACCACCCCGCTGAATACGGTTTCCCGAATCCATCTCCCCGCTTGCCGCATTGTGTGGGTGGACGATCCGCTGAAGATCGACGGCTCCGCCGATATGGAAGCACCGATCCGAAAGCTGGATCAGTCCGACGCCGAGGCCGTTGTCTTTCTCGGCAAGGTCGGATTGGGCATTTCGGCGGAACACTTGCAAAAAGCGGAAACGGCGCGGTACGACGGTATCTTTCTGATCTTAGATCGGGAGGATATTTACACAGGTGAAACACGGGAGCTGCCGGAGACCCTCTGTGTGCGGCTGCGCTTTCGGGGCAGTCACAAGGAGGCTCCGGCGCAATATCAAAAGCTGCTGGGCTATATCGACAAGCACAAAATGCAGATCGCCGGCTTTTCCCGGGAGATCACGCTCATTGACTACGGCGTTACCAACGATACGGAGAAGTTTGTGACCGAGATCTGCATCCCGGTCCAATGCGAATGATCGGCGGAACGGAATATGAAATTCCTTGTGGAAGAGGAGATTTTTGAAAAGCTGCCGAACGGCTGCTTCGGCGTTGTGATGGCAAAGGGCGGCGAAAGCCGCAGAGCGCACCCGCCGCCGGACGTGGCGGCAGAACGCACACGGAAAAATCACGCCGGAATCCGCGGATATTTTCCTTCCGATTGGCGGCTTTACGGATTTCCACCGGGAGCAGGTACTTGCCGCGCGGGATGAACTGCAAGCTCTTGCAGAGAGAATCTTCAGCGGTGAAACAGCGGTCGGTTTTGTGGATGCCGACCGTCCGGAAAGGGAGCAGTAAGCGATGGACAATGATGCGCCCCCTTAACGGGTTTCCGATTTCCGTTAAGATCACGGTTTCGAGGGCGAACGGCATAGCCCTGCACCGCGGGCACATACCCCTTTTGCACCGACAAAAACAGCACGGAACGAAACACGGCATAGCATCCGCCCCCTGCAAACGCGGAAATTTTACGGGTCTTTTCTTGACAAATCCCAACAAACTCTGTATAATACTGTCGAATTGAACAAACGTTCTTTATGCGGCCGCAATTCCGGCGGCACAAAGGGGCATACTAAGCGACGAATGCAGAAAAACGCCAAGGAGAGAGCAGGATGGCTGAGCTGAAAAAAATATTGGTAAAAGGCGCACGGGCGCACAATCTGAAAAATGTGGATGTGGAGCTGCCCCGGGACAGTCTGGTGGTGTTCACCGGTCTGTCCGGCAGCGGCAAATCCTCGCTGGCCTTTGATACCATCTATGCCGAGGGACAGCGGCGGTATGTGGAGAGCCTGTCCTCCTATGCCCGGATGTTTCTGGGGCAGATGGAAAAGCCGGACGTGGACTATATCGAGGGGCTGTCTCCCGCCATCTCCATCGACCAGAAAACCACCTCCAAGAACCCCCGCTCCACCGTGGGCACGGTGACGGAGATATTCGACTATCTGCGGCTGCTGTATGCCCGCATCGGTATTCCTCACTGCCCGGTGTGCGGGCGGGAAATCCGCCAGCAGACGGTGGATGAGATCGTGGACCGCATTGCGGCGCTGCCGGAGGGGACGAAAATCCAGCTGCTGGCGCCCATCGTCCGGGGACGCAAGGGGCAATACGCCAAGGAGCTGGAAAATGCCCGCACCGCCGGCTACGCCCGCGCCCGCATCGACGGGGAGATGCACGACCTGCTGGAGCCGATAACGCTGGACAAAAACAAAAAGCACACCATCGAGATTGTGGTGGATCGGCTGGTGGTGCGCCCGGATATGCTGCGGCGACTCAGCGACAGCGTGGAGACCGCCACAGAGCAGTCCGGCGGGCTGCTGACGGTAGATGTCATCGGCGGGGAGGAGCTGACCTTTTCCCGCAATTATGCCTGCCCGGAGCACGGCGTCAGCGTGGAGGAGCTATCCCCCCGGATGTTTTCCTTCAACAATCCCTTCGGCGCCTGCCCCAAATGCACGGGGCTGGGCATCTATATGTCCATGGACCCGGAGCTGATCGTGCCCCAGCCGGAGCTGTCCATCCGGGAGGGGGCGATCCAGGCCAGCGGCTGGAACTATAAGACCGGGGGCACCATCGCCCAGATGTACTACGACGGATTGGCGGCGCACTACGGCTTTTCGCTGGATACGCCCTATCGGGACCTGCCGGCGGCGGTCAAGGATGTGCTGCTCTACGGCACTAAGGGCGAGAAAATTCAGATGCAATACACCCGGGAATATGGTTCCGGCACCCACTATACCGCCTTTGAGGGTATCCTCAACAACCTCCAGCGCCGCTATAACGAAACCTCCAGCGAGGGTATGCGGGAGGAGCTGGAGGGCTATATGAGCCAGGTGGAATGTCCGGAATGCCACGGGCGGCGGCTGAAGCCGGAGAGCCTGGCTGTGACCGTGGGCGGGCGCAACATTATGGAGGTCTGCGACGATACGGTGGCGGAGCTGCTCCAATGGGTGGAGGGGCTGACCCTGACCCCCCGGGAGCATACCATCGGCGACCGGATTCTCAAGGAGATTCGGGAGCGGCTGGGGTTCCTCAACAGCGTGGGGCTGTCCTATCTGACCCTGGGGCGGGGCGCCGCCACCCTGTCCGGCGGCG
>DJEF01000058.1:0-17112 GCA_002431285.1 Ruminococcaceae bacterium UBA5905 | reverse complement strand
GAGAGCCAGCGCATCCGGCTGGCGACCCAGATCGGCTCCTATCTGATGGGGGTGCTGTATGTGCTGGATGAGCCCAGCATCGGTCTGCATCAGCGGGATAACGATAAGCTGCTGGCGACCCTCAAGCACCTGCGGGATCTGGGCAACACCCTCATCGTGGTGGAGCATGACGAGGACACCATGCGGGCGGCGGACTGGATCGTGGACGTAGGTCCCGGCGCCGGGGTGCATGGGGGACAGATTCTCTATTCCGGTCCGGCGGCGGGCATTGTGGATTGCCCGGAATCGCTGACCGGACAGTATCTCAGCGGCAAGCGCCAGATCCCGGTGCCGCCGGCGCGCCGCCCCGGCGACGGGCGGCTGCTCACCGTCCGGGGGGCGGCGGAGCATAATCTGAAGCATATTGACGTGTCCTTCAAGCTAGGGGCGTTCAACTGCGTCACCGGCGTTTCCGGCAGCGGCAAATCCTCGCTGGTCAATTCGATTCTGCTGCGGCGGCTCAGCCGGGATCTGAACCGCGCCCGGTGCCGCCCCGGCAAGCACGACGCCGTGGAGGGGCTGGAGCATCTGGATAAGGTCATTGCTATCGACCAGTCGCCCATCGGGCGCAGCCCCCGCTCTAACCCGGCGACCTATACCGGGGTGTTCAACGATATTCGGGAGCTGTATGCCGCCACCGCCGATGCTAAGGTGCGGGGCTATTCCGCCGGACGGTTCTCCTTTAATGTGAAAGGCGGCCGGTGCGAGGCATGCCAGGGGGACGGTATCCTCAAGATCGAGATGAACTTCCTGCCGGACGTGTATGTGCCCTGCGAGGTGTGCGGCGGCAAACGGTATAACCGGGAGACGCTGGAGGTCAAGTATAAGGGCAAATCCATTGCCGATGTGCTGGAAATGACCGTGGAGGAGGCGGCGGGCTTTTTCTCCGCCATCCCGAAGATTGCCCGCAAGCTGCACACCCTGCTGGATGTGGGGCTGGGGTATATTCAGGTGGGACAGCCCGCCACCACCCTGTCCGGCGGCGAGGCCCAGCGGGTGAAGCTGGCCACCGAATTGGCGCGGCAGGCCACCGGCCGCACGGTGTATATTCTGGATGAACCCACCACCGGGCTGCACACCGCCGATGTGCAGCGGCTGGTGGATGTGCTGCAGCGGCTGGTGGACGGGGGCAACACGGTCATCGTCATCGAGCACAATCTGGATGTGATCAAGGTGGCGGACTATGTGGTGGATCTGGGGCCCGAGGGGGGCGATGCCGGCGGGCAGCTGGTGATTGCCGGTACGCCGGAGGAGGTGGCCGCCTGCCCCGGTTCCTATACCGGGCAGTATCTCAAAAAGCTGTTGCCAACGACCGCACAGCCCGAATAAACCCACTCTATGCCGCCGGAGATCGCTGGATAATCTCCGGCGGCACTATTTTCGATTTTGACAAATACTATTTACAATTCCGTCATACTATTCCGGGGGCTTTGCGGTATCATAAAATCAGCGATGGTCGCATCCGGGATCGGGGGTGTTGCCGAGGTGTTCGGCTATGTGCGGCTCAACAAGCCGGAGATCAAAATGGGCGCATACGAACAGTATCGGGGCATCTACTGCACCCTGTGCCGCCGACTGGGGCGGCGCTACGGACTGCACACCCGCATGACCCTCAGCTATGACAGCACCTTTCTGGCGCTGCTGCAAATGGCGCTGGAGGACGCCCCGCCGGATTTTCGACCGGGGCGGTGCAGCTTTAATCCCGCCAAGCGGTGCCTGAAATGCTGCAACACCGCCGCCATCGACCGGGCGGCGGATCTGGCGGTGCTGCTGACCTATTATAAGCTGCAGGACACCCGCCGGGACGAGGGATTTTGGAAACGGCTGGGAGCTACCCTGCTGCTGCCGCTGGCGGCGCTGGATCGCCGCCGGGCGGCGAGACGGCAGCCCGATGCAGAAACGCATATCGCTGCGATGATGGCGGCCCAGCGGGCGGTGGAGACGGCGCATACCGTCTCGGTGGATGCCGCCGCCGAGCCATTCGCCCGGCTGCTGGAATGGATGGCGGCGGACACCGCCCGGGATGACACGGAACGGCGGATATTGGAGCGGTTCGGCTATTGTCTGGGGCGGTGGGTCTATCTGATGGACGCCGCCGACGATCTGCCGGAGGACCTGAAGAAAGGCCGCTACAATCCGTATATTTTCGTGAAAAATATACGAAAAGGCGATGAGCAGGCCATCCGGGAGACCCGGGAATATGCGACCGGCGCGCTGAACGCCAGTCTGGCGGAATGCATCGCCGCCTATAATCTGCTGAACGTCCGTCGATTCGACAGAATCCTGCGCAATATACTGGAACAGGGGATGCCCGCCGCCATGCAGCGGGTCATCGCCGGAGAGGACAACACACATGAGCAAGGATCCCTATGAGGTATTGGGCATCCGCCCCACCGCCACCGACGATGAGGTGAAAGCCGCCTATCGAGCGCTGGCGCGCAAGTACCATCCGGACAATTACACAGACAACCCCCTGTCGGATCTGGCCCAGGAGAAAATGCAGGAGATCAACGACGCCTACGATACCATCGTGCGCTCCCGGAAAGCCGGAGGCGGCGCGGCCGGACAGACCGCCGGGGGTTACACCGGCGGCTATCGCACCGGCAACAGCAGCGCCGGCGGCGCATACGCAGACGTGCGCCGGATGATCCAGCAGAACCGGCTGATGGATGCCGAAATGCTGCTGGACGGCGTGCCCGCCGCCTCCCGCAACGGAGAGTGGTATTTTCTCAAGGGCAGCGTGCTGTATAAAAAAGGCTGGCTGGAGGAGGCCCATACGCACTTCCAGACCGCCTGTCAGATGGAGCCGTCGAATCTGGAATACCGGCAGGCGCTCAATCATATTCAGATGAACCGCCGCACCGGCGGCTACCGCACGGCGGACAATTCCGGCGGATGCAGCCCCTGCGACGTCTGCACGGCGCTGTATTGCACCGATTGCTGCTGCGAGTGCATGGGCGGGGATTTTATCCGCTGCTGCTGACCGGTCGACGCGCCAACCGGGCGTACACGACAAGGGGCGGAACGGCAGCTTTCGTGTCCCGCTCGCTCCGTGCGACCTTTTCCGCGCGCCCCGGCCGTTCTCTCCGCGTGATCTTTTCCACGCACTCCGGTCGTTCTCTCCTAACGACTATCTTCTAACAACTACCACCTATTTGGGGTGATTTTTATGCAAAACAAAAGCGGAAAACTGGCGCTGGGCGGCGTACTGACCGCGCTGGCGCTGGTTTTTTTGCTGCTCAGCGCCGTACCGGTGACGGAGATCAGCCTGGCGGTGCTGGCGGGCATGGCGGGGGTGCCGGTGGTCATCGAGGCCGGCCGGCGCGCCGGTCTGCTCCATTATGCCGCCGTCAGCCTGCTGGCGCTGCTGCTGGTGCCGTCTCTGGAGGGCAAGGGGTTATACATTGCTTTTTTCGGCTACTATTCCGTGCTCAAAGCGGCGCTGGAGGGCAGCCGGTTGCCCCGCCCCGCCGAATGGGGCGTTAAGCTGGCGGTATTCAACGGCTCTATGGTGGCGGCCTACTATGTGATGCTGACCTTTTTCCATCTGGACAGCAGCGCCTTCACCATCGGCGGCGTGTCGCTGCCCTGGGTATTCCTGCTGGCGGGGAATCTGGTGTTCCTGCTGTATGACTGGTGTCTGACCCGCCTGATCGGTATGTATATGCAGAAATGGCACCGGCAGGTGCGCCGCCTGTTTCACCTCTGAGCCCGCGCCTCAGGCAAAACCGCCGGGGCGCGGTCGTTTTTTCGACCGAACCGCGCAGCCCCGGGCCGTATTGCCAAAGCTCCCGGGTCGAAAACGGGAAGATCGCTTTCTTTTGAAAGATGAAGAACGCGGAAATTCCACCTTATTTCAAGTGGCGAGACAACCGGAACGGCAGAATATACCGTTTACCGGAACGGTTGGCCCCGCATCCTTTCGTCTGCAAGTCCCAATCGCCGTTTTGCAGGATGGCGATTGGGACTTGCATTTTTTGACGGCGGGGAGTATAATAGCACCCGGCAGTCCTCCGAACGGGGACTTTCAGAGGAGTTGAGGACGGTATGCGATCCAACCTGGCGGAACTGATGGCGGCGCACGAGAGCTCCTTTTCCAAGGGACAGCGGCGCATCGCCCAATTTATCCAGACCCGGTATGACGAGGCGGCCTTCATGACCGCCGGCCGGCTGGGGCAGGAGGTAGGCGTCAGCGAATCCACGGTGGTGCGGTTTGCCACCGAGCTGGGCTTCGACGGCTATCCCGGCCTGCAAAAAGCGCTGCAGGAGCTGATCCGCAGCAAGCTGACGATCGTACAGCGCATGGAGGTGGCCCGGGCGCAGATGTCCGACGCCCGGGTGCTGCACGATGTGACCGCCGGGGATATCCAGAATATCCGCCGCACGCTGGAGGAACTGGATGCGGCGGACTTCGACCGGGCGGTGGAAACGGTGGTGAGCGCCCGGCAGCTTTATGTATTCGGGGCCGGCAGCTGCAAATCGCTGGCCGGATTTTTGATCCACTATCTGCAAATGCTATTGGGGGCGAAGGCGCATCAGCTCACCGCCTCCAGCCAGAGCGATATCTACGGCGAGCTGCTGGACATCGGGCCGGAGGATGCGGTGCTGATCATCTCTTTCCCCCGCTATTCCAGCAAGGCGGCGAAAACCCTGGAATACGCCCGCTCCAAGGGCGCTCGGGTGGTGGCGCTGACCGACAGCCGCCTGTCTCCCATCGCCTCCGGCGCGGATGCGCTGCTGCTGGCGCACAGCGGTATGGCCTCGGTGGTGGATTCGCTGGTGGCGCCCCTGAGCGTGATCAATGCGCTGATCGTGGCGGTATCCCTGCGCACGCTGGAACAGAACCGACAGAAGCTGGAGGAGCTGGAGCGGCTCTGGGACGACTGTCAGGTGTATGAGCATATGGAAGAAACGGAGAAAGGCTGACCCATGCAGGTAATTGTCGTTGGCGGCGGCGCCGCCGGATGTATGGCCGCGGGAGCGGCCGGGCGGCAGGGGCACGCCGTCACGGTGGTGGAACGCAATCCCCGCCCCGCCCGCAAGGTGATGATCACCGGCAAGGGGCGATGCAACGTGACCAACCACTGCACCGTGGAGGAATTTCTGCCCCATGTGCGCCGGGGCGGGCGGTTTCTGTACAGCGCACTGACCGCTTTCCCGCCCGCCGAAACCGAAGCGCTGCTGGAAAAGCTGGGCGTACCGCTGAAAGTGGAACGGGGCAACCGAGTATTCCCCTGCTCCGACAAGGCGGTGGACGTGGTGGACGCCCTGGTGCGCTATGCCAAAGACGGCGGCGCCCGATTCGTGCAGGGGCGGGTCACCCGGCTGGTGATAGAGGACGACCGCTGCACCGGCGTGGCGCTGGAGGACGGAATGACCCTTTCCGCCGACGGAGTGATCGTTGCCACCGGCGGCGCATCCTATCCCGCCACCGGCTCCACCGGCGACGGCTACGCGCTGGCGCAGCAGGCGGGGCATACGGTGCAGCCGCCCCGGCCCTCCCTGTCGGCGCTGGAGTCCCCCGACCCCTTCTGCGTGGAGATGCAGGGACTATCGCTGAAAAACTGCGGCCTGACCGTGGAGGATACGCAAAAGCACAAGATCGTCTACACCGATCAGGGGGAGATGCTGTTCACCCATTTCGGGGTCAGCGGCCCGATGATCCTCAGCGCCAGCGCCTATCTGGACGGTATGACGCCGGGGCGCTACCGGCTGCACATCAACTGGAAACCGGCGCTGTCGCCGGAGCAGCTGGACGCCCGCATCGTCCGGGATCTGGAAGAACGGCGCAATCTGGACATCGCCAATGCGCTGGGCAAGCTGCTGCCCCGGGTGCTCATCCCGGTGATGCTGCGGCTGTGCGACATTCCCGCCGACCGCAAGTGCCATTCCCTCACGCGGGAGGAACGCCGCCGGCTGGCGGCGGGGGTGCAGGATATGCCGGTGCGGATCGACGGGTTCCGGCCTCTGAGCGAGGCCATCGTCACCGCCGGCGGGGTGGAGCTGCGGGAGATCGACCCCCGCACCATGGCGTCGAAAAAGCTGCCCGGCCTGTATTTTGCCGGGGAGGTGCTGGACGTCGATGCCTGCACCGGCGGATTCAATCTGCAGATCGCCTTTGCCACCGGCATGGCCGCCGGCACCCATATGGCCCCGTGAGCGGACAGGTCGCCGGGGCGTCGACGTCTGTTCGACCGAACCGCGTGTATGGCGGCTTTAATAAACAACCCCCCACGATTTGCGCGGCCCTCCGACCGGATGCGGTCGGATTTTGCCTTGGAAATCGAAACATCGAAACATTATAAATAATGAGACAAACGTGACAGGAAAACCGACCGGTTCCGAAACGGTCGCACCCCGTGCGGTTTGTCTGAGAAATGAGGATCGCTATGACATACGCCATCGCCATCGACGGCCCCGCCGGCGCCGGGAAAAGCACCGTCGCCCGCCGGTTAGCCCAGGAGCTGCAATTCCTGTATGTGGACACCGGCGCACTGTACCGCGCCATCGGCTACCGGATGCAGCAGGCGGGCATCGACCCCGCCGATGCCGCCGCCGTGACCGCCGCTCTGCCCGATACCGCCGTGTCTCTGCAATATGTGGCAGGGGAGCAGCGGGTGTTTCTGGGGGATACGGACGTGAGCGATTCCATCCGCACTCCGGAGGTCTCCATGGCCGCCTCCGCCGTGTCTGCCATCCCCGCCGTGCGGCAGTTTCTGCTGCAGGTGCAGCGGGATATGGCCGCCCGGCATTCGGTCATTATGGACGGGCGGGACATCGGCACCACCATTCTGCCCCAGGCGGATGTGAAGATTTTCCTCACCGCCTCGCCGGAATCCCGCGCCCGGCGCCGGTACAAGGAGCTGCTGGAGAAAGGCGTGGATACCACCTATGAGGCGGTGCTGGCGGACATGGAAAAGCGGGATTATGACGACGCCCACCGGGCGGCATCGCCCCTGCGCCGGGCAGCGGACGCCGTGCTGGTGGACACCAGCCACGACGATCTGGCCGGTTCCATCCGCCGGGTGAAGGAGGTCATTCTCGGCCGCCTGCCGGAGATGCGCGGATAAAACCCGGGGCCTTTGCCGCGCGGAGCCTGTGCGGCAGGCGTCCCTTGTAACTAAGGAGAAGTCTATGCCGGTTTTATTAGCCAAGAGCGCCGGGTTCTGCTTCGGCGTCGATCACGCGGTGGACGCGGTGAACGCCCTGCTGGATTCCGGCGAATCGGTCTGCACTCTGGGGCCCATCATCCACAATCCGCAGGTGGTGGAGGATTTTCGCCGCCGGGGCGTGCAAACGGTGGAGCAGGTGGGGCAGGTGCCCGCCGGAGCGGTGCTGGTCATCCGCTCCCACGGCGTGCCCCGGCGCGTGTATGACGAGATCGCGGCGGCGGGCATCCGCTGCTGCGATGCCACCTGCCCCTTTGTGGCCAAAATCCATCGCATCGTCGCCACCCGCAGCGGCGAAAAAACCGCCGTGCTCATTGCCGGCGACCCGGATCATCCGGAGGTTCTGGGCATCCGGGGACACTGCTCCGGCGACTCCTTTGTGTTCCGTAACGGGGCCGAATTGACACAACAGCTAAAAATTGTGCAATCCGGAAATTACGATTCGTGCATAATGGTGTCCCAAACCACCTTCCATACAATTGAATGGGAAAAGTGTACGGAAATCGCAAAAAAAAGCTGTACAAATCTCCAAATCTTTGATACAATATGTAATGCAACTGCAAATCGGCAGCAGGAAGCAATTCACTTGGCACGACAGTGCCGCAAAATGGTGATTGTCGGCGGTCGCGAAAGTTCCAACACGGCCAAGCTGCGGGATGTCTGCGCACCCTATGGACCCGCCTATCTGGTGGAGGATGCGTCGGAGATCCGGCGGGACTGGTTTCGTGTCGGTGAGACGGTCGGTCTTACCGCCGGAGCTTCCACCCCAGCCGATATAATAAAGGAGGTACACCACACTATGTCCGAAATCGTCAACAACAGCGAAGTCCTGGAAACCACCGCAGCCCCCGAAACTAATGAGGAGATGAGCTCTGAGGAGTTTGCCGCCATGATCGACGCAACTCTGCAGAACGCCACTGATGATAAAGTCCGTGGGTTGGTCGTGGCTATCGCGCCCAACGAGGTTCAGGTCGAAGTGGTTGGCCGCAAGCAGACGGGCTACATCCCCGCCTCGGAGCTGTCCAACGATCCCAACGCCAACCCCGCCGATCTGGTGAAGGTGGGGGATGAGCTGGAGCTGCTCATCATGCGCACCAACGACCAGGAGGGCACCATCATGCTGTCCAAGAAGCGGGTGGATGCGCTCAAGGGCTGGGACACCATCGTTAAGGCCGAAGAGGAAGGCACCGTGCTGGAGGGCACCGTCACCGATATCATCAAGGGCGGTATGCTGGTGAACACCGAGGGCGTGCGGGTCTTCGTCCCCGCCTCTCAGGCATCCCTCAACCGCATGGAGGATCTGTCCCCCCTGAAGGGCCAGACCGTCCAGCTGAAGATCATCGAGACCAACCCCCATCGCCGCCATGCGGTCGGCTCCGTGCGTCAGGTGGCGCAGGCGGCCCGCAAAGAGCAGGAGGAGGCTTTCTGGGCGCAGGCTGAGGTCGGCCAGGTCTACACCGGCACCGTCAAGAGCCTGACCTCCTACGGCGCATTCGTGGATCTGGGCGGCGTGGACGGCATGGTTCACATCTCCGAGATGTCCTGGAACCGCATCAAGAACCCCTCCGAGGTCATGAATGTGGGGGATACCGTGACGGTATTCATCAAGGGCCTGGATGCCGAGAAGAAGAAAATTTCTCTGGGCTATCGCAAGGCGGAGGACAACCCCTGGGAGATCTTCAAGACCCAGTTCCCCGTGGACAGCATCGTGACCGCCAAGGTCGTGGGCATGACCGCTTTCGGCGCCTTTGCCCAGATCCTGCCCGGCGTGGACGGCCTGATCCACATTTCCCAGATCGCCAACCATCGGGTGGAAAAGCCCCAGGATGAGCTGAAGATCGGTCAGGAGGTCACGGCGAAGATCACCGCCATCGACTATGACCGCAAGCGCATCAGCCTGTCCATCCGGGCTCTGCTGGATCCCGAGGAGGCTTCCGCTCCCGCTGCCGATGCGGCTGAGGAAGCGCCTGCCGAGGAGACTCCCGCCGAGGAGCCCGCTGAAGCGGCCACCGAGGAATAATCAACCGATACCAAAACCCGCCCATGACGGATCACCGTCAGGGGCGGGTTTTTCGTTGCTGTCAACCGGGCACAGACGCACAAAATTCAACGGATGGCATGGGAGACGTCCCCTCTGCACCGGGCAGAGCCGTCTTTTTTCAAACACCGTCCCCATAATGGGCAGCGTTCGACGCATTGAAAACCCGCAGAGAGCGCCCCGGTTTATCGGAGATCGTGCCGTACCCGTCAAAATATAGGCCGTGCCCATGCGTATTGGTTTACATGGCCTTTCCCGAGAACAGCGGACAAGAAGAGGGAAAGCATTGCGCCTGCCGGGGCAACGCTTTCCCTTTTTTGCTCATGGGGCGCCGGGGGATCGTCGGCCGCGGCGGCGGGGAGATGGTAGGGACGGCGATGCATCGGGGCAGCGAGCGATTGGCGGCCCGGTGCATTCGGCCCGGTGCGTCACCGGCGGCGCGTCGGTTGCCGCACCATCGCTGTGCACCATTGCCGCCCCGCTGACCCGCTGACCCGCCGATTTCCGTTTTCCATCTCCTAACAGCTACCAACTAACGACTAACGACTACTTTCCTACGCAAAAGCGGGCGAACACCTCATCCACCACCGCCTCGGTGGCTCGTTCGCCGGTCAGCTCCAGAATGGCGGCGATCGCCCCGTGCAGACTCACCGATACCGCATCCGGAGTCAAGCCGCTGCCGAGAGCGGCATCCGCCTCCTCGAGACAAATCCGGCAGCGCACCGCGCAATCCCGCTGGCGCTCGGTGGACAGGACCGGCTCGGCGGCGGTCAGCCGTTCCACCCCGGTGATGTCCGCCACCGCCGCCGCCAGCTCCGGCAGGCCGCTGCCCTCCCGGGCAGACAAGGCCACGACCCGGGAGAATCGGCCCTCCAGAAAGGCCCGGTCGATCCGCTGCGGCTGATCGGCCTTGTTGATCACGGCGATGGCTGCGGTGCGGCAGCTCTCCTCCGCCAGCGCCCGATCCGCATCGGTCAGCGGCCGGCTGCCGTCAAACACCGCCAGCACCAGCGCCGCCTGCCGCAGACGGGTGCGCGCTTTTTCCACCCCCGCCGATTCGACCCGGTCGCCGGTATCCCGGATACCGGCGGTATCCGCCAGCCGTAGGGTGACTTCTCCCAGCCGCACGGTGTTTTCGATCACATCCCGGGTGGTTCCGGCCACCTCGGTCACGATGCTCCGCTCGCAGCCGGACAGAGCGTTCATCAGCGTGGATTTGCCCACGTTGGGACACCCCACGATGGCGGTGTCCACCCCCTCCCGCAGCACCTGCCCGGCGTCAAAGGTGTCCACCAGCCCCTGCACCGTCTGCCGCGCCCGGTGGATGACCTGAGCCAGAGCCTCCGGGTGCAGCTCCGGGATATCCTCGTCCGGATAATCCACATAGGCGCTGAACTGGGCTTCCACCGCCAGCAGCGCCTCCTTGACCTCCTGCAGCCGCCGATAGGTGACTCCCTCATGGGCGGCCAGCGCCGTGCGGGCGGCCAGCCGTCCGTCGGCGGCGATCAGCGCCGTCACGCTCTCCGCCTGGGTCAGATCCATTTTCCCCGCCAGAAATGCCCGCCGGGTGAATTCGCCCGGCTGCGCCATCCGCGCCCCGGCCGCCAGACACGCCCGCAGCACCCGCCGCAGCAGGTACAGTCCTCCGTGGCAGGACAGCTCCGCCACGTGTTCGCCCGTATAGCTGCGGGGGGCGCGAAACACCAGCAGCACGCAATCGTCGATATCCCCCTCGGCATCGTATACATGACCGTATGCAGCGGTATACCCCGCCAGCCGCTCGGCGGAACGGGCCGGGTCTGCCGGGCGGAATACCCGGGCGGCCACCGCCAGCGCTTCCTCCCCGGACAAGCGCACCACCCCCAGACCGGCGGGCGCCGCAGGGGTGGCGATGGCAGCAATGGTATCGGACATAACACACAAACTCCTTTACGGATCAGAATTTTTCGGTATTCCGCGGCGGCTGCGGATTTCCGCCCGGTGAAATCGGTCGCCGCACCGACACGGCGGCAAAGCCCCCGATACGCCGCCCGACAAAGCGCGGAGCCGAATCCCCGCTCCGAGCCCACCGATATACATCCGGGGGCGATCGACTGGCGGACGGCCGACCCTTTCCGGCGTCAGGCGCGCCACCTGGTGCTTTCGCCCGACGTCTCCGGTGTCGATTCCGGGAACAGCATCCGAAACAGCTCCTGCGCAAACAGCTCGTGCAGCTCCGCGCGGGGATGGCTGATGCCGTTCGCCAGCAGCCGGGTGGCATCCTCCGTCCGGCTGCGCTGTTTCCGCAAGGCATAGCCGTCGCACACAGGGATCCCATGCTCCCGGGCGGTGCGGCAGGCCGCCTGCATATGGGTATCCATGGTGCCGTCATTCTGCATGGCGGCGGTTTTGGCCGCATAGTCCCGCAGCTCGGCGGGGGTATCCTCGGTCACGTAGGTGTTCAGCATATTGGGGGTCATGAAAATCGCCGCGACCCCGCGCTGACGGCAGGCATCAAAGATGGCGGCCAGTGCATCGGTATATTCCCCCAAGGGGCCGTTGACGTCGTTGAGCCCGAAGCACACGATCACCAGATCGGGGTGATGGCTGAACACATCCCGCTCCATCCGCGCCAGCGACGCGGCGGCCGTTACCCCGCCGCTGCCGGCATGGATGGCGTTCACCGGCACATCATTCCGCAGCGCCGATATTTTGCGCCGCAGGCGGTTCCAGTATACCGTCTCGTAGCTGATCTCGTCCGGTCCCACCGCTCCATAGATCACACTGTCCCCGAACGCCACGATGAGGGTGAGGCCGTGCTCCCTCAGTCGGTCAAAGTTCATGCCCGGCTTTTCCTGTATCGTTATGACGGCTTCTCTCCCTGTACAAATTCCGCCTGCGCGGCGCAATCAGACATTCCAGAAAGATCGGACGATCCGCTGCAACTCCGTGTCGTCCATGTCCTGTACATCCTCGATGAGCCGGATGTTCATTTCCCTGGCTCGCTGCCGCAGCACCGCCGCAAAGAGACTGTCCTGCTCCAGCGCGGTGGCCACCAGCACCTTTTTCGCATACTGCCCGCCGAACCGGTCGGCGACGGTATCCAGCTTATACAGCTCGTCCATGTCCACAAATCCGTTCTTGCAGGACACAAACACCGGCACCGCACCGTGCATCAGCAGCACGTCGATCTCATTCACCGTGTCGGCCCGGCCGCTCTCGGTCTGCACCGCGCCGTCCCAATCAATGTACACCCCGGTTTTCACATCGTTATAGGTATAGGCGCCGTCCTTTTCCTGAGCGCGCAGGGCGGCCAGGTACATTTTCAGCTCCAGCACCTGCCCGGCCTTGGTCAGGCAGCGCTTTACCTGCTCATCCTTATACACCACCGACAGGATGGATTCTCCCTCAAAAATGTCGATCAGCCCGCCCTGATACAGCGCCCCCAGGATCGCGGTGTCGAATATATAGGCGGCGCCGATCTGCTGCAGCCGCTCCTTGAGATATTCCAGCGGCACCTGCAAGGTCAGGCTATCGTCCTCCGGCACACGGAATTGCTCGGCCACCATCAGCACGCCCATCTGGGTGTTCCAGCGGCGCACATCCGGTCGGCACACCTCCCACATATAGTCCACATCCTCCACGAATGCGTCGGTGAGCTCCCAATGCAGCGTTGTGCCCGGCCTTTCATCCGCATAGACCACCTCGCCGCCATAGATGCGGATATTCTCCTCCACCGACAGCTGGGGCATACTCCCCTCATAGACGGTCCGCCCGTCCATGTCGCAGTCGATGACGGTATTGTTGCGCAGATTGAACCGGTGCATTTGCAGATGCTTATCCTGATACCGCTCCAGAAGGATGCCGCAGGCAAACAGCAGGATATCCTCCCCGCCCGTCAGGTCAAATACGCAGTCGTCGTAGGTCTCCACCAGCTCCGACAGCACCCGCAGCACCTCCTGCAGATCGTTTTTATTCACACAGCGGCAGAGAAACTCCACCTCGCTGCCCCGATCCAGCAGCACCCGCCGATAGAACGCCCCGCAGGTCTCCAGCTGCTTTTTCTTATCGCCGATCAGGATCACCCGCTGCGGCGGGTGGGTCAGGCTGGTGCAGATGTTTTCGATCCCGGTTTTGTCAAACAGTTCGATATACGTCATGCCCTCGGTTCCTTTCTTTTCGTTTCCATGTGTCCATTATAGTACGCCCGGCGACCGGATGTCAAGCCGGATCCCCGCCGCACGGGACGGCAAAACCCCTACGACCGCCCCGCAGCGAACCGAAAATCAAGGGGCCGCACCGCAGGCCGCCGATTGGCGCTCCCCGCCGCACAAACGCGCCTTGCGGTGCGTTCGTCTCGCCATCGGTCGATGCCGTGTGGAGGCGTTCCTCCCACCTTTTGGGGGCACATCCGGGCACATCTCAGAAGTTCATAAAAAGATTTTTCTCAAACCCCTTGACGAAAGGGAAGAACCTTGCTATACTATTGGATGTCCCTAATTTGCTACTGTGGCTCAGCTGGTAGAGCAGCTCACTCGTAATGAGCAGGTCGTCCGTTCGAATCGGATCAGTAGCTCCAAAAATCGGCAAGCATCAAAAGATGCTTGCCGATTTTTCGTTTTCATACCTTTCCCCAACGCAAAGGAGCGGCAAAGCGCGGCGCATCCGCTGCCCATCAAACAAGGAGCCGCTCCCCGCAGGGAACGGCTCCTTGTGTTCTTATCCGGTGCGCAGCGGCCGGCAGTACGCCGAGGGAGAGAAGCCCAAAAGCCGCGTCCAAAGACCGGGCTTTATGCGTTGGGATTCACATACAAAACCTTACAGGCGCTAATTCGATGCTGATGTACATCGTCGATGAGCCCGGGCAGACCGTCCAGATCGGTGGTATGGGAGATCAGGTCGGCGCAGCGGAAGATCCCTCGATCCAGCATATCCACGGTATACCGCCACTCGTTGATCGGCAGATCCCCGAAATGGGAATTCCAGATGCCGTTGATCGTCAGCTCTTTCCGGAGGATCCGGCTGTGCTGCGCCTTGCCGATGACGGTATCCCCGGCGGGGTTGCCCACCAGCACCACCGTGGCAAAGGGGCGCACACAGTCGATGGCGTTATTCAGCGCGGAGCCGAAGCCCGTGCCCTCGAAAGCCACATCCGCCAGCTTACCGTCAAAGGCGGCGCGCACCTGCGGCTCCAGCTCTCCGCTCCGGGAATTCACCGCTGCGAAACCGTGAGCCTGTGCAAAAGCCACCTTTTCATCCAGTACATCCACCAGCAGAATATGCCCCGCCCCGGCGATCTGCGCCCAACGGGCGGCCATGATGCCGATGGGGCCTGCGCCGAATATCAGCACATTAGCCCCGGCATAGAGATTGCTCCGGCGGAGCATGGCGTGCTGGGCCACGCAGGCCGGCTCGGTCATGGCCAGCTCCTCAAAGCCGGTCCCCGGGTCATGGGAAACCACCAGATGCCAGGCGTCGGGCAGCAGGCAATACTCCGCGAATCCTCCGTCCCGGCGGGAGCCGAGATAGTCGTAATCCTCGCACAGGGCGTAGTGCCCGCTGAGACAGGGGGCGCATTTCCGGCAGGGGATCAGCGGAAACACCGCGCCCCGCTTGCCGATGAGGGAGGGGTCCGCCCGTTCGCCCACGGCCACCACCGTGCCGGAAAATTCATGCCCCAGGGTCAGGGGGTATTTCTGCTTACTGGTGCCGGTGGTGTAGATGCGGGGCAGGTCGGAGCCGCAGACGCCGCAGGCGCCGACCCGCAGCAACAATTCCTCGCCGTGAGGTGTCGGCACGGGCATCTCCTCCACGGAGAATTCGCCGATCCGATGCATTCTGGCCGCTTTCATTGTCTGTTCCATGCTCGTATCCCTCCCGGCTTATCGGACAGCCGCCCGCAGTTTTTCGATGTTTTCGGTCAGAGACGCGCCCGGTGCAAAAACGCTGGAGGTGCCGCCCACAAACAGGTCCGCACCGGCGCGGCGCATGGCGGCGGCATGATCAAAGCTCACGTTGCCGTCCACCTCCACGCACACATCCTGCCGCCCTCGAGCATCCAGATAGGCGCGGGTATTCCGAATCTTTTCCGGCATACAGGGGACCATTTTCTGCCCGGCGAAGCCGGGGTTCACGGTCATCAGCAGCACACCGTCGATATCGTCCAGCACATAGTCCAGCACCTGGAGAGGGGTGGCGGGATTCAGCGCCAGCATGGGGCGGGCTCCCGCATCCCGGATGGCGGCCAGCGTGCGCTGGATATGGGGGGTGCTCTCCCAGTGGACGCTGACAAACTCGCCCTCCCGGATGTCGAACCAGCCGAGTTTATTATCCGGCCGGTTGATCATCAGGTGCAGATCCAGCGGAATGGAGGTGTGGCCGTGGAGATAGCGGCAGAAATCGGTGCCCAGTGTAAAATTGGACACAAACTCGCCGTCCATAATGTCCACATGTAGATACTCGACCCCCGCCGCCTCAAAGCAGCGCAGAGTATCGGTCATTTGGGCAAAATCCACGCACATCATGGAGGGAGCCAGCCGACTGGTTTTCATTGTATCCACCTTCCCGAAACGGTTTGCCTATGTTATAACACCCGCCTTGCCGGGCGTCAAGGCAATCCGGAAGGTTGAAAATCAAACTGGAAAACGGAAAAGTGAAACAGCCGAAAAGCGTCACAAACGAGCACAAACGAGCACGCGTCAATAGAGCAGCCGGTCGCCCAGCAGCTGCTCATACAGCCGGTTTTCCGGCCGCCGGTCGGTGATCACATAGTCCAGTTCCTCCAGAGAAAACAGGTCGAAGAAGAAGCGCTGATCGAATTTCGTGCTGTCGCAGAGAAGAATGTGCTGCCGGGATTTCCGGAAAAAGGCGCGCTTGACGGCTACATTGTCGTCATTCAGCTCCATGGAGCCTTGCTCGGCGGAAAAGCCTGCGCAGGAGAAAAAGAACACGTCGGCATTCATCCCCTCGATGGCGCGCAGCGCCATATGGCCGGTCAGCTCATCCCAGGGGGAGCGGAGGTACCCGCCGCAGGAAATGATAGAGACCTTGTCGGTGCTGCTCATATCCGACAGGATCGCCACGCCGTTGGTGGCGATCTTCACATCCGGATAGTCCGCCAGCCGCCGCGCCAGAATGGCCGAGGTGGAGCTGGAATCGAAGAAATAGGAGCTGGACGGCTTCAGAAATCGGCCGGCCAGCTCGGCGATTCGCTGCTTTTCTGCCAGCTGCTGGGTGCGCCGGAGCCGGGCGGGGGTGTCGAAGGTGCTGCCGGCGGTGAGCACGGCTCCGCCGTGGATACGCTTCAAAAAGCCCTGTGTCTCCAATTCGCTCAGATCCCGCCGGATGGTGCTGGGGCTGGCATAGAGCTTTTCGGACAGCTCCTGCACCGAGACGGTGTTCCGTTCCTCCAGACAGGATAAGATCATCCTCTGCCGCTCGCTGTTAAACATTCCGATCCCTCCATTTGCGCATTTGTGCGTGTTTCCCGGATCACTGTAACATACTTTCCCGTCCGTGTCAATGGGCGCAGAGCGCCCCCGGACGAGACCGTCGGGGTGGTTTGACGAGACCGCTGGGGTGGTTTGGCGGGGGCATCAAGGGGTGACGGTCGGGAGCATCGGTCCGGCGAGACCGTCGGGGTGGTTCAGCGAGAGCACCGGGGAGGTTCGGCGGAGGCAATAGAAGCGTCGATGCAGGCTTCCGCCGTTCAGAGACACCGCCCAATCATCGGCGCACCGGTTCGGAACGACACCCGGATGCGTCGATGCGCAGGACACACCGTTCGGGACGCGCCGCTCCTTCGTCGGAATCCCGCCCTTTCGTCCGCCGCCCCCCGGATACCGAAACACCCCCGGATGCCGTTTGGACTATACCCCGAAAAACGGA
>DJEF01000005.1:6526-13532 GCA_002431285.1 Ruminococcaceae bacterium UBA5905 | reverse complement strand
CACCAGCTCCAGCGCCTCCGCCTTTTGAAAGGAGAAAGCCCCCAGCGCCCGGAGAATGGCCGCCCGGTCGCCGGTGTAGACGATCACGGCATCCCGGGTGCGGTCGAATATTTGCACCGATGTCACACCCGCAAGCGCGCGCAGATAGTATTCCGCTACATCGGCCTGCGCGAGGGTCATGCGGCATACACACAGATGCACCCGCATCCGGCCCCGGCNNTAAGCTTCCAGCACATCGGCACGGTGGAGCGTCATCCGCACAGCGCAGACATGCACCCGCATCCGGCCCCGGCTTTCATGTAAGATTTCACATTTCATGGTCTGTTTCCTCCCAAAGAGAAAGGCTGTCGCCGGCGATACCGGGACAGCCTTACAGGAACCTTTATTCGGCGGTTACATCCTCAGCGGCTGTATCCTCAACGGTCTCGGCGGCGGCCGCCTCCGCCCGCTGCTCGTTCAGCTCTTTGGCATCGGCCAGAATATCACCGGCGTGCTCCCGTATAGTGGTAACGGTCGTCATCACATCATCCTTAGCCCGCAGCGCGGCAGCGGTGGTGTAGGTATAGACCTTTTTCGCCTCCCGGCTGCTGAGAATTTTCAGCCCCGCCGTACCGAACAGTACGCCGCCTACAAACAAACCGAATTTTCCCCATCCGCATTTCATCGCGATGACCTCCATCTGTAATAATTTGTGTAAGGAAAACAGTCCGGACGAAATTCCCTCGTCCGGACTCCAGTATAGCATGAAGAGCGAAAAAATGCAATCCTTTTTTCGCCGCCTTTTGCGGTTTTTATGTAGTGTAAGCATTTATATCGTCTGAATGTTACACACAGCGAAGCTGGTGCTGCGGCGGCGGAATGCGATGCGATAACGGGTGGGATAGGTGTGGCTGTCATAGGTGCGGCTGACCACGAAATCGAAGGAGACCTCAACGGTGAAGGCGTCGGCCGACCAGGCCAGCGGCGGTTCTGCCTGCAGATTGCGGAATTCGATGGAATTGTGCTTGTTGTAGTAATAGCTGCTGTACGCTTTTACCTGCCGCATGAACGGCGTCCCGTTTTCCAGCAGGGCGGATAATTCCTCCAGAGGTGCGTCGCCGCTGATGTAGGCGGCGTAGGTACGGGCGACGGTCTCACCTAGGGCGGTGAGCGCCTTTGTGTCGTCGTCGGACACAGCAGGGTATAAGTACAGTGTGCCATCCTCCGCCCGTTCCGAGCGCGGGGCCGCGCCGTTCAGGGTGAATGTCCCCTCTTGCAGACAGGGGATGGTATAGGTGCCGGTGGCGGGGATATCCCCGCCGGCTTCGTCAAAGGCTGCCACCGGCGTTTCCGCTGTGCGGTAGGCGGACAGCGCCGCACCGTTCATCTGCGGTTCCCCGGCGGCCACAACGGTCAGTGTGTGCAGGGTATAGTCCGAGCGGACGTGCCAGCCGTCCTCTCGCCGATCCAGCGTCAGAGCGCCGTATCGCCGATTATCGGCGTACACGTCGTAGACGGTTTTGCCGTCCGGCTGAGGAATTTCGGCGTATTGCCAGCGGCACGCGCCGTGGGCGTATTTTTCTTCCAGATAGCCCCAGTATTCCTCCGGCGTATTGACGGCGTCAAAGGGGAATTCACTGTCGGCCAGAATGGCGTCCTGTTCCCCTTGTTGCAGCTGTGTGAAATAGGCGTTCATCGCGCCAACGGGGTGGTTCTTCTCATAGCGCTTTAGGTAGTTCCAGAAGATACCGGCCCCCACGGCGATCAGTACGGCGTACAGGGCTGCTAACAGCAGCAGCCATTTTCCGAATCCGCTGCGTTGCCGCGCCTTGGCATGACGGGAAGACATACGCTCAATCCCCCTTTCCGCGCACCAGAAACGAGGTGGGGATCTCCCGTGACCCGTACAGGCTGGCGCAGTAGTTGACCGCTTCGTTTTCATAGATCATCAGCGTGGAGGAGCCGCCGTCCAGATTGGCGGCGTTGACCGCGCCATAGTTGAGCATGACGGTCTGGCAATCCTTGTAGCTGGCGCCCAGACTGTGGGACTGCCGCCCGTCGATCACCAGCAGCAGCACGGAGCCGTCCGCCCGCTGTCCGATGGCGGTGCGGGGGTTCAGGCCGCCGCCGGTGCCGGCCACCGGCGCAGGCTGGCCGTTGGCCACCAGTACCGGACCGAAAGAAACGGCCTCCTGCACGCCCTTGTCCAGGGCGGCTCTGGCGGTCATTTTGCCCACGATCAGCTTGCCGTTGCCGTCAAAGCCGATCACGGACGTATTGGTGGAGGGGGAGCCGAATACCAGCTTGCCCCCGCGGATTACGATGCCGATGGGGGTGCCGCCGTTGCCCATGCCCTTTTCATCCTCAAAGCCGCCGGCGTTGATACCCGCCACGGCGCCGTGGGTTTTGACCAGGTCCTCCAGCTTTTGGCCCGCCTCACCCTCGTAGGGGCCTGAGGTGCCGACGAACAGCCGCATGGGATCCCGGACGATCATCATTTTTCCCTTGAAAGTGCCGCCGGATACATCCTCAATGGCGATTTCCGGCTGGGATGTGTCCGGTTCCTGCGGGGGGATCGCCGTGTCATCGGTGACCAGATCGGCCTCGATGACGGCATTCTGCTGGCGGATGGATTCGATCTCCTCCTCGGAGAAGTACATCCTGGCCAGAAATTTGGCGGCGCTGGTTTCCATCACTGTGGTGACGAACAGTCCCCGCGCCTGGGTGGACGGACCCTTGCAGACCACCGTGACCGCTGCGAAAAATGCCACGACCACTGCCGCCAGCGTCACGCCCAACACCGCCGCTGTCCGGCGGATAACGGTTCTGATTTTCATAGCGACCCCTCTTTCGCTTCTCTCCTATGAATGATCTGCCAATTCCGGCAGCGACAGCAGCTCGTGCAGGCTATGGACTGTGCGCGCCGCCGCCGGCACCGGTCGATCGTAGCAGGGATGCTCCGCCGGGTGATGGATGTCGATCCAGGCCGCCCGCATCCCGGCGGATAGTGCTCCCTCGATGTCGTTTTTCACATTATCGCCAACAAATAGGCAGTCCTCCGCCGCCACACCCAGACGGGCGGCCACCCGCCGGAACAGCCGGGGGTCGGGCTTATGGATGCCCTCGTCTCCGGAGACGGCGGCCAGATCCAGCTGCGGCCGCAGTCCGCTGCAATCCACCTTGGCGTTTTGCAGACGGGATTCGCCGTTGGTGATCAGTCCCAGCCGCAGCCCCCGGCGGCGCAGAGCGGACAGGGTGTCCGCCGTATCCGGCAGCAGCCGGCAGTGCCCGGCAAAGGTCAGGCAGAAATAGCGCAGCCCCCGGTCGATCTCTTCCGCGGTCGGTTCTCCGGTCCTGCGGGGCAGATACCGGGCGATGAATTCCGGATAGCCGCAGGGCATCCGGTAGCCGTAGTTATTGAAAGCGATCATGTCTCGGGCCAGCGCTGCCTGTTCATCCGGCGTTTTGTCGGGATAATACCGGGCGACAAAATCCGCCACGGTGGCGGCAAAGGCATCGTCCCGCCGATGGAGGGTGTCGTCATAGTCGAACAGCACCGCCCGGATGCGCCCGGCGGGGGCGAATACCGCCCGGGCCGCGGCGGCGTCCTGGTGTACCTGTGCCGTGAGGGCGCCCAGGTCGGCAAATTTCTGTTCCGGGCGCAGCAGCTCCACCGGATAGACCCGCACAGTCTGCCCGTACAGATCGCCGCTGAAATCCTGAATCCAGGTTTCCGCCAGCGGCGCGACGGCGCCGACGGTGGGGCGTATGCCGATGTTGGTGACGCCGATATAGGTCTCATCACCGATCTCCACCGAGGAGGCGTAGACCCCGAACCGGGGCAGAGCCAGCATCGGCGGGATGGGCTGATTGACCGTGGGCATTCCCAGCTTTCCGCCCAGATGCTGCCCGCTCACCACCGGCAGCGATAATCCCCAGCTCCGGCAGAGCAGCCGCCGCACCTCCGGCATATCCCCGGCGGCCAGCCGCTGGCGGATAACGGTGGCGCTGACCGGCCGGTCGTCTATGACGACGGGCGAGATCACGGTCAGGGCGATGTGTCGCTGAGCGCAGAGGGTTTGCAGCAGCGCCACATCCCCCGCGCCATCCTTGCCGAAGCGGTAGTTATAGCCGCAGGAGAGGGCGACGGCGTGGAGCTTGTCCAGCAGAACCGTATCGACAAACTCGACGGGCGACAGCTCCCGCACCGCCGCAAAATCCTCCTCGATCAGTTCGCAGATCCCCTGCTGCTCCAGCAGATGCCGGCGTTCTTCATCGGTGCAGAGCTGCTGATTCGACGCCTTGGTGGTGACGGTCGCGGGGCGGAAGGTGTAGACGGTGCAGCGGCCCTCGCCGGCGCGCAGCGCGGCGGCGATGACGGCCCGGTGCCCCGGATGCATACCGTCGAATAGACCCAGCGCCACACTGCGGGGTGTGGGGGTCAGCGGCTCGGTGAGTGAGGTGTAGACGGTCATGGCGATTCCTCCTGCGATGATGCCTTAAAACAACTGAACAATGGCCAATTGATCCTCCTTGGGAGCGCCCAATCCCAGAAATCCTCCGTCGGGGGCATAGACCCGGGCGATCCCCTCCGGTGCGGGATGCAGCCGCTCCAGCGCCAGCGTTCCGCCGTTATGGAAACGGGTGGCTTGCGCCGGGGATACGGATACGGCGGGATAGGCGGAGAAAGCGCTGTCGATAGGCAGCAGCCGGGAGGCCAATCCTCCGTCTGCCGCCAAAATTTTGGCTGTTTCCAGCGGCACACAATCCTCCAGCGTATAACCTGCCGCCTCGGTGCGGCGCAGGGCAGTCATTACCGCTCCGCAGCCCAGCATCCGTCCCAGATCGTCGCACAGGGTACGGATATAGGTGCCCTTGGAGCAGCGGCAGTCCAGCGTCAATTCCCCCGCCATGCCGTCATAGGCGAGGATCTCCAGCGTGTGGATCGTCACCGGACGCGCCTCCCGTTCCACCTCGATACCTTGCCGCGCCAGGTCATAGAGCCGCACACCGTTCTTTTTCAGTGCCGAGGTCATGGGCGGCACCTGCCGTATAGCGCCCCGGAAGGCGGGCAGCGCCGTTTCCACCGCCGTCAATGAGGGGAGCGGTTTGCCGGTGGCGGTGACGGCTCCCCAGATATCCAGCGTGTCGCTGACGGCGCTGAACCGCAGGGTGGCGGTATACCGTTTGTCGTGGCAAGGCAGATGATCCAGCGCCTTGGTGGCTTTGCCCACCAATAGGGGCAGCACGCCGGTGGCGTTGGGATCCAGTGTCCCGGCATGACCGATCTTCTTGGTGCCCAGCAGCCGCCGCGCCACGGCGCAGCAGAGGAAAGAGGTCATTTCCGCCGGTTTATCAATGCAGAGGATGCCGTCCATAATCGCTCCTGTTATCACAAAATGGGCTGCCGCGTGACGCGGACAGCCCTGTGGTTCCAATTATCCGGTGATGATGCGGGGGACCGCCTGCTCCACGGCGTGGAGAATGGCGTCGGTGGCGGTTTGCAGAGAGCCGTCTACGGCGCAGCCCGCCGCCCGGTTATGACCGCCGCCGCCCAGCAAGGCGCAGATGGCCGCGGCATCGGCGTGGGTGCCGGTGCGCACACTGATCTTGTAGTTGCCATCCGCCTTTTGCCGCAGAGTGACGCCGACCCATACGCCGGTGATCTGCCGGGGGATGGGGGGCAGGCCCTCCATGTCGTTTTCCTTGGCGCCGCTTTTGCGCACCATCTCGTTGTCGATGACCATGACCGCCACACGACCGTCGTGATAGAATCGCATCCCCTGCAGCGCCATGCGCTCCAGCTCAATGCGTTCCCGGGATTTTATGTCGAAATTCACCCGGTTGATCATCTCGAAATTGATACCGGTGTCGATGCAGTCTGCCGCCATCCGGTGGGCCAGTGCTCCGGCGTTGGAATACTTGAAGCAGCCGGTGTCGGTGGCGATGCCGGTGAAAATGCACTGGGCAATATCCGGAGTGAAGGGCACATCCAGCAGCCCGATGAGCCGGTAGACGATCATCGCCGCCGCCGCGCAGGAGGCATCCACGCAGGTGTTGGCGGCATAGCCGGTGTTGGTGCTGTGGTGGTCGATGCACAGCTGCACCCGGTCGCCGTATTCCGCCTGCACGGCCGGACCCAGTAGCTTGGCGTCCGCCACGTCCACCGCACAAATGAAATCCGGAGTGAAATCCGGCTGGGGCACGTCGGCATACATATAGTCGTAACGCTCGGGGATTTTGTCACCGCACAGCACCCGCACGGTTTTGCCCAGCGATTGCAGCGCCTGACACAGGGCAAAGTTGGAGCCGAGGGTGTCCCCGTCGGGGTATTGGTGCGCCAGCAGGAGAATGCGGTCGGCCTGCCGCAGCATGGCGGCGGCCTCCTGTTCCGTGATCTTATTGGTCATTGGGCTGCTCCTTTTTCAGACGGTTGAGGGTGGCGGCAATGTTGGCGCTGTATTCGATGCTGTCATCCGCCACGAATCTTAGCTCCGGTGTATGCCGCAGGCTCAGAGCCGCTCCCAGCGCGTGTCTCATGTAACCGGCAGCGGATTTCAAGCCCTTGACCGCCTCCCTGGCGGCTTCCATGCCGTTCATGGAGGTGACATAGACGGTGGCGTAGGACATATCCCGTGTAACCTCCACCCGCAGGATGCTGAGCATACTGCCGGTGACCCGGGGATCCTTGACCGTCCGCAGGATCGCCGTCAGTTCCCGCATGATGTCCTCGCTGGTGCGATCCATCCGATAATTAGGCATAACAAAACCCCCTTTAGATAGTCGAAGGTAGATAGAAGATGATAGAGCTGCGTGCCATATGCTTGAGGGCAGCGCCATGGGGAGGATCGTGCTGTTTTTGCCGGAAGCGTCCTAAGCCACAGCCATAGAGCAAGTCCGCGGTAGCAGCAAGCGGCCGGTTAAAAAGCACGCTTTACCGGCGTTTCCTCCCGGTAGGGCGCAGATACCCCAATATCTCCAATACCTTGCGGGGCGTTCAGCCCCGCAAGGGGATATTGGGCTGAGT
>DJEF01000005.1:6329-6450 GCA_002431285.1 Ruminococcaceae bacterium UBA5905 | reverse complement strand
TGGGCTGAGTAAAAGCTACCAGCTTTTACTCAAATCGGGGCAGAGACCCGCAAATATCCCCCGTTTTCGGCTTTGCCAAAATGCGGGGTGTTCAGCCTCGCAAGGGGATATTGGGCTGAGT
>DJEF01000005.1:0-6249 GCA_002431285.1 Ruminococcaceae bacterium UBA5905 | reverse complement strand
TGGGCTGAGTAAAAGCTACCAGCATTTACTGAAATCGGGGCAGAGACCCGCAAATATCCCCATTTTCGGCTTTGCCGAAATGCGGGGCGCTCAGCCCCGCAAGGGGATATTTGACTGAGTAAAAGCTAACAGCTTTTACTCAAATCGGCGCAGGAACCCGCAAATATTGCCGTTTTCGCCGATAGGCGAAATGACGTTTGTTCAGAACGTCAAGGCAATATTTGACGAGATTAAAATCGTAGATTTTAATCTCGGTATTCCTCGATCACATAGGTCTCGTAGATGTCGCCCTCTTTAATATCGGTGAATTTTTCCAGACCGATACCGCACTCATAACCCTGGGCGACCTCTTTCTGGTCATCCTTGAAGCGCTTGAGGGAGATCATCTTGTCGTCGCCAATGATGATGCCGTCCCGCACGATGCGCAGCAGGTCGTTGCGGCACACCTTGCCGTCCACCACATAGCAGCCGGCCACCAGCCCCACGCCGGTGATGCGATAGACCTGCCGCACCTCGGCACGGCCATGCAGCACCTCCCGGGTCTTGGGCGCCAGCATACCCTTCATGGCAGTTTCCACTTCTTCGATGGCGTCGTAGATCACCCGGTACATCCGCATATCCACGCCGGCGTTTTCCGCTGCCACCTGTGCCAGCGGATCGGGGCGCACGTTGAAGCCGACAATAATGGCGTTGGAGGCATCTGCCAGCATGACGTCGCTCTCGGACACCGCACCCACGGCGCCGTGGATGACCCGCACCCGTACTTCGTCGTTGGACAGCTTTTGCAGCGACTGGGTCACCGCCTCCACCGAGCCCTGCACGTCGGCTTTGACGATGATAGACAGCTCCTTCATCTCGCCCTCGTGCATCTGGTCAAACAGGTTATCCAGCGTCACTTTCTTGTACTGGCTGAATTGCTCCTCCTTGGCAGCGGTCTTGCGCTGCTCCACCAGCTCCCGTGCCAGGCGCTCGTCGGTGACGGCGTTGAACACATCGCCGGAGGCGGGGACTTCCGCCAAACCCATGATCTCCACCGGCACGGAGGGACCGGCGCTCTCTACCTTGTTGCCGTTTTCATCTGCCATGGCGCGGACACGGCCCACCGCCATGCCGGCCACGAGCACATCGCCGGTATGCAGGGTGCCGTTCTGCACCAGCACGGTGGCGATGGGGCCGCGCCCCTTGTCCAGCCGCGCCTCGATGACCGTACCCTTGGCGGCACGGTCGGGGTTGGCTTTCAGCTCTTTCATCTCTGCTACCAGCAGCACGCTCTCCAGCAGGTTATCCAGCCCCATACCGGTGTGCGCGGAAACCGGCACGCAGATCACGTCGCCGCCCCATTCCTCGGGCACCAGCTCGTGCTCGGTGAGCTGCTGCATGACCCGATCGGGGTTCGCCTCGGGCTTATCCATTTTGTTGATGGCGACGATGATGGACACGCCCGCCGCCTTGGCATGGTGGATGGCCTCGATGGTCTGGGGCATGATGCCGTCGTCGGCGGCCACCACCAGAATGGCGATATCGGTCACCTGTGCGCCGCGGGCCCGCATGGAGGTGAACGCCGCATGACCGGGGGTATCCAGGAAGGTAATGTTGTGCCCGTTCACATTGGTGCGATAGGCGCCGATGTGCTGGGTGATGCCGCCCGCCTCGCCGGAGGTGACGCTGGTCTTGCGGATGGCATCCAGGATGGAGGTCTTGCCGTGGTCAACGTGACCCATGACCACCACCACCGGATCCCGGGGCTGCAGGTTCTCGTCCGCATCCTCGCTGTCGTCGATGATCTGCTCCTCGATGGTGACGACGACTTCCTTTTCCACCTTGGTATGGAATTCCTCCGCCACCAGATAGGCGGTGTCGAAGTCGATCTCCTCGTTGACGGAGGCCATCACACCCAGAGTCATCAGCTTTTTGATGACTTCGCCTGCCGTCGCCTTCAGCCGCAGCGCCAGCTCGCCTACGGTGATGGTATCGCCCACCTGAATGGTGGCGTGCTTCTGCTTACGCTCCATCTGGATACGTGCCAGCCGCTCGCTCTCGGTCTCCTTGCGGCGGGGCTTGCGGTATTGCTGCTTGGAACGCTGGTTGATCTTCTGTTTCTTGATGCCGCCGCCGTCGCCCCGCACCCGGCTGGAGGTCTGCGCCATGACGTCAAATTTTTCGTCGTACTTGTTGCTGGCCACCATCTGGGGCTTGCGGGTATCCACGGTGCGCCGCTCCTGAGGCGCTTTGGGCTGAGGAGCGGCCTTGTCCTTGCGCGGCGGAACGGCGGGCGCTCTGCCGGCTGCCGGCACCGGGCGCACAGGGGCGCCGGGTCTGGCGGGGGCTGCTTTAGCGGCCGGAGCGGGGGTCGCCGCAACGGGCGGCTCCGGCTGGGGCTCTTCCTTTTTCCGCTCGTTGGCGGTGGCAAAATAGGCGTCCAGATTATCGGTGGCGTGCTTCTGGGTCATGCACTCGAACACAATATCCAGCTCATGCTCATCCAGCGCCGTGGCGCTCTTTTTGGCGGGCTGGACATACTTTCCCAGCAGTTCGATGATCTCCTTGGTGGGGACCCCGAAATCTTTGGCCACATCGCTGACACGGTATTTAATCATCATAGGGCAACATCCTCCTTTGTATCGGTGCTGGCACACGGCGGGTCGGGCAGGACCCGCTGCATGGCAGCGGCAAAGCCGTGGTCATCGGTCGCCACGGCGGCAACAGGTTTTTCCAAACCCAGGGCGGCGGCCAGCGCCGCCTTGTCCGCGGCAACCGTCCGGATGGGACAGCGTCCGTCCTGTCCGGCGAAACGCAGCTCCTTCTCCGTTTTCGGAGAGCAGTCTGCCGCCAGCAGAACAAGCCGCGCCTTTCCGGCGTGCAGAAGCGCCTTGACGGCGTCAAAGCCAATGTGTATGTGTCCGGCGCGGCGGGCAATGCCCAGCAGCCCGGCGAGTTTAGGTTCCATCCGGCATCAGCTCCTGTTCCATCCGGTCATAGACCTCCGACGGGATCGCACAGCCGAAAGAGCGCTCCAGCCGATGCGCCTTGCGGGCGGCTTGGAGGCAGGCGAGGCAGGGACAGACATACGCCCCCCGTCCGGCCATGCGGCCGGTCAGATCCAGAGCAATCTCCCCCTCGGGGCTGCGTACCACTCGGATCAGCTCTTTTTTCGGCTTCATCTCGCCGCAGCCGCTGCATTTGCGCAGCGGGATTTTTTTCTCTCGCACGGTGCTGGTTCCTCCCGTCGGTCGGTTATGGTAAACGGCTTATTCGTTCTCGTCGGCGTTTTCCGCGGTGTCGCTGTCCGTTTCGGCGGTCTCCTCCGGCTCATCCTCGCCGTAGAATCCGCTCTCGGGGCGAATGTCGATTTTCCAGCCGGTGAGCTTGGCGGCCAGCCGGGCATTCTGTCCTTTGTTGCCGATGGCCAGCGACAGCTGGGAATCCGGCACCGTTACCTTGCAGGCTTTGCTGCCGTCGGGATCCATGTCCACCTTCAGCACCTTGGCGGGCGCCAGCGCGGCGCCGATGAAAGCGGCGGGATCGTCGCTGTATTCCACGATGTCGATCTTCTCGCCGCCCAGTTCTTCCACGATGTTGGCGACGCGCACGCCCCGCTGACCGATGCAGGCGCCTACGGCGTCCACGTTTTCGTCATGGGACAGCACCGCCATCTTGGTGCGGGAGCCGGCCTCACGGGCCACGGCCTTGATCTCCACCACGCCGTCGAAGATCTCGGGTACTTCGCTCTCGAACATCCGGGTCACCAGACCGGGATGGGTGCGGGATACCAGCGCCCGCAGGCCCTTTTCGGTTTCCTTGACGTCCACCACATAGACCTTGATGCGGGCGCCCTCCCGGATATCGTCGGTCTCCATCTGCTCGTTCTTTGGCAGCACGGTTTCGCCCTTACCCACCTGCACGGTGGCGGCGCCGGAGCGGGGATCCACCCGCACGATCTGCACCGTGACCAGCTCCTGCTTACGCCGCTGGAATTCCAGCACCTGCTGGTTCTTTTCCGCCTCCCGGATGCCCTGACGAATGACGTGCTTGGCCGATTGGGCGGCGATGCGGCCGAACTCCTTGGTGTCCAGCTTGATCTCCACGTCCTTGCCGACGGCGGCGCGCTTGTCGTAGCGCTGCGCCTGCTCCAGCGTCATTTCCCGATCCGGATCGGTCACCTCGTCCACCACCGCTTTGCGGATGGATACGGAGAATTCGCTCTTTTCGGGATCCATTACGACGTGGATGTTTTCTTCCCCGCCGTAGTCCTTTTTCACCGCCACCACGATGGCCGCCTGAATGCGCTCCATCAGGTATTCGGGGTCGATGCCCTTTTCCTTGGCAAGCCCTTTCAGTGCTTCGAAAAATTCCACCATGTCCTTGTTTGTCATTGTTGTTACCCTCCAGAATTATGTGTCGGATCGTGCGCTCTCGTCGTCCTCGTCCTCGAAATCGTCGATGGCGTGGACGGCGGCAATGTCTTTTCGATCAAAGGTACGGGTTTCGCCCTCCTCGGTGACGAGGGTGAGCATTTTGTCGGCATGGGAATCCAGAATGCCGGCGATCTCCCGCTGCCCGGTCTCGTCGGGACGATAGAGCTTGACGCAGACCGGCAGCCCCTCATAGTAGGTGAAGTGCTCCGGGCGGGTCAGCTCCCGGTCGGCGCCGGGGGAGGTGACCTCCAGACAGTAGGATTGGGGTATGGGGTCGGCCTCATCCAGCAGGGGGCTGAGTCGGCGGGAAACCGCCACACAGTCGTTGATGGATACCGGCGCATCCTCCCGGTCGATGACGATGCGCAGGATCCAGGAAGCACCCTCTTTGAGAAAGCGCACGTCCCACAGGATCAGATCGGTCTCGCCGATGATGGGCTGCACCAGCGCGACGACCTTGCCGACCACGCCGCCGGGGGCGGTCGGAGTTTTTGCCATAGTGATCCCTGCCTTTCTGCGGCACAGGCCGCATACAACGATAAAGGAGCGGGTCGCCCCACTCCTTTACTCTTTCATACTCACTGCGTTTAGTATACCATATATATCCGGGAAATGCAAGCATTTTTTTCGCAGGCGGCCGTTTCTTCCCAATGCGATAAAAACCCGGACGAAGCCGGTGGAATTTGCGTGTTTTTTGCCGAAAGTTGCTGGAAACGGTTGCGTTTTTTCGCGCCGGGGAGTATAGTATCGGTATCGACCCTTCGCACGCTGCGGCTTTACCGCGGATTGAAGGAGAATCGAACGTCACATTGGAAGGAGAAACCCGTTATGCGCTCGCCCTTTGTACGGGGAATGGCACATGGTGTTCCGATCATGTTGGGATATCTGTCGGTATCCTTCGGATTTGGTATCGCGGCGGTGCGGCTGGGGCTGTCCCCGGCGGCGGCGGTGGCGATCTCGGCGCTGAACCTGACCTCGGCGGGTCAGGCGGCGGGTATCGAGATCATCGCTGCCGGAGGCGCGCTGGCGGAGATGGCGCTGACCCAGCTGGTGATCAATCTGCGGTATGCGCTCATGGGCATTTCCCTGTCCCAGAATCTGGACAGCTCGTTTAATACGTTCCGACGGCTGCTGGTGTCCTATGGCATCACGGATGAGATCTACGCTGTGGCGGTATCCCGCCCGGAGCCCCTGACCGCCCGGTATATGTACGGGCTGATATTGACCCCGTTTCTCGGCTGGACGGCGGGCACGGCGCTGGGAGCGCTGGCGGGACGGCTGCTGCCGGATGTGGTGACCGACGCTATGGGCATCGTCCTGTACGGAATGTTTCTCGCCATCTTTGTGCCGGTGGCGCGCAAGGATAAGCGGGTGCTGTGCGTAGTGCTGCTGGCGGCGGCGTTCAGCGCCGTGTTCAAATATCTGCTGCCGGGGGTGTCCGGTGGCTTTGCCGTGATCCTCAGCGCCCTGGCGGCGTCGGTGGCGGGCGCGCTGCTGTTCCCGCTGGGAGAGGAGGAGAACGCATGAGCCTGGTGTTGTATATCGCGGTGATGGCGGGGGTTACCTATCTGGTGCGGGCGATCCCCTTTACTCTGATGCGGCGGCAGATTCGGTCCCGGTTTCTGCGCAGTCTGTTCTACTATCTGCCCTATGCGGTGCTGAGCGCAATGACCCTGCCGGCGATCTTCTATTCCACCGGCAACATGACCACGGCGGCGGTGGGCACGGCGGTGGCGCTGGTGCTGGCGTATTTCCGCTGTCCGCTGATCGTGGTGGCGCTGGCAGCGGCGGCTGCGGCACTGCTGACCGGGCTGGTGCTGTAATTTTTTGAACC
>DJEF01000046.1:9638-9763 GCA_002431285.1 Ruminococcaceae bacterium UBA5905 | reverse complement strand
CCGTATGAACCCCATTTATACCACAAGCCATCGAATGTAAAACGGCCTTCTTGGCATACCTTTTCCACAGCATTACTTAAATACACGAGCACATTTTCTCTTTTGTCCGAAAAATAAATAAGCGG
>DJEF01000046.1:5974-9548 GCA_002431285.1 Ruminococcaceae bacterium UBA5905 | reverse complement strand
GATGCGTGAAAATACATATTATCACCTTTTGAATTTTTAGATCAAAAAGCCTATTCTTCAAGCTCAATATAACATAGGAAACATAAAAAGTCCACCATAATTCTATCAAATTACGGTGGAATTATGGTGCCGCTGACCGGGCATTGAACCGCCGCAACAGTTCTGGATTCAACTCCTGTTTCTCCCCCTACCGCTGTTGCGTTAAACTTTTGCTCCCGCAAAAGTAGACCGGCTCCGCGCGTCGATCTCCGTTACCAACAGAAAACCGCCCCCTGCCGGGAGCGGCTTTCTGTTGGTGCCGCTGACCGGGCTTGAANNATCCCGTGGTAGCGATACCGTGTCGGTTCGACCCCGACCAGCGGCACCAAAGAAAAGACGGACATGGATGAATCATGTCCGTCTTTTCTTTGGTGCCGCTGGTCGGGGTCGAACCGACACGGTATCGCTACCACGGGATTTTGAGTCCCGCGCGTCTGCCAATTCCACCACAGCGGCATAGTATAGGGAGTTGAAAAACTCCACTCCCTATAATAATCCCCCCAAAAACATTTGTCAAGATTTTTGTGCATCTTTTGGGCGTTTCATGGTCAAACCGATGCGTTTTTTCGCCACATCCACCGACAACACCCACACCGTCACCACATCGCCCACCTTCAGCACCTCGGAGGGGTGCTTGATGTAGCGGTTGGTGATCTGCGAAATATGCACCAGGCCGTCCTCGTGTACGCCGATATCCACAAACGCTCCGAAATCCACCACATTCCGTACCGTGCCGGTCAGCTCCATCCCCGCCTTGAGGGATTCAATGCCCAGCACATCGGTGCGCAGAAGCGGCGCCGGCAGCTCATCCCGCGGATCTCGGCCGGGATGCTGCAATTCCGCCACGATATCCCGCAGAGTGGGTTCGCCCACCCCCAGCTTTTCGGACAAGGCGGCATACCCGATGCCATCCACCTTTTCTTGCAGGCCGTCCATCCGCCCGGCGGTCACACCGCATAATTCCAGCAGCGCCTTGGCCGCCTCATAGCTCTCCGGGTGCACCGCCGTATGATCCAGCAGGTTCTTGCTTTCCGGCACCCGCAGAAAACCGGCGCACTGCTCAAAGGCCTTAGGCCCCAACTTCGGCACCTTTTTCAGCGCCGCCCTGGAGGTGAACTCGCCATTCTCTTCCCGATAGGCCACAATATTCTTCGCCACCGTGCCGTTGATACCCGCCACCTGCTCCAAGAGCGGCGCAGAGGCGGTGTTCACATCCACCCCCACGGCGTTCACACAGGATTCCACCACACCGCTCAGCGCCTCATTGAGATGCGCCTGGGGCAAATCGTGCTGATACTGCCCCACGCCGATGGCCTTGGGGTCGATCTTCACCAGCTCCGCCAGCGGGTCTTGCAGCCGCCGGGCAATGGACACCGCCGAGCGCAGATTCACGTCATAATCCGGGAATTCCTGTGCCGCCAGCTTGGAGGCAGAATACACCGACGCGCCCGCCTCGCTGACCACCATATACGCCACCTTGCCGTCGCCCAGTTCCCGCAGAAGATCCGCTACGAACACTTCGGTCTCATGGGAGGCGGTGCCGTTGCCGATGGCGATAACCTCTACGCCGTATTTACGGATAAAGCCGCGGATCACCCGCTTGGCCTCGTCCATACGCTTAAACTGCGGCACCGGGAACACGATTCCCGTATCCAGCACCTTGCCGGTGGCGTCGATCACGGCCGTCTTACAGCCGTGCTGGTAGCCGGGATCCAGTCCCAGCGTCACCTTCCCCTTGACCGGCGGCTGCATCAGGAGCTGCCGCAGATTCGTGGAAAACACCTGAATGGCCGCCGTAGAGGCCGCTTCGGTCAGGGTGTTGCGCATCTCCCGCTCCAGCGCCGGGAAAATCAGCCGGTCATACGCGTCCTCCGCCGCCATCTGCACCTGCGACGTGGCGGGGCAGTCCGCCTGTATATGCTCCGAGGACACGATCCGCATGGCGTGCGCCGGGTCGAATTCCACGTGCACCCGCAGGAACTCTTCCCGCTCGCCCCGGTTGATGGCCAGAATCCGATGCCCCGGAACCTTGCTCAGCGGCTCCCGGAAATCATAATAATTCCGATAGACGCTGTCCTCCTCCCCGGCCGCCTTGGAGGTCAGATATCCATTGGCATAGCACACCACCCGCAGACGCTTACGCACCGCCGCATCGTCGGCGATCCGCTCTGCCACAATGTCCCGGGCACCTGCCAGCGCCTCCTCCACGGTGGGAACCGCCTCGGTGATATACGCCTGTGCCAGCACGGCGGGGTCCTCGCCGTGGGGATCCTGCGCATAAAGAGCGTCCGCCAGCGGCTGCAAGCCCTTCTCCTTAGCCACCGTCGCACGGGTGCGGCGTTTCGGACGATAGGGACGGTAGAGATCGTCCAGCTCGGTCATGGTGGCCGCGCCATCCAGCGCCGCCGCCAGCTCCTCCGTCAAAGCGCCCTGCTCCTCGATCACCGCCCGATACTTCTCCCGCGTCTCGTCCAGATTACGCAGATATGTCAGCCGTTCCGCCAGTTCCCGCAGCACCTGGTCGTCCAACGAACCGGTCTGCTCCTTGCGGTAGCGGGCAATAAACGGAATCGTATTACCGTCGTCCAGCAATTGCATCACACTGCCCACCTGCGCCGGGCGCAGATGGAATTCCTCTACAAGTGCCTGTTGAATGTCCATAGCCGTCTCTCCTATGTATAGTCTATCGCCGCTTAGTATACCATATCCCGCCCGTGGAACGCAAGGGTTTTTCATTGACGCGACGGGAAAAATATGGTATGATAATGGATAAGAATGGAGGCGAAAGCCCATGGCGCTTTGGGTAGCGGATTGCACCCCGCTGACAGCGGACGCAGCGATTCAGTCGGCGCTCCCCCATCTGGACGCCGCCCGCCGGGTTGCCGTCACCCGTCGGCAGGACACGCTGACCCGGGCGCAAACGGCGGCGGCCGGACTGCTGCTGACTCACTGCTTCGGACAAGCGGGACAGCCGCCCATCCTCGCTCACGGCAGCCACGGCAAGCCATACCTGCCGGACGGACGCGCCCATTTCAGCCTGTCTCACAGCGGCCGATACGCCTTTTTGCTGACGGCGGATTCCCCGGTGGGTTTAGATGCCCAGCAAATCGACAGCAGCCGCCCCCGCGTGGCTGCGCGGTGCTTCACCGCAGCCGAGCAGGTATGGCTGGCGCAAGATCCGGACGGTCGCTTTGCCCGGCTGTGGGCGATGAAAGAAGCCTATCTCAAATTCACCGGCTTCGGTCTGGTGCTGCCCATGCGCAGCTTTACGGTGCCGCTGCCGCCCGTCGGCTTCGATGCCGCCACCGGCTGCTATTGGCAGGAGCTCTGCTATGATGGGGTCGCCGTCGCCGCTTGCGGCGACAGACCTCTGCCCCCGCTCACGCCGCAGGAATGGTCCATACCCGCACTGCTTTCCCACTGGGGCGCGGAATTGTGAATACACGTATACAGCCATTATGAGAGGAGCACACTATATGTATATCACCATCGAGGACATCCGTCAGAAAAAGGGCTTCATCTGCGATATGGACGG
>DJEF01000046.1:2247-5940 GCA_002431285.1 Ruminococcaceae bacterium UBA5905 | reverse complement strand
ACGGCGTGATCTATCACGGCAACCATCTGCTGCCCTGTGCAAAGGAGTTTTTCCGCTGGTTGCAGGAGAAGGACAAGCAATACCTGTTCCTCACCAACAGCAGCGAGCGCACCCCCCGGGAGCTGCGGCAAAAGCTGCTGCGTCTGGGACTGGACGTGGAGGAGAGCCATTTCTATACCAGCGCGCTGGCCACCGCCAAGTTTCTCAAGGCGCAGGCGCCGGGCTGCTCGGCCTTCTGCATCGGCGAGGCAGGACTGACGAACGCCCTCTATGAGGCGGGCATCAGCCTCAACGACGTCAACCCCGACTATGTGGTGGTGGGCGAGACCCAGAACTATAACTATCAGAATCTGTGCAAAGCAGTGCGTCTGGTGGAGAACGGCGCCAAGCTCATCGGCACCAACTCCGACATGACCGGCCCCACCGAGGGGAACATTCAGGTGCCCGCCTGCCGGGCGCTGGTGGCGCCCATTGAGCTGTCCACCGGCAAGCAGGCATATTTTCTGGGGAAGCCCAATCCGCTGATGATGCGCAGCGGCATCAAACATCTGGGCTGCGGTCCCAGCGACATCGCCATCATCGGCGACCGGATGGACACCGATGTGATCGCCGGCATTGAATCCGGCGCCGACACGGTGCTGGTGCTTTCCGGCGTATCCACCCGGGAAACCGTCGATTCCTTCCCTTACCGCCCCTCGATCATCCTCAATGACGTGGGCGATATCGCCGAGTAACCCCCCGTATCCTGACGCTAAGGAGTGCTGAGCATTGGCGAAGAACCGGTACAAAAAGCTATTCTCCAATACGCTGATACTGGGCATCGGCACTTTCGGCTCCAAAGTGCTGACCGTGCTGCTGATGCCCCTCTATACCAGCTATCTGACCAATGGCGAATACGGCATCGTGGACCTGCTGGTGCAGACCGCCAATCTGCTGATCCCGCTGGTGTCGCTGGGCATGAATACGGCCGTGCTGCGGTTCGGCATGGACGGCGAGACCGACCGGCGCAGCGTGCTGACCACCGGACTGATTGTGGATTTAACGGGGTTCGGGGTGTTTCTGCTGTTCTATCCGTTGATGGCACACATCCCAAAGTTCGAGGGATACACCGTCTGGATCTACGTGTTCGTGCTGACCTCCATGATCCACTATCTGTTCGCCTATCAGGTCAAGACCCTGCAAAAGGTGCGGCTGTTCGCCGTGTGCAGCATCATCGGCACCGCCATCACGCTGGTGCTGGATATCGTCTTTCTGGCGGTGCTGAAGATCGGCGTGGTCGGGTACATTCTGGCAATCGTGCTGTCGGACGCCACCTGCATCATACTGCTGTTCTTTAAGGCGAAACTCTATCGCTATATCGACCTGAACTACTATAAAAAACGGGTCACCAAAGCGATGCTCAAGTATTCCGTCCCCCTCATCCCCACCACCGCGCTGTGGTGGGTGACGGATGTGTCCGACCGATTCATGGTCACCTGGATGATCAGCGAAGAGGCCAACGGACTCTACGCCGTGTCTTATAAAATTCCCAATCTGCTCATCCTCATCAGCGGAATCTTTATGGATGCCTGGCAGATGTCCATCCTGACGGAAAAGAGTCCCCTGGAACGAGAGAAGTTTTTCAGCCGCATTTTCACCATGTACCATTCCCTGCTGTTCGTCTGCGGCTCCGGGCTGATCCTGTTCTCCAAGGTGATCACGAAAATTCTGGTGGCAGACAGCTTTTACCCCTCCTGGCAGTATATGCCCACGCTGGTGATCGCCACCGCCCTATCCTGCCTGGTATCCTATCTGGGCACCATCTACACGGTGGAAAAGCAGAGCCACAGCACCCTGTGGACAACGATGGTGGGCACAATCGGCAACCTCGTCGGCAACTTTTTCCTCATCCGTGCCTACGGCGTGCAGGGAGCGGCGCTGTCTACCGCCCTCAGCTACGCGCTGGTATTCGCGCTGCGCTCCTTCCACACCCGCCGGTGGGTGCGGCTGCAATGGGATATGCCCCGGTTCCTGTCCAGCGCCGCATTGATCACCGTGCAGAGCATCCTCATGGTGCGAGAGGTCAAAGGCTGGATCGTCTGGCAGATCCTCCTGTTCCTGCTGCTGGTGATCATCAATTTTCAGCCGCTGGTGCGCAGCGTATACCGGATCGTGGGGCGCAGAATGCGCAAGGGGGTCTGAACCTATGGAACGCTGTCCGGCCATCGAACGCAGCATCATCACCACCTACCGAAGAACCATCTGGAACCCATTTATCGGCGGTCTGAAAACCTATAAAATGATCGGGGCGGGCGACCGCATCGCCGTGTGCATTTCCGGCGGCAAGGATTCCATGCTGCTGGCCAAATGCCTGCAGGAGCTGCAGCGCCACGGCAGCGAGGTGCCGTTTGAACTGGAATTCGTGGTGATGGATCCCGGCTATCGCTCGGAAAACCGCCGCCAAATCGAAGAAAACGCCCGGCTGCTGTGCCTGCCTGTCCATATCTATGAGAGTCCGATCTTTCATGTGGTGGAGAAACAGCAGACCGGTTCCCCCTGCTACCTGTGTGCCCGGATGCGCCGGGGATATCTATACAAATACGCTCAGGAGCTGGGCTGCAACAAGATCGCGCTGGGACACCACTACGACGATGTGATCGAAACCGTCCTCATGAGTATGCTCTACGGAGCCGAAATGCGCACCATGATGCCCAAGCTCCACAGCACCAACTTCCCCGGTATGGAACTGATCCGCCCCCTCTATCTGGTACGGGAAAAAGCGATCCTCAATTGGGCGGCGTACAACGATCTGCACTTCATCCGCTGCGCCTGCTCCGTCACCGACGGCACCCAGGGCGAATCCAAGCGGGCGGAGATCAAGGCGCTGCTGGCGCAGCTGCGGCAGGTCAACCGCCAGATCGACCAGAACATATTCCGCAGCGCCGAGAACGTCAATCTCGAGACGATTTTAGGGTATCATAAAGGCGACCGCCGCGTGAGCTTTTTAGATGCGTATGAGCAGAACGGGACAGAGGTATGAATGCCTCTGTCCCGTTTCACATATCTCTCGCCGTCAGCGCATCACCCGATACCGTAGATGCAGAACAGCCCCGATCAGCAATCCCATTGATGCCGTTTCATATCCACCAGTCCGTTTGCCCGGAAGGTTACACCCTCCGCCGCCAACAGCAGCGCCTGCTCCGGCCAGCCGGGCGCCGTCCTTCCCTGGTGATTCACCACCCGGTGGCAGGGATACGCCCCATAATACTCCGCCCGGCTCAGCACCTTCCCCACAAGACGGGCATTCTGATCCCGACCGATCAGCCGGGCGATCTGTCCATAGGTCGCCACGCACCCGCAGGGGATTTCCTCCACAACCGCCAGTATTTCATAGATCAACGCGTCATCCAGCACCTTCTGCACCGTAAATCCCCCTATTCCGATCCGGCAAAAAGCAACCCATATCGACTGCCGCCCAACCGTTCGCACCACCGGCCTCAGCCATTCCGCGCTGCGGCTGTGCATTCCCACCGGTTTTGCGCTGTCACCCACAGTTCCTTTCATGCGCTCTCCGGTCCGGGACGGTTTCCATGGCGCCCCAGCCGTTTCGACCAATTTTCTTCCATGCGCAGATAAATCGACAAAGCGGGAAAAGGAAAATCGGCAAGCGTCTCGCGACGCTTGCCGATTCTGGAGCGGGTAATGGGAGTCGAA
>DJEF01000046.1:1602-2183 GCA_002431285.1 Ruminococcaceae bacterium UBA5905 | reverse complement strand
GAAGGTCGCATTCTACCGATGAATTATACCCGCAGGAACAGTGGGTAGTATACCACAGATCGCCGGAAAATGCAAGAAGAAATTTTCATTTCTCCGCATTTTCTGCCCGAAAGGCCGTATTCTGCTCCGCAAGCCATCCTTTGACCGCCTCCAGGCCGTCGGTATCCAGCGGAAACGTCGCCTGCGCCTGCATCTCGCTCAGCGCCCGGCACAGCATCCCGTACCAGGTGCATACCTCAAAATGAGAGGTTCCCTCGTCGCCATCCTTCACAAACACCGGCTTAATAAAGTAATTGAAGCCCTTCAGGCTACCGCTAAAGGAATTATCGCTCATAAAAAAATGAATCCCCGGAATGGGAAAATCGGGCAATGCCATGGTATCCGCTCCTCATCCTGTCAAAAGGCTGTCATAAAACTGTCAAAAAATCGGCAATCCCAGCTGCTGTACGGTTTCCTCCGTCACAGCCAGGGTCTGCGGATGAATATACACCACCCGGCGCATCAGCTGGCGGGCATACCGCACCGTGGCCGCCGTGCCGGAGCGAACGTCTGCCGTATCGTGAGAAAACACCGCCAGCACC
>DJEF01000046.1:0-1544 GCA_002431285.1 Ruminococcaceae bacterium UBA5905 | reverse complement strand
CCCGCCTGCTCCACCATATAGCGATTACGCCCCCGGTAACAGGCCGCCGCATCGGCGGCCGCCTCCCGCGAGGAATACAGCACCGTTTCCTCGGTGCAGCCATCCCGCACCCGGCGGTATTCCTGCTGCTGCGCCAGCGTCCAGCGTGCCTCCTGCCCCTCAAAGGGGATCACCGCCGACAGCCGCACCTCCGGGTGCTCCTGCCGCAGCCGCAGCACCGCCTGAGCCGCCCACAGATCCACGCCGACGCACATTCCCGTAATAAATCGGCGGCACCCCTCGGCATACAGCCGCCCGATCTGCGCCGCCAGCGCCTGCTGCACCTGCTCCGGCCGCAGCCCCTCCGGCGTGAACCGAAACCGATAGGGGCGATACCCGGTGAAACAGCACCGCTCCTGTTGCGACTCGCTCACAAGCCCGTCCCCCGCTCCTATCTCACAGTCGTTGCCGTATGTACTCGCCCACCTGCGCGCGGGGGATATCCAGCGCCAGCGAAAACTCCTCATTGACCAGCCGGATGCATTCCTGCAACAGCGTCTCATCGGAATTGGCCAGCTTTTTTCCGTTTTCGATGCGCTCCTGCTTTTTCTGATTCAGGCAGCGGATCAGCCGCACGATCTGCCGCTGATCCCCCTCGGCCATGATGCGGCGATAAGCGGAGCCGCGCTCGTTGCGCTCCTCGATCCAAGCCACCGGATCGTCCGTCACACCCTCCAACAGAGCGTCGATCTCCTGCTTTTGCAGCAGCGGCCGCATCCGCGCCATCAGAGCGGCATTATCGCAGGGGACATACACCAGCGACTTCGGGTCGCTCTGGGGCGCCAGAAAGAAGTATTTCCCGCCCCCGGCCCCACCGAAATTCATCGGCCGGCAGTCCACCACCCGGCAGACGCCTATCTTTCCGTATACGACGTATTGCCCGTTTTCATAGGTGCTGCTCATAGGTGTATCTCCCCTTCCTGTCCCTCGATAAAAGTGCGGGTGGCCTGACCGTGCTACTGTCAAGCCACCCGTCAATATGTTCAGTATAACACATCCGTCGGCAAATTGCAAAGGGCAAAATCGCCAAATTTTCCTTACAGATGCAGTACCCGCTCCTTGATCTCCTGGGTGCGTCCCTGGTTCCAGAACTGGGTGCCGATATACCCGCAGGTGCGGCGCGCCACATTCATCTTCGACTGATCGGTGTTGCCGCAATGGGGGCACTGCCACACCAGCTTGCCGTCCTGCTCCACAATCTGGATCTCGCCGTCGTAGCCGCACACCTGACAATAGTCGCTCTTGGTATTCAGCTCCGCATACATGATGTGGTCATAGATGAACTGCATCACCGCCATGACCGCATCCAGATTCTGCTGCATATTCGGCACTTCCACATAGCTGATGGCTCCACCGGGAGACAGCGCCTGAAATTCCGATTCCAACGCCAGCTTATCGAAAGCGTCGATGGGCTCGGTCACGTGGACATGGTAGCTGTTGGTAATATAATTCTTATCCGTCACGCCCTCGATGATGCCGAACCGCTTTTGCAGGCACTTGGCGAA
>DJEF01000051.1:1230-5199 GCA_002431285.1 Ruminococcaceae bacterium UBA5905 | reverse complement strand
CGGATGATTGATCGGAGCGGGGCTGTCGCCGTGTGTGACAGCCCGTTCTTTTCGGAAAGGGAGACAACAAGGAGACTGTATGGATACAAAATCGGCTTTTGTGGCGATCGTGGGACGCCCGAATGTGGGAAAATCCTCGCTGCTCAACGCGCTGGTGGGGAAAAAGGTGGCCATCGTGTCGGACAAGCCCCAGACCACCCGCACCCGCATCATGGGGATCGTGACCCGGCAGGAGACGCAGCTGGTGTTCCTGGACACCCCCGGCAATCATAAGCCCCGCACCCGGCTGGGAGACTTTATGGTGCGTTCCATCGGCGAGGCGGTGTCCGGCGTGGATGTGGGGATGCTGGTGACGGAGCCGCGCCCAAACGCCCGGGAGGAGGAGCTGGCGCTGGTGCAGCAGCTGGAGCAGCAGAAGCTTCCAAAAATCCTCGTGATCAATAAAATTGACACGCTGGAGGATAAAACCCGTCTGCTGGAGATCATCGCCGCCTGGAAGGAGCGGGCATCTTTTGATGCCATTCTGCCGGTGTCGGCGCTGACCGGCGACGGGCTGGAGGAGTTGCTGACGGTGCTGAAGGGCTTTGCCTTCGACAGCCCCCATTTCTTCCCGGACGATGCCGCCAGCGACCAGACGGAACAGGCGGTGGCGGCAGAGGTCATCCGGGAAAAAATGTTGTTGCTGCTGCGGCAGGAGATTCCCCACGGCATCGCCGTCGCCATTGAGCGCATGGGGGAACGGCAGACCGATAAAGGGCCGATATTGGACATCGACGCCTACATCTACTGCGAGCGGGACAGCCATAAGGGTATGGTGATCGGCAAAAAGGGCGCCATGCTCAAAGAGATCGCTACACTGGCCCGGCAGGATCTGGAGCGGCTGTTTGATACCCGGGTCAATCTCCAGTGCTGGGTCAAGGTCAAGGAGGATTGGCGCAATCGGCAGGGCTTTTTGACCGGACTCGGATATAAGCTGGACTGATTGGCAATATTTGCAGACCGATAATTGCCAGCGCGGCCGGTGCTTTCGTCGGATATACTATCGGCGAGAGGAGTGACGGCGGCATGGATGAGAACGAGCGGCTGTGGCGGCGCTTTGCCCACACCGGACGGGTGACGGATTATCTGCGGTATCGGGGCGTGATCGCTCCGGATACGGTCGCCCAAGTGAAGGGGGAACAGACCTTTGGCCAGCGAAACGAAGCAGCACCGGATCACCGAGGGACTGATCCTGCGGGAATATCCCAGTATCGCGGAGAATGACCGGTTTGTGGCCATTCTGACCCGGGATGCGGGGCTGCTGCGCGCCTCCGCCCGGGGGGCTAAAAAGCTGCACAGCCGGCTGGGCGCGGGCACGCAGCCGCTGTGCTATGCCCGGCTGCATCTCATCCCCGGACGGGATAAGTACATCGTGGAGGATGCCCGCCCGCTGGAGGTGTTCTTCCCGCTGCGGCAGGATGTGGAGAAGCTGGCGCTGGCCCAGTATTTCTGCGAGCTGGCGCTGCACATGACCCCCACGGACGCGCCCGCCGAGGAGCATTTGCGGCTGCTGCTCAACGGGTTGCATTATCTGGCGCAGGGCAGCCGCCAGCCGCTGCTGGTGAAAGCGGTGGTGGAGGGGCGGCTGCTGTGTCTGGAGGGGTACGCGCCGGATCTGTCCGGCTGCTGTCGCTGCGGACGGGAAACGGGAGAGCTGTGGTTTTCCCCGCTGGAGGGGACGCTCTTTTGCGGGGCGTGCGCCCGCCCGGGCGACGCGTTGCCGGTGAGTCCGGGGATGCTGGCGGCGCTGCGCCATGTGCTGTACGGGGAATTCGAGCGGTGCTTTGCTTTTTCGCTGCCCCCGGAGGAACTGAAGCGGCTGGCGGTGCTGACCGAGCGGTTTTTGCTGGCGCAGACCCCCCGGCGTTACCCGACGCTGGAGTTTTATCATGCGGTTACATAACAGGAGAGAAGAACTATGCAACGGGATTTTCGTGCATTGGAATTGGATAAGATACTGGATGTGCTGGCGGGAGAGACCGGCTGCGAGGATGCGGCGCATCTGGCGCGGCAGCTGCGCCCGGAAACGTCGCTGCCGCTGGTGCAGCGGCTGGTGGACGAGACGGACGATGCCTGTCGGCTGATGGCGGGCTTCGGCAGTCCGTCCTTCGGGCAGATGACCAACGTCACCAACGCCCTGCGCCGGGCGGAGGCGGGGGCGTGCCTGTCGCTGGCGGAGTTTTTGCGGATCGCGGAGACTCTGCGGGTGATCCGTTCGCTGAAAGAATGGCGCGCCCACTGTGAGGGGGTGTCCACTGTTCTCGACGATCGCTTTTCCGTGCTGGTGCCCAATAAGTATCTGGAGGAGAAGATCTCCGCTGTTGTGATCAGTGAGGAGGAGATCGCCGACACGGCATCCCCGGCGCTGCGGGATATCCGCCGCAAGATGAAAGCGGCCTCCGCCCGGGTGCGGGAGCAGCTGGATAAGCTCATCCGCTCCCCCGCCTATCAGAAGGCGCTGCAGGAGCCGATCGTCACCATTCGGGGCGGCCGGTTTGTGGTGCCGGTCAAGACGGAGCACCGGAGCGAGGTGGCCGGGCTGGTGCACGACAGCTCCGCATCGGGCGCTACGGTGTTTATTGAGCCGATGGGCGTTGTGGAGGCCAATAACGAGCTGCGGGTGCTGACTTCCAAGGAGGAGGCGGAGATCGAGCGTATTTTGACGGAGCTGTCCGCCGAGGCAGGCACTTTCGCTACGGCGATCATCGCGGACTATGACATTGCGGTGGAACTGAATGTGATCTTTGCCAAGGCGCGGCTGGCCTATCGGATGAAAGCGGTGAAGCCGGCGCTGGCGGCGGACGGCCACACGGTGCTGCATCGCGCCCGGCATCCCCTCATCGACCCTCAGAAGGTGGTGCCGGTGGATGTGGAACTGGGCGGAGACTTTGATACGCTGGTGATCACCGGCCCCAATACCGGCGGCAAGACGGTGACGCTGAAAACGCTGGGGCTGCTGACGCTGATGACCATGTGCGGTCTGCTGCCGCCGGTGAGCGACGGCAGCCGGATCTCCGTGCCCCCGCGGGTGCTGGTGGATATCGGCGATGAGCAGTCCATCGAGCAGTCTCTCTCCACCTTTTCGGCACATATGACCAATGTGATTCGGATATTGGGAGAGGCGGGCGACCGCAGTCTCGTGCTGCTGGATGAGCTGGGAGCCGGCACCGATCCGGTGGAGGGCGCGGCGCTGGCGGTGGCGATCCTGGAGCGGCTGCGGCAGCTGGGGGCGCGGATCGGCGCGACGACTCATTATGCGGAATTGAAAGCCTACGCCATTCACACTCCGGGGGTGGAGAATGCCAGCTGTGAGTTCGACGTGGCCTCTCTGCGCCCGACATACCGGCTGCTGGTGGGGGTGCCGGGACGCTCCAATGCTTTCGCCATCACCGAGCGGCTGGGGATGGATCCGGCGCTGGTGGAGCACGCCCGCACGCTGGTGTCCGGGGACGATCAGCGGCTGGAGGAGGTCGTGACCCGACTGGATACCCGGCGGCAGGAGCTGGAGGAGCAGCTGCGCCATGCGGAGGATGCCCGTGTCCGGGCGAACCGTGCGGCCCAGGCCGCGGAGGAAAAACTGCGGGATGTGGATGCCCGGCGGCAGCAGGCCATGGAAGAGGGCCGCCAGCAGGCGCAGCGCATCGTGGAAAAAGCCCGGGCGCAGGCGGAAAGTCTCATGGCGGAGATGGAGCAGCTGCGGCGGGAAAAGGATGCGGCGGATTTTGCCGATAAGACCCGACAGGCGCGCAGCCAGCTGCGCTCCCGCCTGCGGAAGATGGAGGAGACGGCCGATCCGGTGGAGAGCCGGGAGCAATCGAGTCATGAGCCGCTGCGGGAGGTTCACACAGGCGACCGGGTGCAGCTGGCCGATATGGGCTTGCAGGCGACGGTGCTGAAGGAGCCGGACAAAAACGGCATGGTGGAGGTGCA
>DJEF01000051.1:0-1185 GCA_002431285.1 Ruminococcaceae bacterium UBA5905 | reverse complement strand
CCGCACCCGCACGCCCCTTTCCAACCTGCGGCTGTACGAATCCCGCCGGGCGGAGAAGAAAGGACGTACCGTGCGTCCCGCCGCCCCCCGCTCAACCGGGTTGGAATCCCGCATGGAACGGTCGGCGGCCACCGATCTGGATTTGCGGGGCATGACGGTGGAGGAAGCGCTGCTGGAGGTGGACCGCTTTCTGGATAATGCAGTGCTGTGCGGTTTGGAGCGGGTCACCATCATCCACGGCAAGGGAACCGGCGCCCTGCGCGCGGCGGTGCAGCAGCATCTGAAGGGGCACCGGCAGGTGAAAGGATTTCGTCTGGGCGCATATGGCGAGGGCGAAACCGGTGTCACGGTGGTGGAACTGAAATAAAACGGCGAATAAACGAAAAATCCCGTCGCGGCTGCGGCGGGATTTTTTGCGGTTCGGTAGCGGTCAGTTGACCGTTTATCGGAATAGCCGCGGGTGCTCCCGCTTGACCCGGCGTTTGCTGCAGCCGGGGTACAGCACTTTCCACCAGTTGGGAAAACACAGCAAGTAATAATCGCACGCGTCACAACAGACTTCATACTCGGAGCGCCCGTCCAGTTCGGGGTGGTATCCGTGGCATTTTTTCGGCTTTCCGGGGGTGATCCATACACCGGGCGTGTCCTCGATCTTGCGGGGGATACGCCCAAAAAGCCGCAGAATACTGCTGTAAGCGGAATACCATCGGCTGGTGCATTCATCCATATTCATCGGTTCATCGCTCCTCGTTGTTTTGAAGTCCAAAATAAAAATACAATAGTATTTTATGTTTGTCAAGTAAAATATTACGATTGTATCGTAATATTAGATTGGCAGGGGATGCATTTATGTTGCATGAGCGTATACGGGAACAGCGTTTGTCCCACGGCTTAAATCAGGTGCAGCTGGCGGTGCAATTGTCCGTGACAAAGCAGAGCGTGTCCAACTGGGAGAATGACAACATTTTGCCGTCGGTGGAAATGCTGGTGAAACTGGCGGATCTGTTCGGCGTCTCGACGGATTATCTGCTGGGGCGGGAGGACTGCGTCCGTCTGGATGCCTCCGGATTGAACGCGGCGGAAACGGCGCACATACAGCAACTGATCGCAGACCTTAAGAACCATAAATAGAAGCTCGATGAGCCGCGTGACAGACCGGGCAAGTCTGCGCGCTCATTCAGGAAA
>DJEF01000026.1 GCA_002431285.1 Ruminococcaceae bacterium UBA5905 | reverse complement strand
ACTACTCTATAATACAAGGGAGAACGGTTTATGAGCGGGTGCGGACTGCATTGCTTGAAAATCAATCACATCACCGTCCGGGCGGGCGGGCATACGCTGGTGGAGGATGTGAGCCTCCACGCCCATTGCGGGGAGATCACGGCGGTCATCGGGCGTAACGGCGCCGGCAAAAGCACCCTGTTTAAGGCGGTGCTGGGGGAGCTGCCCCATACGGGCGAGGTGATTTTCACCGGCCATGATGGGATTCCGGCGGAGAAAAAGCCCCGCATCGGCTATGTGCCCCAAAGTCTTAACGTAGACCCCGGCTCCCCGGCCACGGTGCTGGATATGGCGGTGACCTTCCCCAGCCGGTATCCGGCGTTTCTGCCGGTGCCGAAAAAGCTGCGAGAGGAAATCGCCCATCATTTCGCCCGGTTCGAGGCGGAGGGGCTGCTGGATAAGCCGGTGGGGCGGCTGTCCGGCGGGGAGCTGCAGCGGGTGCTGCTGGCGATCGCCACCCGCCCGCATCCGGATATGCTGGTGCTGGATGAGCCGGTGTCCGGCGTGGACGCGGCGGGGCTGGAGCGGTTTTATGCGCTGCTGGAGCAGCTGCGGCGGGACGATATGGTGATCCTGCTGATTTCCCACGATCTGGAATTTGTGCGGCACCACGCCGACCGGGTGGTGCTGCTGGGGGGACGGGTGCTGGCGTCCGGCAGCCCGGCGGAGGTGTTCGCCTCCTCGGCGTTTCAGGAGGCATTCCCCGGAGGAGGTGAGCGGTGATGAGCGGAATTTTCAGCTTTTGGCAATACGATTTTATGCGTATGGCATTGGGGGCGATCCTGCTGCTGGTGCCGCTGCTGTCCATCCTCGGCACGCTGGTGGTGAATAACGGTATGTCCTTTTTCTCCGATGCGCTGGGGCATTCGGCGCTGACGGGGGTCGCCATCGGCGTGGTGGCGGGGGTCAGCCGATATGAATGGATTATGGTGGCGTTTGCGGTGGTGTTTGCGCTGCTGATGAACCGTATCCGCCATTCCCGACTGGCGTCCACCGATACGGTCATCGGGGTGTTCTCCTCGGTGGGGGTGGCGCTGGGGCTGGTGCTGCTGTCCCGGGGCGGCAACTTCGCCAACTATCAGAGTCTGCTCATCGGGGATGTGTTGAGCATCACCTGGCAGGAGCTGTGGCTGCTGGGGGTGGTGCTGGCGGTGACGGCGGTGGTGTGGTGCCTGTGTTTCAACGGCTTTCACGCGGTCAGCATCAGCCCGGCGGTCGCCCGCAGCAAGGGGCTGCGGGTGGGGCTGCTGGATAACCTGTTTGTGGTGCTGATCGCCGTGGTGGTGATGCTGGCGATCCGCTGGGTGGGGCTGCTGCTCATCAACGCCATGCTCATCCTTCCGGCTGCGGCGTCCCGCCATGTGGCGCGCAGTATGCGCAGCTATCATCTGCTGGCGCTGATTTTCGGGCTATTCGCCGGGGTGCTGGGGCTGCTGCTGTCCTATTATAACGGCGTCGCCACCGGTCCCACCATCATTCTGGTGCAGGCGGCGATCTTCTTCGGCACATTCCTCATGCGGGAAAAATGAGACGCCTCACGGTAACCGATAAAACAACCGCGCGCCGCCCGGGTTTCCGGGTGGCGCGCGGTTCCTTATATATATTATATATCCTTAATATAGCAGCGGCGGCGCTTGTGCTGCTCCTTATCAAACATCTTCCACTGGGCGAGGATCTTGCTGTTGGTCTCCAGCTGAGGGCCGGTCTCCGCATAGCGGATGCCCATTTTCGCTGCCCCCTGAATTAAGTGGTCGAGGATGATGGCGTTAACGCCGGCGCCCTGCAGCTCCGGTTTCACGGCGATAAGCAGCATATCGGCTGTGTCGTTCTTCCGCAGGTCGTGCAGCACCCGCACCCAGCCGGTGGGGAACAGCCGTCCCCGGCTCTTTTGCATTGCGGCCGCCATGGAGGGGGCGCTGAGACCGAACGCCACCATCCGCTCCTGCTCATCCATCACAAAACACGCCAGATGGGGGTTGATGAGCGGGGCAAACTTGGTCTTGTACTTTTTCACCTGCCGCTCGTTCAGTTCTACCACGCCATAGAGGGGCGCATACGCCTCGTTCACCAGACGAAACACCTGTTCCACCAGCGGGGGATACTGCCACTGGTGCTGGACGTTGGCCACGTGGAGCTTGCGGCTGCGCAGCACGTGTTCGGCGATGCGGTGCAGCTTGATGCCCTGAGGACTGTCCGGAGTGGGCGCTTTAATATAAAATTCCACCCAATCGGTGTCCTTGCGGTAGCCCAGCCGCTCCAAATGGTTGTTATAGTAGGGATGATTATAATAGGTGATGAACATACTGCGGCGGTCAAAGCCCTCCACCAGCATACCCTCCCGGTCCATATCGCAGAAACCCAGAGGACCGTGAATCTGGTCGCAGCCCTTTTCGGCCGCCCAGCTTTCCACGGCAGCAAACAGGGCGGAGGACACCGCCGGATCGTCGATGAAGTCCACCTGAGAGAACCGCATCCGGTTGGTGTGCCATTTTTCGTTGGCTTTGTGGCTGAGGATGGCGCCGATGCGCCCGACGATCTCCCCGTCCCGATAGGCCAGCCAGCATCTGGCCTCGCAATAGCCGAAGGCGGGGTTTTTCTCCGGATCCCAGTCGGCTAAATCGTCCCCATAGAAAGCGGGCACGAATTGCGGCACATCCCGGTACAGCTGATTGGGGTAGTCCACAAACCGGCGCAGCTCCTTTTTGGTGGTCACTTCCCGCACGGTGACCGCAGTGGTTGTCACGGTGGATGTCATAGGGTTTCCTCCTCATCGGCGATTAAAAACCGGATATTGCAGGTTCAATGCACGCTCCCATTGTACTCCGCCCGCTTGGATTTGTCAAATAGTTGGTAGATGGAAGATGTTAGGTGTTCGATGGCGCGCCGGGAGTACGGAGGGGATCTTTGGCGTGTGCATAACAGGGAGATGGCGGGGGAGTGCGGGAGCGGGGAGCGGGCGCGCCGATTTTGGGAGCTGTACGCCGCTTTAATTACGTTATATTGTATTATATCGTTTTACAGTAGACGGTACGTTAGTGCACGGTATGTGCGGTGACCTCCGCCCCCATACGGATGCCGTCCGCGGTGCGGGTGTCTGCAACGGGCATTCGGT
>DJEF01000052.1 GCA_002431285.1 Ruminococcaceae bacterium UBA5905 | reverse complement strand
TACTACTCTATAATACAAGGATGAGTCATATGACATCGACTGGAATCGTACGCCGCATAGACAGCATGGGGAGATTTGTGCTGCCCATCGAGCTGCGCCGTACCCTGGGGATCGACGATAACGATTCTCTGGAGATTTTTGTAGAGGATAATACCATTGTGCTGCGCAAATATCTGCCGGCGTGTATTTTCTGCGGTAACGCGCGGGATATCGTCTCTTATAAAGGGAAGAATGTCTGCGGAAATTGCGCCCGGGAGCTGGGCGCGCGGGAATAAATAGGACAAAGCCGAAAAGCGCTCCGTATCCGGAGAGGCTGTCTTTCTGACGGTTACTGTCTGTCTGACCTCCTCAGAGTATTTATATCAAGCGCAGGAAGCGGCACGGCCCATCGAGGGCTGTGCCGTTTCCTGCGCTTTTTGCCGTCCTTTTTCGCGCTTTCGTTTGGGGTTTCTGTTGGAAATTCTCTCCAAAAATGAAAAAGATGAAAAATAGTCCTTGCATTTTGCGCTGTGATTGTATATAATTGGCTTACGTGGTGACTTCACCCACATTTGTGGGGAAATGTGGAGATTTTCAACTTTTTCCACAGAGTTTTCCACAGCGCCGGTGAACGGCGGTGGATTTTTGTCGAAAAACCGGTGAAAGGGGGGCGGGAATGATGCTGTACGGACGGTTTGAATACAATATTGATGCCAAGGGACGGATCTTCATTCCCGTCAAGCTGCGGGAAAAGCTGGGCAGCAGCTTTATCGCCGCTACGGTGCTGGATCCCTGCGTGAGTCTGTATTCCACCGAGGAATGGGACAGTCTGCTGGAAAAGCTGACGTCCGCCCCTATGGCGGAGACCCGCAAACTGTTGCGCAAGGTGGCCCAGTCGGCGGAGGATGTGACGCTGGATTCCCAGGGGCGGATCCTGCTGAGCAAATCGCTGCTGGCGCACGCCCGGCTGGAAAAGCCGGCGCTCATCATCGGCGCCGGTCGGCGAGCGGAGATCTGGAATCCGGAGGTCTATGAGCAGGCCATGGCCGACATGACCGATGAAAAAACGGAAGAAGCCTTTATACAATATGGATTCTGAGAAGAAAGCCCGGCAGCCCCATGCCGATAGCGGCTACCACCGCCCCGTGCTGCTGGAGCAAACGTTGGATGCCTTGCAAATCCGCCCTGACGGGGTGTATCTGGACGGCACGGCCGGGGGCGGGGGACATGCCTTTGCCATCGCTTCTCGCCTGGAGGGCGGACGGCTGATCGCACTGGATCAGGACCCGGATGCCATCCGGGCGGCCGGAGAACGGCTGGCCGGACTGCCCGCTACGGTGGTGCAGTCGAATTTCACTCATATGGACGAGGTGCTGCGGCAGCTGGAGATTCCAGCGGTGGACGGAATTCTGCTGGATATCGGCGTATCCTCCCATCAGCTGGATGCGCCGGAGCGGGGGTTCTCGTATCATTACGATGCGCCGCTGGATATGCGCATGAGCCAGAGCGGTGTCACAGCCGCCGATCTGGTGGCGACCCTGTCGGAGCAGCAGCTGACCGATATCTTCCGCCGCTATGGGGAGGAGAAATTCGCCCGTCCCATCTCCCGCAATATCGTCCGGCAGCGGGACAGGCAGCCGATTGCCACCACCCTGCAGCTGGCGGAGCTGGTGAGCCAATCGGTGCCGGCGGCGGCCCGGCGGGACGGACATCCTGCCCGGCGGGTGTTTCAGGCGCTGCGCATCGCCGTCAACGGCGAGCTGGATTGTCTGTCGGCGGCGCTGGATACCGCCTTCGACTGTTTAAGCCCCGGCGGACGGCTGGCCGTCATCACCTTCCATTCTCTGGAGGATGCCATGGTCAAGGAGCGGTTCGCTCAGTGGCGGCAGGGCTGCATCTGCCCCCGGGAATTCCCGGTGTGCGTATGCGGCCGTACTCCGGCGGCCCGGGCGGTGTTGAAAAAGCCCGCCACCGCCACCCCGGAGGAGCTGGCGGACAACCCCCGCAGCCGCAGCGCCAAGCTGCGGTGTGTGGAGAAATGCCACGACCGCTACCGGGATTGACGATACGATAACAGGCGGCGACGAATTTTTCGCCGCCAACGGAATTGCGATGAAAGGAGAAATACCCTATGGCTGTCACCAATGAAGCCTACAATCTGGATCTGTTCCGCCCGCGGGAGCCGCAATTACGGGCGCTGAAGGACGATACGAAAGCGGTTAAGGATAAGCAGCGGCGTTCCCACCGGCAGTCGGTGATGACCACCGTATTTTATCTGCTGCTGGGCGTGGTGCTGATGGCGGTGATCGGGTATTTCATCACCGGGCGGGTGCGCCTGACCGAGATGAACAAGACCCTGGCCGACAGCCAGGCACAGCTCAACGTGCTGCAAAGCGAGCGGGTGCGTCTGGAGGCGGAGCTGGCGGCGAAAACCTCTGCGGAGCAGGTGGATCAGTATGCGCTGGAAAACGGCATGGCGCCGGTGGAAAGCAGTCAGATCTACTATATCGCCACCGCCGACGGCGACCAGGTGACGGTGACGAAGGATGCGCTCCCCTGGCTGCAGCGGGTCTGGGAGTCGATCGCCGGTTTGTTTCGGTGAGCCTGCCCTCCGGATGGGGGCATATTCCGCACCCCACGGCAATACCTATAAAGAAGTGAGCAGGTGTGTCCTGCGGAGCCCGCGCCCCCGTGGAGAGCGGTCTCCCGGCGGGGCGCTTTCATCGGGAGTTGAGGCGTGTCCGGCTTAACTCTCGATTGTTTGTTTTTCGGCGAAGTTTGTCCCATCGGCGTGTATGCCCCCGCATGGGAGGAAAGGACGGCGCAACATGGCGAAAAAACCGGAAACTCCGACCGTGACCACCCGCACGCCCACAAAACAGATGCGGCTGCGGGCGCTGATCGCGGCCATTGTCACCGTCGGGCTGCTTTCCTCGGCGGTGGTGGTACGGCTGGGATGGCTGCAGATCGCCCAGTCCGACGATTGGCTGAAACGGGCGGTGTCCCAGCAGCTCAGCGATACGGTGGTGACGGCGCGGCGGGGAACGATCTATGACGCCAATATGGAGCCGCTGGCGGAATCGGCGGATGTGTGGAAAATCATCATGTCTCCGAAGGACCTGTCGGCGGTCAAGTGGAAAAAGCTGGAGGGCGTCGATCCGAATGCCGACCTCACCGACGAGCAGGCGCTGGAAACGGTGCGCGGTTTCGTAGCGGACGGGCTGAGCCAGCTGTTTGGGCTGGATCGGGAAAAGGTCTATAAGCAGACCGGAAAAACCAATTCTCAGTATGAAGTGATCAAATCCAAGGTAGAATATACCGATAAGACCGCCTTTTCCGAGTGGGTGACGAAAAATAGTCTGTCGCAGGCGTTTTATATCATCAAGGACTATAAGCGCTACTACCCCCAGGGAACGCTGGCCTCCTCGGTGCTGGGGTTCACCGGCACGGATAACGTGGGTCTGGAGGGGCTGGAATACAAATACGAATCGGTGCTGGCGGGGATCCCGGGGCGTATCGTCAGCGCCCAGAACGGACTGGGGGATGAAATGCCCACCACCATGGAGTATACCAAGGTGGTGGACGCCCAGACCGGCGGCAGTTTGGTGCTGACCATCAACAACACCGTGCAGATGTATGCGGAAAAGTTTCTGGCGGAGGCGGTGCAGACGGCCGGGTGCACCAACCGGGGTGTGGCCATCGTGCAGGATGTGAATACCGGCGGGATCCTGGCCATGGCGACCAAGGGGGACTATGACCCCAACGAGCCATTTGCCATCGCCGACCCTACCAAAAAAGAGCAGATCGCGCTGCTGTCCGGGGATGAGCAGGACAGCGCGGTGTCGGCAGCCCGGCAGCTGCAATGGAAGAACAAGGCGATCACCGAGACCTATGAGCCCGGCTCGGTATTCAAGGTGTTCACCGCCGCCATGGGGCTGGAGGAGAATCTGGCGACGGAGAGCACCACCTTCAACTGCCCCGGCTATTATAAGGTGGGCGGCTGGACGATCCGCTGCCACAAGCATGGCGGCCATGGCACCCTGAATCTGCCGGGGGCCATCTCCAATTCCTGCAACCCGTATTTTATGCAGCTGGGTATGCGCATCGGCGCGGACACATATTTCAAGTATTTTAGCGGATTCGGCTTCACCGAGCGTACCGGCATCGACATGAGCGGCGAGGCAACCAACGCCGGGCTGTTCCACACCGCCGATACGCTGGCGCAGCAGGCGGCGTCGCTGGCCACCTCGTCTTTCGGCCAGACCTTTAAGATCACTCCTATTCAGATGATCACCGCCTTTTCCGCCGTCGCCAACGGCGGGCGGCTCATGACCCCCTATGTGGTCAGTCAGGTGCTGGATGGCGACGGCAATGTGCTGTCCACCACCCAGCCCACCGTCAAGCGGCAGATCATCTCCGCCGACACCTCCAAGCGTATCAGCCAGATGCTGGCGGATGCGGTCAACGGCGGCGGCTCCAAGAATGCGTATGTGGCCGGCTATCGGGTGGCGGGCAAGACCGGCACCTCGGAAAAGCGGGATATGGAGGGCAATCAGGTGGTGGCTTCCTTCGGCGGGTTTGCTCCGGCGGACGATCCGCAGGTGGCGGTGCTGGTGCTGCTGGACGAACCCCATTGTGCCAACCGGTTCGGCGGCACGATCGCCGCGCCCGTGGCGCAGAAGATTCTGGACGCGATCCTGCCGTACCTCAATGTGGAGCCGTCCTATACCACGGAGGAGCTGGCCAATCTCAGCCGCACCACCCCCGGTACGGTGGGACAGACGGTGGTGGCGGCCCAGACCAAGATACGTAATGTGAACCTGAAGGCCACCGTCATCGGCAGCGGTGAGACGGTGGTACGGCAGGTGCCGGAGGCGGGGCAGGCGATCCCTGCCGGCGGCACGGTGCTGCTGTATACCGAAGAGGGCGGCGATGCACAGGTGACGGTGCCCAACTTTGCGGGGCGCTCTGTCACGGAGGTCAATACATTGGCGGCCTCCGTAGGGCTGAACGTGCAGTTACAGGGACTGGTGGTGGGCGCCGGCGGTACGGCGGTGGCCAGCAGCCAGAGCGTAGCGGAGGGCACCAAGGTATCGAAGGGTACGGTCATCAAGGTATCCTTCCTGTACAGTGACACCAATGATTCCACGGCGGTCCGATAGCGGCCCGCCCGAAACCGGAAAGGATGAAAACACAATGAAGCTATATGAGCTGCTGCGGGATACCGGACTGGTTCCCGAAACGGTGGATGTGGATCGGGAGATTCCCTCCATCACCTGCGATTCCCGTCGGGTGGAGAAAGACTGCCTGTTTGTATGCATCCAGGGCACGCGGGTGGACGGCCATCAGTATGCCAAGGCGGCGGAGGACGCCGGAGCGGCGGCGGTGGTGGTGCAGCGGGATATGGGACTGCGCACGCAGCTCGTGACCGACAACACCCGCCGCATCTGGGCGCAGATCTGCGCCAACTGGTTCGGCAATCCTGCCACCCATCTGCATATGATCGGCGTCACCGGCACCAACGGCAAGACCACCACCACCACGCTGATCAAGTCCATGCTGGAGCACGCCGGGCATAAGGTGGGGCTCATCGGCACCATCCAGAATATGATCGGCAGCCGGGCGCTGCCGGCGGAACGCACTACCCCCGACCCCTTTGATCTGCAAAGTATGCTGGCGCTCATGGTGGTGGAGGGCTGCGACTATTGCGTGATGGAGGTCTCCTCCCACGCGCTGGATCAGGAGCGGGTGGCCGGCTGCGATTTTGATATCGGTGTATTCACCAATCTGACCCAGGATCATCTGGATTATCACGGCACCATGGAGCGGTATATGCAGGCGAAAAAGCGGCTGTTCTTCCAGTGCCGCACCGGCATCGTCAATCTGGACGACGGCTATGCCCCGGCGATGATGGAGGGCGTGCCCTGTCGGCTGGTGACCTATTCGGTGGACAGCGACCGGGGGGATTATGTGGCCCGCAATGTGCGCCATGCGGCGGCCGGTGTGGAATTTGAACTGGTGGGCGTAGGGCAGATCGGTCGGGTGCGTATGAAAATCCCGGGACAGTTCTCGGTCTATAACGGCCTGGCGGCGGCCACCGCCTGCCTGACGGCGGGCATGGCCTTTGACGATGTGGTGGCGGCGCTGTCCGCCGCCGAGGGGGTCAAGGGGCGCGCCGAGGTGGTGCCCACCGGGCGGGATTTCACCGTGGTCATCGACTATGCCCACACCCCCGACGGGCTTGAAAATATTTGCCGCACTTTACGGGAATGCTGTCAGGGGCGGCTGATGACGGTGTTTGGCTGCGGCGGCGACCGGGATCGCACCAAGCGCCCGAAAATGGGCGCCGTGGCGGCGGCGCTGTCGGACTATCTGGTGGTGACGTCGGATAATCCCCGCTCCGAGGAGCCGGTGGCGATCATCGAAGACATTCTCGCCGGTTTACAGGGAACTAAAACCCCGTATACCGTCGTGGAGAACCGGGTGGAGGCCATCCATTGGGCCATCGCCCATGCCCGTCCCGGCGACATCGTCCTGCTGGCGGGCAAAGGGCACGAAACCTACCAGGTGCTGAAGGATGAAGTGATCCATCTGGATGAGCGGGAGGTCGTGGCGGACGCGCTGGCGGCGCTGCAATAAAAAGGGAGGATGACCGTATGACTGTAAAAAACACCATTCTGATGGCGCTCACCGGGCTGCTGTCCTTTCTGATCGCCGCCCTGCTGGGCAAAGTGTGCATCCCGTGGCTGCACAGGCTGCATTTCGGCCAGACGATCCTGGACATCGGCCCCAGCTGGCACCACGATAAGCAGGGGACGCCCACCATGGGCGGAATCCTGTTTATCCTGTCCTCAACGGTCACGTTCGGTATCGGGGTGTTGGTGGCTTCGCTGATGAACCCGTCGCTGCTGGCGCTGCCCTACGATACGGTGCGGCTGTTCGCGGGGGCGGTGCTGGCACTGGGCTGCGGCGCCATCGGATTTCTGGACGATTATATCAAGGTGGTCAAAAAGCGCAACAAGGGGCTGTCTCCGCTGCAAAAGCTGCTGTTACAGCTGCTGCTGTCGGCGGCCTACGCCATTCTGCTGTATACCTATGGGCACGGCAGCTTTCAGATCCCCTTCTTCGGCACGGTCAACTGGGGCGTCTGGTACATCCCATTCTGCATATTCGTGGTGGTGGCGCTGTCCAATGCGACCAATCTGACTGACGGTGTGGATGGGCTGTGCGGCATGACCGCCTTTGTGGCGGCGCTGGCCTTTCTGCTGCTGGCAGGCTTTGTCGGTTTGTTCGGCGAATGTCTGTATGCGGTGGCGCTGGCCGGCGGTCTGGCGGGTTTCCTGCTGTGGAATCTGCACCCGGCGAAGGTCTTTATGGGCGACACCGGCTCTCTGTTTATCGGCGGCGCGCTGGCGGCGCTGGCTTTCGGCATCGAGCAGCCGTTTCTGCTGGTGCCGGTGGGAATTCTGTACATTGCCGAGGATCTGTCGGTGATCTTGCAGGTGGGATATTTTAAGCTCACCCACGGCAAACGGCTGTTTAAGATGAGCCCGCTCCACCACCATTTTGAGCTGTGCGGGTGGAGCGAGAATAAGATCGTGACGGTCTTTACGGCCGTTACGCTGGCGGGCAGCGTGATCGCTGTGCTGCTGATGCTGGTGCGCTGACAGGGCATCCGCCCACCCCACCGGAAAGGAGACGATCGACATGGCGCAGGGCAACGTGACGGCGATGCCGACGCCCGGAAAGAAGGCCAAGAGGGAACGCAAGCCCTTCTTTCATGTGGCCAACGGCCCGGATATGTACTTTTTTGTGCTGCTGATGATCATTCTGGTCATCGGCCTGGCCACGCTGTATTCCGCCAGCCATGTATACGCCTTTTATCACCAGGACGGCGACAGCTACTTCTATATCCGCAAGCAGGTGCTGTGGGTGGCGCTGGGGCTGGCGGCGATGCTGGCGTTCTCTGTGGTGGACTATCATGTGCTGCACAAGATCGCGTGGCTGTTATGGATCGTCAGTCTGGGGCTGCTGGTGGTGGCGTATCTCATGCCCTCCTCCACCGGCATTCACCGGTGGATTCGGATTCCCGGATTGGGACAGTTCCAGCCCTCGGAGGTGGCGAAGTTTGCGCTGATCCTGCTGTTCGCCCATCTGATTTCTCTCAATCATAAGCGGATGAAGACCTTTACCCGCGGCTTTTTGCCGCTGATGGTGATCCTGGGCATCACCTGCGGGCTGGTGATCATCGAGCCCCACCTGTCCGGTACATTGCTCATTGGGCTGCTGGGCTTTGTGATGATGTATGTGGGCGGCGTGAGCGTCTGGTGGCTGCTGGCGGTGGTCGGCACCGGTGCGGTCGGCGTGGTGGTGATGGTGCTGGTGCTGGGCTATGAGCAGGACCGCATCGCCGTATGGCTGCATCCGCTGGAGTGCTTCGCCAATCAGATCACCTTCCCCGACGGGGTTTCCGGTCGGAACCACGCCTGGCAGACGGTGCAATCCCTGTACGCCATCGGCTCCGGCGGCCTGCTGGGACAGGGACCGGGCAATTCCCGGCAAAAGCATCTGTTTCTGCCGGAGCCGCAAAACGACTTTATCTTCTCCGTCTATTGCGAGGAGATGGGGTTCGTCGGCGCGGTGGTGCTGGTGGTGCTGTTCGGTCTGCTGGTGTGGCGGGGTTTCGTCATCGGGATACGGGCGAAGGATAAATTCGGCTGTATGCTGGCCATCGGACTGACGGCGCAGATCGGTCTGCAAATGCTCATCAATGTGGCGGTGGTGTCCAATCTGATCCCCAATACCGGCATTAGCCTGCCTTTCTTCAGCTACGGCGGCACCTCTATCCTGATGCTGCTGGCGCAAATGGGGATCGTGCTGTCCATCTCTCGCCAGTCCCGCATGGAGAAGACGTAGCCGAGCGGGCGTATAAGGCGCGGCGCAGGGCTCTCGGCGGCATTGCGGGGGGGCGGCGCGGCTGCGGCGGTGCTGCCTTTCGCGCCAATGTCCGCATCATCCAAAAGAAGGGGTCGATCAATGTGAAGGTACTCATGACCGGCGGCGGCACCGCCGGACATATCAATCCGGCGCTGGCCATCGCCGATACCATCCGGCGGGCGTATCCGGACGCGGAGTTTCTGTTTGTGGGGGCTTACGGCCGCATGGAAATGCAGCTGGTGCCCCAGGCGGGCTATCCCATCCGGGGACAGCACGTGCGGGGCTTTCAGCGGCGGCTGACGGTGAAGAATATCGGGCGCAACCTGCTGGCGGCGGTGGATGTGCTGACGGCCAGCAGCGCGGCGGACAGGATTCTGCGGGAGTTTCGGCCGGATATCGCCATCGGCACCGGCGGCTATGTGTGCGGTCCGGTGCTGCGCCGGGCGCTGAAACGGAAGATTCCGGTGCTGGTGCATGAGTCCAACGCTTTCCCCGGCATGACGGTGAAAATGCTGGCGAAAGAGGGTGCCACCGTGCTGCTGTGCAGCGAGGACGCCCGGAAGTATTTGCCCGCCGACTGCCGGGCGATCGTGACCGGCAATCCCCTGCGGGACGGTTTTCGGACTCCGGAGAGGGAAAAGGCACGGCAGGAGCTGGGATTGGATGCGCGCCCGCTGGTGCTGTCCTTCGGCGGCAGCCTGGGGGCGAAGCCCATCAACACCGCCATGGTCGAGGTGCTGAAAAAGAGCCGCGAGAGCGGAGCTTTGCAGCACATACACGGCACCGGGAAACGGGACTATGCCGATACCGTCGCCGCCCTGGAGGCGGCGGGTGTGCCGCTGGACGGCGACGGCATCCGGGTGCGGGAATACATCGACGATATGCCCCGGTGCATGGCGGCTGCCGATCTGGTGGTGTGCCGCTGCGGGGCGATGACCCTCAGCGAGCTGCCTGCCATGGGCAAGCCTGCCATTCTCATCCCCTCTCCCTATGTAGCGGAGAACCACCAGTATCATAATGCTATGGCGCTGGTGCGGCGCGGCGCGGCGGAGTGCATCGAAGAAAAAGACCTGACCGGCGCGGCGCTGTGGGAGGCGATCGAGCGGCTGACCGCCGATCCGGCGCGGCTGGCGGAGATGGCGGAGCATATGCGCAATGCCGCTATTCTCGATGCCGACGAGCGGATACTGGCGGTGGTGCGGGAATCTTTACACGGCGCATGATCCCGTCTCGCCCGGCGGCTTAGAACCGGACATCTTCCCTCTGCATACACTGAGCGTGCAGAGAGGAGGATGGGGATGGAAATTATGCAGATACAGGGCGGTGTGCCGCTCGGGGGCGAAGTGGCTGTCCACGGCGCGAAGAACAGCGCGCTGCCCCTGCTGGCGGCGACTTTGCTGTGCCACGGGACGGCGATGCTGCGGCACTGCCCCCGGCTGTCGGATGTGAATGTGGCGCTGGATATCCTGCGCCATTTGGGGTGCGCCGTCCATCGGCGGGCGCACACGGTGACGGTGGATGCTTCCGTCCTGTCCCGGACGGAGATCCCCGACGGACTGATGCGGGAAATGCGCTCGTCTATTGTGTTTTTGGGAGCGATCCTTGCCCGCTGCGGGGAGGCGCGGTTGACCTATCCCGGTGGATGTGAGTTGGGGCCGCGCCCCATTGATCTGCATTTGGCAGCCTTGCGGCGGCTGGGCGCGGACATTCGGGAGGAGCACGGGCGTATCCATTGCCGGGCGGCGGGAGGCTTGCGCGGCGCGGAGATCACCCTGACCTTTCCCAGCGTCGGCGCAACGGAGAATATACTGCTGGCAGCCTGCACCGCCCGGGGCGAAACGGTCCTGCATCATGCGGCGCAGGAGCCGGAGATCGCCGATCTGTGCGGTTTCCTCAATGCCTGCGGCGCCCGCATCCATACTCTGTCCCCCGGTGTGCTGCATATCGAGGGGGTGGAGACGCTGCACGGGGCGGCGTATGCGGTCATGCCCGACCGCATCGAGGCGGCTACCTATCTGGCGGCGGCTGCGGCCACCGGCGGAGCGGTCACTCTGCGGCGGTGCTGCCCGGCGTATATTTCTCCGGTGCTGGCGCTGCTGGAGGAAGGGGGCTGCTCCCTGACCGTTTGTGAGGATACGGTGGAACTGACCGCACCCGCACGGCTGGGGGAGCTGGGAACGGTGCGCACCATGCCCTATCCCGGATTTCCCACCGATGCCGGGGCGCCGCTGCTGGCGGCCGCCTGCACGGCACGGGGGACCGCCGTGTTTGTGGAGAGCATTTTTGAGAACCGCTATAAATATGTGGATGAATTGACCCGCATGGGCGCCCGCATCCGGGTGGACGGCCGGGTGGCCGTGGTGGAGGGCGTGCCCCGGCTCCAGGGAGCGGCGGTGGAATGCACCGATCTGCGGGGCGGGGCGGCGCTGGTGATCGCCGGATTGGCGGCCGCCGGAGAAACGGCGGTCTCCAGCCTGCATCATCTGGATCGCGGCTATGAGGCGATGGAGGATACGCTGACGGCGCTGGGCGCGCGGCTGCGCCGCTGTTCTGTGTAAAAAAAGGAAGCCTGCCACACAACAGGAGACGCAAAAAGGAGAGCATTATGAAGCAATCGGATACACCCCGGAATACCCGCACCGATCTGTCCCGCTCCGCTGTCCGGAGGCCGGAAGGGACGGAGCCGCCGTCGAGCATTGAGGCGGCGCGGCAAGCGGCTGATCGACGGCGCGACCGCAAACGCCGCCGCCGCAGACGGAAGATTCTGGCCGTCGGTATCCTGACGGCGGGGATCCTGCTGCTGGTGCTGGTGGTAGCGCTGGTGGCGCTTCATATCACCGGCACGGTGGCAAAAAATAACGGCACGTCCATGTCCTTTCTGGCGGTGAAGCAGATCGACGTGGAGGGAGAAACGCGGTATTCTGCGGAGGAGATCGTGAAAGCCAGCGGTATTTATGTAGGCGAAAGCCTGCTGGTGGTCAATAAGGTGCAGGCCCACGACGCCATACTTCGGCAGTTTCCCTATCTGGAGCGGGTGGAGGTGAGCAATTCCTCCTTTTCCACCGTGCATATCCGGGTGGAGGAGACGACGGTGCTGGGCGCGGTGCAGACCCCGGAGGGGTACGCCGTGCTGGGACAGAATAACCACCGGCTGGAGAATTTGCCGGAGGAGCAGCTGCCGGCGGGAACGGTGCGCATCTATGGAGCGGATGTGCAGGATGTGCAGCTGGGGGGCGAGCTGCTGGATGAACGCAGCCTGCGCACCGTGCGCACGCTCCTGACGGCCGCCCAGCAGAACGGGATGGATGCCCTCACTGCCATCGACCTGACCGAAAAGACCAATATCCGGGCGGTCTGGCGGGATCAGATCCTGCTGGTGTTGGGAAACGAATCCAATCTGGAGGAGGAGATCCGAGCGTTTCAGCAGCTGCTGCCGACACTGCTGAAGAATAACGGCGACCGGGCGGTGGGGAGGCTGGATATGACCTCCTATTCCGACGACGACAGCGACAACAACAAGGCGGTGTTCAGTCCTCTGGAAAAGCTGCCGGCGCTGGGAATTGTGTCCGCGCCGGATGCGCCGGATGCACCGGATGCGGCGGATACAGGAGACGCGGCGGGCGATACCGCCGCCGAACCGGCCGGGGACACGGCTTCTCCTGCGGCAGAATGAAGAGAATCGGGGCAGTGCTGCGCCGTTTTCGCCGGACGGTTTCTGCGGGGGGATTGCCCTAAAAATTGCCATGGGGAGGATAGCACCTCATAAGACAGGTTTCACATTTTAAGAGAGAACAGCGTGGCGAAAGTCACACTGTTCTGCTTTTTGCTGCGTGAGTGACCATTTCGGAAAGAATGCTCTGGGGCAGGAATCCGATACAGGCAAGGCTGATATTCACATCCTGCACTCGCTGTCCACTGCTTTTGTCAGGCGCGCAGACATACACCTTGTTCACAAGGTCGTGCAGCACAGCAGGCGTCAGCTCCTGTAAGTCGGGATATTTCTTCGTCCGGAGAATAAACTGCTCAATGCTGTCGGCTTCATCTTCCTGCCGGGCAATTTCCTGCCCCAAGCGCTGCATTTTCTCCGTCAACTCCGCTTGCTCACTTTCGTAATCTGCGGACAGCTTTTCACACCGGCTATCATTGATTTTACCGGAAATATTGTCTTCATAGAGTCGCTTGAACAGCCGGTCAAGCTCTTCCATCCTGCGCTGCGCCTGCGTGAGCTGTCTGCGCTTTGCGGCGAGTTCTTTCTTGAAGTCCTTCTTGCGCTTTGCTCCCAGCTTATCACGGAACAGCTCTTCACAATCGGAGATATACCAAAGCAGAATTTGCAGGAACTTCAACACGCTTTTTTCTAGGACAACCGCACGGATGAAGTGCGTCCCACACACGTTTTTTCCCTTCTTGCGGAAGGTGGAGCAGACGAAACGATCTTGCCGCTCTTCAAAGTTCTGCGTGGTGCAGTAGTACAGCTTTTCTCCGTAGTTGGCACAATAGGCAACGCCGGAAAAAAGATTGCTCTTGCCTGTTCTTGCCGGCCTGCGCTTGTTGCGGCGAAGCTCCTGCATCCGCTGGAAGGTGTCCTCATCCACAATGGCTTCATGGGTATTGCGGAATATCTTCCATTGCTCCGGCGGGTTCTCGATGGTCTTCTTGATTTTGTAGGACTTCCGGTGTGTTTTGAAGTTCACGGTATGTCCGCAATACTCCATCCGTTCCAAAATTGCGGCAACGGTGCTGCCGTTCCAGTTGTAAGGATTGTCAGGCGACGCACAGCGTACTTTCCGTTTCTGCCTGTCCTGATAAACGGTAGGCGTCAGTACATGATCTTCTTTCAGAATCCGGGCGATCTGCGTCGGACCGTTCCCGTCCATGCAGAGGAAAAAGATCCGTTTGACTACCTATGCTGCTTCCGGATCGACGATCCAATGCTCCGAGTTATCCGGGTCTTTGACGTAGCCATACGGCGGAATTGTGGTCAGGTGTTCGCCGGATTCGCCTTTGAGTCGAAGAGAAGAACGTACCTTCTTACTGCCGTCCCGGACGTAGTATTCGTTGATGATATTGACGAACGGGACGAACTCGTTGTCCTGCTGATTGGCGTTGTCCACACCGCTGTTAATGGCGATGAACCGGACATTGTTCTGCGGGGACGTGATCTCGGTATACATTCCCACTTCCGGATAGTTACGACCGATGCGGCTCATGTCCTTCGTGATGACTGTGCCGATTTTCCCTTCATCCACCAGAGACATCATGCGCTGCCAATCGAGTCTTTGGAAGTTCGCACCCGTATAGCCGTCATCCACGAAAAACTCCGTATTGCGGAAGCCATGTTCCTTTGCGTACCGACTGAGGTAGGCTTTTTGATTCACAATGCTGTTGCTGTCGCCCTGTGATTCATCATCACGGGAAAGGCGGCAATACAGCGCGGTAATTTTGTCAGACTGCTTTATCGTAGATTCCTCCATCATCTGTGGGCAGTCTGCCAAGACAAGGTTGCTGTTGGTCATAATTACACACCCCTTTCGGAGTCAATCAGCTTCACCGCCTTTTCAGAAAGCAAGTGTCTTCCGTCAAAGATAGCAGTAAAGCGGTAGGTGGTATTTCCTTCTTTCAGACGCACCGTGATCTGTGGTAGCTCCTGCCAGAGAGGAACGGGGACGCTGCGGTTGCCGTCCGATTCCACTTGGACGCTACGGCTTTTGTGATCCATTTGTACCTTCCTTTTCATTCAGATTTCCGGACAATGCCGCAGGAATCTCCCAGAGAAAGTGCGTGATACTGACCTCTTGCGATCAAGTATATCACGGCAGTTACCGGGATTCCACTGGGCAATGTGCTGGGATTCACAGGCGAATTACGGGCAGTTCGCCGGTTTGCACAGCCGCCCGTGTCAGTCAAGGAATCGGCTTCGCCTCGCTGCGCGTCCTTGACAGTCCCGTTCGGCTGTGCAAACCGGTAATCAAGGCGGCGATGCCGCCATTTGCCAACAGTCATTGGCTAGCTGAGATTGTACGTTTCATCCCTCCCTCTTGCTGGTGCGGAAAGTGACGGAGGATTACAAAAAGAGCTGCATGACGATATGAAAAATCTTCCAATACCAACAAAACAGACGCCCGTACAGGGCTTCTGTTTATGCGGCATTAGGAAGACATCACTTCGTCAGCGGCTCCACAGCACAGCTATATTATTTACTTGCTGACAGTATATCAGAAACGTACGTTCGAGTCAATAGTTTTGATGAAAAAGTCTGGATTACCAATGGATTCCTGAGATGCCGCAAGCGGGAAGAATACGATTTAAGAGAATAGCAAGCACAGCAAGCGTAGATACACTTGCGAAAAACGGCGTGGGTTGACCG
>DJEF01000028.1:32882-63229 GCA_002431285.1 Ruminococcaceae bacterium UBA5905 | reverse complement strand
GGAGGTGCCGGATGCGGCGCAACCCGACCCCGCCAGTCTTGTGCAGGAGCGGGAGGATGCGGCGCAGCTGTGGCGCACCTTCCGGAAACGGCTGACTCCTCTGGAGCAGCAGGTGCTCCTGTGTCGGTTGAGCGGCTGCTCCTATGCGCAGACGGCGCATCATCTCGGCATCGACAGAAAAGCGGTGGACAATGCGGTGCAGCGCCTGCGGCGCAAGCTCCCTGCCACCCGATGATTTTGGCAAAAGCGGCATGAGGCCGTTTGCAATAAATGCCCCGGCAACCCTGGTCAGCGCTTGGCATACTATGTCGGTCTGAATCCGTGGCTGGGCAGTTATTATCATTTCAAAGCGAGGTATCCATCCATGTACGAAGACAAGACGTTAGTATGCAAAGAGTGCGGCAATGAGTTCATCTTTACCGCCGGCGAGCAGGAGTTCTATGCGGAGAAGGGCTTTGTGAACGAGCCCCAGCGCTGCAAGGCCTGCCGTGACGCGCGCAAGAGCGCCGGTCGTCCGGAGCGCGAGATGCACGATGCGGTTTGCGCCAATTGCGGCAAGCCCTGCAAGGTGCCGTTCCGTCCCCGCGAGGATCGTCCCGTATACTGCAGCGAGTGCTTTGCTGCTCAGAAGGGCGAATAATCTGCTGCAACGTTCTTAAAGTGAAGGTGTCTGCCGGTTGGCAGACACCTTTGTTTTTTGTGCAGATCTTGGCTGTGCCCCCCGGTGGCTCCGGGTAAAACTCCGAGTAAAATAGATTTTACAGTGTCAATGCGGCGCTATTGCCGCGTTTTTCCGATCCCGAATGGAGGGGCCGTCCTGTATCCGTCGGAGAATTTTGACGAAATCGTGAATTTTGTCGATTGGGTTATCCGGCATCCATACAGTACCCACGGCGGGAGCAAGCCGACGGGTATGACGCATATAAAATGGGGGAAATGCGCCGTGCCGGAAACGGGTGCGTTCCCCTTGCTCGGCCTCTGTGTCGCCGCCGCAAAAATCCCGATATTGTAACGCTGCAGATCCCGACAAGATACGATTGTTGTTGCTTGCATTGTTGACCCTCCTATGCTATAATATAAATCGTTTGGCAGCGGGATATTTTGTTATGTGAGCACGCCGCTGGTCTTCAGCGCCCGGCGCTGCCGGCTTTTGAGGATGTACTCGTCCAGCTGCTCGTTACCGATAAAGACTCCAAAATCAATTTGAGAAAGGTTGTTTTTCATAAATCAAAATGCATCATCAGCAACTCCCAAATGGTATCAAAAGAATTCTCCGCTGACTGTTTTCGTTATGGTTTTAGCCTTGCTTTTTTTGGTGGGAGCAATCATTTTCAGTGTGTTCACCTTCAGCGGAGGAAACCGCCGCAACAAAATAACATCCGAAAAATATGAAGCGATCAATGTCGGGATGACCTATGCCGAGGTCAAAGAACTAATTGGAGAAGATGGCTATTTATTTACACAATATGGTGATGGTGATGAAGAAGTAAAGGTTTATGTGTGGAATACCGGTAACAACAGCGGGTCGGCGACGATCACTTTTCAGGGCGGAAAAGTATATGGTAAAAACGGCCGTTTTTAAAATCCCTACATGAGAAACGATCCCCCCTTTTATCAATTTTTTGAGGAGGTCTACTGATGAAAAAAACATTGCCGATTTTGTTGGTCATCTGTATGCTTTTATTGAGCGGGTGCGAGTCTGGCGTATTTCAAGTGTTTCAAAAGCCTAAAACAACGAAGGGAAGTTCGCCGGATAACCTTGTTCCTCTGGGAGAATATGTGGACATTTGTCCGGACGAACGAGATGTGCAGGTTTGCATTTCGGAGATCATCACCGGTGACAAAGCAAAGGAGCTAGTCGGTAACGAGTCACACGATTACGTTATCATTAAATTCAATATGAAGGCTGTCAACTTAAACGGAAAAGAGTTTAGCCCATCTTCAATGAAAATGATCTTGAATGATGGTACGATCGAGGGAGACACTTATACATATGACGCAGATGAAAATCTTGGTCTTTCGGAATTTGGGAGGAAAACCTTTGGGACTGAGGGCTCTATTGATTGTATTTCTGTGTTTAGCGTGAAGCTCGACCAGTGTAAATACTTAAGATATGGCTACGGGGCATATGAGGACAAGACTTACTTTGCCATAAGGGAATAGTCGATACAGCAGAAATATGCAATATCCATTTTATCGGCAAGCCCTGATCATCGATCGCCTATGATGAGCTTTCTCTTTTCGCTGCAAACTTTTCTACCCGCTCTTTCATGATCCACCAGTCTTGTTGCTTGGAATGCCCGTCGTCGATATCGTCCTCGAACGGCGCCGTGGCCCTTTCCGTTGTAAAACCGGCGTTGAGCGGGTCTTTGCGGATGCGCAGGAGAAACACGCGATGCGTTATACACACCGCGGGGGCTTGGCCGTCGTCACGCGATGGGTCAGGCTTAAATGTGCGGCCACGAGCCTGAAAAAGCCGGCAAATCGGAGTTAAAAAACTCCGTTTCCCGGGTTATATTCGTTGATGATTCCCCAAACTGCAGGAGACCCATGCTTTCGTTATTTGAAAGCAGGGGTTCTTTGACAGACTGACACCGCCGGGTTCCATTCGGAACCCGGCGGTGTGGTTTATCACCTATATCCGCAGGCGGCCGCTCTGCGCGCTGTCACACTTTGAATACAAACCGGCGCTGGATCTGGTAGCTGACGCAAAACAGCACCGTATCCACCAGGAATTTCGCCACCGTCTGATGCAGCGGCAGCAGAGCGCAGACCGCCATCACCAGCCCGGCGCTGGCCAGCATCTGGCATACGCACAGAGCGTAGTATTTCCATAGGGTCTGTCCCAGCGATTCTCGAGAGCGGAACACCGCCCGTCGATTGAGGGTAAAATTCAAAAGCGACGAGCAGACCCGCGCCACTACGGTGGACCAGAGAATTTGTTGCTCTTCCGGCAGACCGGCGAACAGCAGATGCCCGCATAGGGTGAACAGGCCCAGATCCAGCAGGAAGCAGCCGAGGCTCGCCCCCATATACCCGATAAAGTGCCGCAGGATCAGCCAGTATATCCGCAGACTGTCCCGCACCGGGCGGAAATGACTGGTTTGGTTTTCTTCTATGTAGATGGTTTCGATGGGCAGCTCCGCATAGGGAATCCGCAGCCGTCGCAGCTCCAGCAGCATATTCGTCTCATACTCGAACCGTTCGCCGGACACCTGCATGAGCGGCTCCAGAAACTGCCGGGGGATGCCCCGCAGCCCGGTCTGGGTATCGCTGATCCGCACTCCGCACAGCAGCCGGAAGGTCAGGCTGGTGGTGCGATTGCCGAAACGGCTGCGCGCCGGCACGTCGGGACGGCTGAAATCCCGCACCCCCAGATACAGCCGGCTGTCATCCGCCAGCAGCGCCTGCGCCAGCCGCAGCACATCGGCGGCGCCGTGCTGTCCGTCGCCGTCCACCGTCACCACGCCCCGGCAATCCGGACGCTGCTCCAATATATAGGCGAAAGCCGTTTTCAGCGCCCGTCCCTTGCCTCGATTCACCTCGTGGCGCAGCACCGTCACGCCGGGCAGCGCCCCCGCCTGCCGGAACGGCTCCATGTGGTTCTCGTCACTGCCGTCGTTGACCAGCAGCACATCGGTGAATCCCGCATCCAGCATCCCCTGCACCACCCGCAGCAGCTTTTCGTCCGGATTCAGCGAGGGGATAATAACCGTAATATCCATCCTGTAACCCCTTTTGTACACTGTATAAAAAATAGAGTGGGAAATGCCGCCATTTCCCACCCCAGTATATCAAACATTCCGGAAAAAGACAACCCCGAATTTTTTATCCCTGCGGCTGCTCCACCACTCCGGCGAACAGCACATTGCCGGTGTCGCCGGTGATATAGAACAGGAACGGGCGATCCAGGTGGAAATCCACCCGGGGCGGGTCCTTAGGTGTCATGGATCCGTCCTTCAGCTCCACGGTAAAGGCTGCCGCCGTGCAGCCCTCCTCGTCCACCATCACCCGGGCGGCGTGCTGAATCCGGGTCAGGCACCCACCATCGTCGGAGAGAGGGGAGAAGTCGGCACGCTCCTCGTCAAACACCTCTGTCACGCCCAACGCCTGCAGGCCCGCTGCCAAATCCATATCGCCGGATACATCGAATTTCGGCACCCGGAGCGACACCCGGCTGGTCTGCCCTTCGCCCATATCCCCCAGCCACGCGCCGCTTGCCAGCAGTGTGTCCGGGGACACGTCCTCATCGGGCAGCACAAACCACATCCGGCAGGAATCGGCGCCAAACTCCAGACTCAGCGCCCGAAAGCCCTCGCCGGAATAGACGTCGGTATCCCAATTTTCCTGGCGCAGGTAATCGCAGGTTACGTCTCCTTTCGCAGTATGGAACACATCGGATACGGTGTTTGCTGGGTCAAATTCATACGACCACCGGGCGCTGAAATACACCGTGCTGGCCAGCGCGATCACCGTTCTCTCCTGCAGCTCCACCGCGTCCGCTGCCTGCTTCAGCAGCCCGCCGGTCTGCTGATTCAGCCAGCCCCGCAGCGATTGGTTATACCCATCCGATCCCATTTTGCCGCTGAAGGAGGAGGCAAAATAGTCTTTTGCCAACGTATCCAGCGTTTTCTGCCGATAGCCGCCCCCCTGCCGCAGCCACAGGGAATTGGCCAGGCGGCAGACGCCCCGGCGACTGTCCCGGTATTCCGCCAGCCACAGGGCGTTCACCCGCTGCCGCAGCTGCTCCGCGGTATCGGCGCCCAGCAGCTGCAAAATCTGACTGCGGCTGTCGCCGTCGGTGCATTCCGCCAGCATGCCCAACGCCATATACAGATTCAGCGGGGACATGACCCGGTTTTCTCCGTTACGGTCGGATAAAAACTGCCGGGTGACGGCGGTCTGATAAGCGGACAGGGATGGCACGGTGTCGGCGGCGCGACGATCGTTCTCCCAGCAGCGATCCCACCAGTCCTCCCCCGCTTGCGGGTCGGTGTAGTTTCCTTCGTCGTCCTGCTCCGGCTCGGTCAGTTCCGGCGGATACACCGCCAGCGCCAGCGTCCGGACGCTGCCCGGCAAACCGGCGGCGGGGCGGCGATTCGGCAGCAGCACCGCTCCTGCCCCGATGGCAATGCAGGCAGCCGCTGCCACCGCACCGATCCACCAATTCCGCTTTTTGCGCCGGGGGACGGTCTTTACCACCAGAGAATCCTCCACACGGCCGATGGCGTCGCTCAATTGCTCTTTGTTCATAGGTCCCATCCTTCCTGTTCCAGATATTGCCGTAGCGCCTGTCGTGCCCGACAGAGTCGGCTTTTGACACTGCCCTGCGGCTCGTGGAGGCGGGTGGCGATGGCGGCGATCGGCTCGGCATAAAAATACCGCTGCATAAATGCCTGCTGCACCGGCTCCGGCTGCGCGGACAGCCACCGTCCGATGGCTTCCGCCAGCGCGGCGCCCTCCGTCTCGCTCTGGGGCGTTTCGGCGCCGCTGACACAGTCCGCCAGTTCCTCCAGCGAGGCGGCGTATTCTGTGCCGCCCCGTTTCTCCGCCCGGCGGCGGCGGTAGCGGTCGATGGACACCTGCCGCAGGATCCGGATCACGTAGGCGCACAAGGACTCCGGCTTATGGGGCGGCAGGGAGTTCCAGGTGTGCCAATAGGTATCGTTGACACATTCCCGGCTATCCTCCCAATCGGATAAAATCCGATACGACAGCCCCCGCAGGGTTTGCCCATACGCCCGGTCGGTCTCCCGGATGGCGCGCTCCTGCCGCTGCCAATACAACTCGACGATCTGCCGATCCTCCATCGTCTCCCCCCTTTCACCCTCTAAGCCGCAAATATCCGGACAAGGTTGCAAAAAAATTGCAAAAATTACAAAGCCGCCCTCAAAAAGAGCGGCTCTGTACCTCGGTTACGGTTCGTTTGTATGCGTGGGTGGCTGCGTGGGCGGGGCATATACCCGTCCCGACTGCCGCTGCGCCTTACGCCGCCGCCGCTGCTTGCGGGTCGCCAGCAGCACGATCAGCACCACCACCGCCACAATCAGCAGGAACGGCAGCATCCACACCAGCGCAATGCCCATGTCCTTGAATACCTCCAGCGCCGTGGAGAACGCCCCGGTGAACGCCTCCGCCAGCCGGGAGCCATACGGTGTATTGCCGCTGCGGGTCAGGGCGGTCTGGTACAGGCGCACCTGTACCGTGGCATAGGAAACCTGATTATCGTAGCGCTTGAGTTGCCCCGTCAGGCTGTCCAGCTCCCCCTGCACCTCCGCCAGCTCCTGCTCCAGCTTGAGGAGCGTATCCAGATTTTCCGCCCGTTCAATGAGCGCCAGCAGCCGGTCCCGCTGGGCGGTCTTTGCCTTGATGTGAGCGTCGGTATCGTAGTATTGGTCGGTGATGTCCTCCTCGCTGCGGGAATGGCTCTGCACCGTCCCCACCTGCGCCAGCGCCGCCCCGAAACCCTCCACCTTGTCGATGGGCAGGCGCAGCACATAGTAGCCGCTGCCGTTATCGGTGGATTCGCCGCTGATGTCGGATTCTTCCACATAGCCGCCCTGCTCCTGCACCAGTGTTTCCAGCCGCTGCACCGCCTCGGTGAATTTCTGCGTCTGCACCTCATAGCGGGCAGTGACGATCACCTTGCGCTGGGTGGCGGCGCTGCCGGAAACGCTGCCGTCTTCCTCGGCAGTGTACTGATCCTCGGTAGCCATCCGGTTGTACGCCTTGCCGCTTGCGCCGCAGGCGGTCAGCCCGATCAGCAGGCACAGTGACAGCAGGGCGATTCCGATACGCTTTTTCATTCTCCTCCAACCTCCTTCGATCCTATCCTGAGAGCATCATACCATATGGGGACGTATTTGGCAAATGACAGTTTTGTAACCGCGTGTCCCTGCCCCGGGCTTTGCGGAAGACGGCGGGGAGAATTCTTGCGGATTTCTTACATTTTTGACGGAAAATCTTACATTTTGGCGGAGCCCCTTTACAAGTGACCGGCTCCCATAGTATACTGCTCGTGTAACCGGCGGAGATGTTGCCGGAATCTTTGGAGGTGTGACCGACTATGAAACGGAGTACCAAAATATTATGGGGCGTGGCGCTGGTGACCATCGGTGTGCTGTATGGCTTGAAGGCGCTGAACCTCATCGAATTCACCCTGTTCTTTGACGGCTGGTGGACGCTGTTCCTGATCGTCCCCTGTCTCGTCGGGCTGTTTACGGAGCGGGAAAAGATGGGCAACCTCATCGGGCTGCTGCTGGGCGTGTTCCTGCTGCTGTGCTGTCAGGATGTGCTGAGCTTTGACCTGCTGTGGAAGCTGGCTGTGCCGATCGTGATCGTGCTGATCGGCATACGGCTGATTTGCGGCAGCCTGTGGAACCGTCGACTGGAGCCGATCCCCGCCGGCCCCGCGCCGGACGGCACCGGTGTGCGTACCGCTTATGCCGCCTTTTCCGGTTCCGAGCTGCGGTGCGACGGCGAGGTGTTTGAGGGCGCACAGCTGACCGCCGTGTTCGGCGGGGTCAAATGCGATCTGCGGGGGGCGCTCATCCAGAAGGATTGCGTGATCCGCGCCAGCGCCACCTTCGGCGGTATCGACATTTTGCTGCCCCCGTCGGTCAATGTGCAAATCCACTCCGACTCACTATTCGGCGGCATCTCCGATAAGACGCACCGGACCACCATCCCTGGTGTTCCCACGGTCTATGTGAACGGCACCTGCCTGTTCGGGGGGGTGGACATCCAGTGAAAGCCTGGCAGCGGGGTATCCAGTATGCGGCCATTGCGCTGGCGATCGCCCTGTGCATCGCCATTGTCGGCGGCATTGTCGGCGGGCTGCGGTTTGCCACCGAACTGCTGGAGGTATGGCATTCCCGCAGTGATGCGCCGGTCGGCACCTCGTCTGTCTCCGACAGCGCCATCGGCGACAACAATAGCTATACCCCCTCCGGCACGGTGCGGGAGCTGGAGCTGGAGATTGGCGCCGCGACGTTGCAGATTTGCACCGGCGAGACGTTCCGGCTGGAGACGAATCTCAAAAAACTGACGGTCAGCGAGGAGGCCGGTGTGTGGGTGATCCGGCAGGGCGCGGAGCGGTTCCCCACGAATCTGTCGGATCGCTATATCCGCCTGACGGTTCCCGCCGACGCCGCTCTGGACAAGGTGGAGCTGGAGGCCGGCGCCGGGGATGTGGATGTTGAAGCCCTGACCGCCGCCGAGCTGGATCTGGAATTGGGCGCCGGTCAGTTCCGTGCCGGGTCGCTCACCGCCACCGGAAAAGCGGAGATCGAGGGCGGCGCCGGTCGGCTGGTGATCGAGGGCGGTGCGCTGCACGATCTGGATATGCAGATGGGCGCCGGCAAAACGGAGCTGCGCGCCCGTCTCAGCGGCGATTGCAGCCTGGATGTGGGGATGGGTGCGGCCGAGATCGCCCTGTCGGGCAGTCGGGAGGACTATCGGCTGCGCATCGACAAGGGACTGGGGTATGTCACCGTGGACGGGAAAGCCGTCCGGAGCGGTGATGTGATCGGCGACGGTGCGGCCCGGGTCGCGTTGACCGGCGGGATGGGGCGTATCACCGTCGAATATACCGCCGACAGCGCCACCCGTTGACCGCAGCGACGATAGGGGAGCGTACACAGCGCCCCACCGCGTTTTTCGTATGTATTCCGACTGTGCTTTGCGGCCGTCCGGCGGTGTGATTCGCCCCGGAGAGGCAGGTACGGCTGACCGCTGCGGGGCATTCTCGCCCATGGACGCAAAGTCGAATAGAAAAACCGAAAGGCCGACCCGGGAGATATTCTCCCGGGTCGGCCTTTTTCTGCGCCAAGATCAGGCTTTGCGGCCCTTGTCCGCCTTGCCGATGGCAGCATTGTATTTCAAGAATATCTTGCCCTGCTCCAGAAAGATGCGCTGCTGTTCAGGAGTGAGGGAGCGGAATACCCGTAAAAGCTCCGTTTCCTCCGGCGTTTCGGCGGAGCCGGTAGGGTATTCCAGCAGATAGTCGGCCGTGACGCCGAAATAGGCGGACAACAGCTTGAGGGTGGCGAAATCCGGTTCGCTGGTGCCCTGCACATAGCCGCCCAGCGTGGAAACCGGGATGTGCAGCTCCAGCGCCGTTTGTTTTTGGGTCAGTCCCCGTTCTTCGATCAGCCGGTGCAGTTGCTCGTGGAATGCCATGGTCATCCGCTCCTTTTTTCTTCATCGCTCCTCTATTGTACTGGAGAAATAAGACTGGACAAACGAACAAATAGTTATATAATGACAATGAAAAATTAAGGAAAGGAATGGAAAACGTGGCGGGAACAGCTGAACCGCGTTGGGCAGATTTTCCGCAGCTTGTAAGTTGTGCGGAACTGGAGCGATACTTTGAAAATCGAAAAAACTATGCTTCTACCGGCCGAAGTTTTTATCATTATACTTCGCTACGGGCATTGGAGTCTATTCTCAAGAAGGGAGAACTGCGGCTTTCACCCTTTATCCGAATGAACGACAGACATGAGCAGATCAGTGCCGGGAATGAAAAGGAGCGCATCTTCTCTTTTTGTCTGAGCAGCGGCGTGAATGAAAATCTGATGCTGTGGTATCTGTATGCCGACCGGGGGCGCGAGGGAGTGCGTGTGCGGTTTACGGGGAAGATGCTGCAGGAGCTGATGCGCTGCGCCTGCGAGGTATCGTGGTATGATTTCGCGAGCGGGACAGATGTGTCGGAGCGCCGTCCGTTGACGGATTCGGAAATGGTGCGGGAAATCCGAGAGGTGCTGTACTATCGCGAACCGGGATATGCACGGGATTCCCAATGTGACCTCAAGTATTCTACAATGACGAACTACGGCAAAATCTCTCGGTCGGATTTTGCACTGTATCAAGGGCGCTATCCGTGTTTCTGCAAGAAGATCGTCTGGTTTCAGGAAAAGGAGACGCGGTTTCTGGCGGCGATAACGCCAACAGCTCTCAACGGGCTGAAATTGTCGGTGCCGATGACAGAGGATATCCATCCGGCGCTGTGGGTGAAGCTGAGCGAGCGGATACGGACGGGTTTGAGAATACAGCTTGCTCCCCAATGCCCGGATTGGCATACGCTGCAAAAGAATGGGAGATACAACGGCATTTGGGATAGGTTGGGAGGTGTTGCGCGGATAAAGGATAGCGACTACAAAGGCGATATCTGTATAGATCTTTGTTCCGGCTGTGAAAATATAGAGCATGAGGAGGAAATCAACAAATGAAACGAATTCTGGCAATAGTGATTGCAGCCATGCTGCTGTCGGCGCTGGCGGCGGGTGCGATTCCGGCAGCGGCGGAAGACCCCGGTGACACCGCCGACTATTGTCTCTGGACTCTGGACGAGACCGGAACCGTGCTGACCGTTAGCGGAAAAGGTAAGATGAACTACGATTATAAGCAAAAGAATAGTTATCGCTACACGACGCATGACTACTCTGTGACCACGATTGTTATAGAATACGGTATAACGGAGGTTCAACTGTTAGCGACTTTTTTGAAGTTGACAAGTGTCGTTATTCCGGACAGCGTAACAAGCATCGGAGATTATGCTTTTGGAAGTTGTAGTGCGTTGGTGGATATAGTGATTCCCAGTGGAGTGACGAGTATAGGAGACGGAGCTTTTCAAGGGTGTAGTTCACTGCCGGAATTAACGATTCCCAACGGTGTGACAAACATTGGAGCGGCTGTGTTTAGAGGGTGTACCGCACTGAAAAGCGTTACGGTGCCCAGCAGTGTCAAAGCTATTGGTGAAGAAGCATTTATCGGATGCACCGCACTGAAAAGCGTTACAATTCCCGATGGCGTAAAAAGCATTGAGAGCGACACCTTCAACGGATGTCTGGGGCTCACGGAGCTGACGATTCCGAGCAGCGTGACCAGCATCGGTGACGGAGCTTTCCGGAATTGCGAAAACCTGAAAACGGTCACTATCCCGGAGAGCGTGACCAGCATAGGCAATCTGGTATTCAACGGCTGTGCGGCTGTCACGATCCATTGCCCTTGTCAGTCGACGATACAGGCGTATGCGCAGGAAAAGCGGATTCCGGTTGAGATCACGCATACATTCGCGGGCGGTCGGTGCAGCCGCTGCGGTCTGACCGACGGCAGCGTAAGCAAGACGCCGGCAGTGAATTCCGGCGCACAGCCGGATTCCAAGACTGATGCCGGGGCGGGGTCCGATACACCGGAGCAAGTGTCCGATATACTGAAGGATGCCGTTACGGATTCTGCACCGGAGATAGCGGTCAAAGACAGCGACGTGTCCGCAGATGACACTGTATCCCCCGATGAGCCGCATACACGGACTGGCCGCTGGGTGCTGTACGGTGTGCCGGTGGTTATCGCGCTGGGCACCGGTGCGGCGGTGGTCGTGTTCCGGATAAAAAGAAAAGGAAAATAGCCGGAAAAAGGGAGCGATTGACCAATCGCTCCCTTTTTGCGTTACCCTCATCTTGGCCACTATCTAAGAAACGCCCCGGCATCGGTCCATGACCGATGCCGGGGCGTTTCGTGGTTTTGTATTCAGGTGTTTCGCCGCATGGGCTTTCAGCGCTTGCTCAGCACGTCTTCCTCATACTTTTTGACCTCGGTGTAGTAGTCGGCTTTCACGCCGCAGCGGCGCAGATACTCCGCCCATACATCGCCGAAGGGCATGGTCTTCAGCTCCTCCTGCACCACCATCAGCTGGGTGCCGTCGGCGGCCTCCTGCATCGCCTTCATAGCTGCGTGGGGCTGGAGCAGCGCGTTGAGCAGCGCCTTATGCACGCTGCGCACGCCGGTGACCCAGGCGGAGATCCGGTTGATGGAGGCATCGAAATAGTCGGTGGCGATGAACACCCGGTTGAGGGCGTCGTGAGCGACGATCTCCTTGGCGATCTCCTTGGTCTCGTCGTCGAACAGCACCACGTGGTCGCTGTCCCAGCGCACGGGGCGGGTGATGTGCAGGGCGATCTTCTCGTTGAACAGCAGCAGCGCCGAAATCTTATCCGATACCACCTCGGTGGGGTGATAGTGGCCGTTGTCCATCAGCGGGGTGATGCCGTTGCGGTTCACATAGCTCAGGCAGAACTCCGCCGAGCCCACGGTGTAGCTCTCCATACCGATGCCAAACACCTTGGATTCCAGGGTCACATACACCTTGGATTTGTCATAGGGGATGGACAGGATTTCGTCCAGGGACTTTTTGAAACGGGCACGGGGTCCCAGCCGGTCGGCGGGGATATCCTTATAGCCGTCGGGGATCCAGATGTTCAGCACGCAGGGCTCGCCGGTCTCGTTGGCGAAATACTCGGCGATCTCCACACAGCGTTTGCCGTGCTCCACCCAGAAATGGCGCACCGTCTCATCGGGAGAGGACAGGGTGAGATTGTCCTTCACCATGGCGTGGGAGAAGAAGGTGGGGTTGAAATCCAGACCCATATGGCGATCTTTGGCGAACTTGACCCACTTTTCAAACTGCTTGGGGCCGATCTTGTCCCGATCCACAAACCCGTCGTCCATCAGAGCGTAGCAGGCGTGTAGATTCAGCTTTTTCTTGCCGGGCATCAGCGAGAACGCCTCGTCGATGTCCGCCATCAGCTGCTCGGGGGTGGTGGCTTTGCCGGGATAGTTGCCGGTGGTCTGGATACCGCCGGACAGCTCGCCGGGGTTATCAAAGCCCATTACGTCGTCCCCCTGCCAGCAGTGCACCGATACGGTCACATTCTGCAGGGTCTCCAGAGCCTGTTCGGCGTCCACGCCGATGGCCGCATACATCTGTTTTGCTTCGTCAAAACGACTCATCTTTCGTTCCTCCAAAATTCAATGTGTGTTATGTATCATCCACGGACACGGTGATGTCCGATGGTGCCGTATAAGTGGTGCGCACGCCGGTTTCCGTGCGCTGGCAGCGCACGCTCAGCACGCCGCCGTCGGGCAAGGGATAGGTGCCCTCTGCCCAGTCCAGATCGCCCAGCGCCGGGGTCAGTCGAATGCGCTTGCCGCCGGGGGTTTCAAAGCGAATGCCCAGCACCGTTTCCATCAAAAATGGCACCGGTCCGCTGGCCCAGCCGTGGCATAGGCTATGCCGGAAATGCTCGTAGCAATAGCCGCCGAAATCCCCGTGGATATCCCGCTCCCCCTCCCGGGGCAGCCGGTCGATGGGGCTGGAGCCCTCCATCCATTCGGTGTGGAAATCCTCCCAGAAGGTGGTGGCGCCCACATCCAGCATCCCGCCGTAGTAGGAGCGCAGCGCCGCCAATGCCGCCGGCACTCCGGTGGTGCGCGCCAGCGCTGTCAGCAGGTAAAAGCTCATAAAGGTGGAGAAGTCTCTGACGCCGTCGGCGGTCAGCTGGCGGGCGGTATCCTCCGCCGATGCCATCCCCGCCAGATACAGCATCGCCACCGTGGGCTTATAGCCGCAACCGTCCATGGGGTGTTGCCGCAGCCGGGTCAGCGCCTCGTCCACCGATGTGATGTAGCCGTTGTCCTGCCACAGGCCCAGCAGCTCCCGGGCGGATTCCAGCGCCAGAATTGCCAGCGCGTGGTCGCCGTCCTCGGCGGCTTTCGTCCCGGCGGAAGGCCAATCCAGAAAATACCCCTCCAATTTGAGGAAACCGTTCTCATCCACCCGTTCGGCAATCTGCCGAGACAGCCCCCGGATATAGTCCCGGTGCTTGATGGGATAGGCGGCGTCGCCGGTGTAATGATACCAGTCCCGCAGAATGCACAGCCACCACAGAGAATAGGCGGGCATATCGTTCATCCAGCGGGGCAGGGGGGTGGTCGCCACCGCATCGTCCAGGCTGTCCTCCAGCACCTTCTGATAGCCGAATGCCGTGCGGATGGTCAGCATCTCCGGGTGGGAATCCCCGATCCAGATAAGACGGTCCCGCTTGATGCCGTCCCACAGATGGTGCTGCATACACAGCTGGCAGGTGTAAACGGCGGTGTCGAAGATATCGTTGAGCCGTGGGTCGCTGCAGCGGAACGTGCCTTTTTGCGGTATATCCCGCAGCACGCTCACCGCCAGCACGCCGGATAATTGCAGTTCTGCATCCGGTTCCTGCAGTTCAATATACACAAATCGGAACCCGGTCTGCCCCCATTCCTGGTCGCTCATGGCGGGCGCGGGAATGACGAAATCTCGGACGGCGTGGTCGTTGCCGGCATTTTTTGTTCCCAGCGGGGTCATCGCTTCGCTGGCGGACTCGCCGAACCGCAGCCGCACGGCGGGATAGCGGGCGCCGGGCGTGGCGGCGCACAGCAGCCGCACGCCCCCCTGCAGCTCCCGTCCGAAATCCAGCAGGATGCCCGCTTTCTCGGTGGTATCCCGGTTATCCAGCGTTACGGTCTCCGGCTCGGTCACGTGAATCTGTAGCGGCGTATCCGTCAGTAGCACCGGGGCGTTTCGTACCTGCCCCACCGTGGTGACAATGCGTACTGGGCGCAGAAAAGTGCGGGTCCGTTCGTCCACAGCAACCGGACGGGTGGTTGGCATCATCGGCAAAATCCTCCGCATTTGTGTTTAGATGCAGCGATCGGGGTACGATCGCTTTTTTTCGGCTTTAGGCGCTTGGGGCGGCTTTGGTGCTCTCCGCCGGTCGGGCGCTGCGGCGCTACAACACGCGGTTTGCCGAAAAGCTCCGATCGGATGCGAAAAGACTGTTTCGTACGGTCAGTCGAAGAGCGCTGCAACACCGCCGTGCTGCGCGCGATGAGACAAACAAACCGGGGAAATATACCGTTTCTGGAACGATCGTACCCCAATTGTTTTGTTTATCCGTGTAATCGCCTATATTATACGCGATTCATGCTCAACCGTCAATATGAAATATTGCATCTTTTGGCAAGTTTTTTGCTCTGTCTCACGAAACGGGATCACCCGTCGCATCCGGGTCTCGGTATGAGAACAGAAAGCAGCCGCCCGTTCCGCGGGAGCGGCCGGGCGGCTGGAGATTTTTCGGTCAATCCAGTTCAAACACCTTGGTCAGCAGCGGCTGTGCGCCGGTGACCGGGTCCTTTTCCATGATCAGGATGTCCTTCATGTATTCGTCCCAGCGCTGTACCACCGGGCTTTCGGCCTGCACACGGGCGGCGTAGGCCAGCCCCCGGGTGCATTCGTAGTATCCGAACAGCTCCTGCCCGGACAGCCAGATGGTGTAGTTGCGGATGCCGGCCTCCCGGAGAACCTCCTTCATTTCCGGCCAGATGGCATCGTGTCTGCGCCGGTATTCCTCGATCTGTCCGTCGGCGACCCGTCCCCGCCATGCGTATTTTTCCATTGCTGCATTCCTCCGCTCGTATTATTGAATGTAGCTATTGTACCGCATTCCGACGGAAGATGCAAGTCCGCTCGGTGTACTTTTTCCGCTCATTGCGTCTTGACCACGCCGCGCAGCCGATCGGCCAGATCGTTGACATAGTTAGCGCCGCGGGAGGCGAAGATCCCGGTCAGCAGCTTCCCCACAAAAGGCTGCCCGAAGGACAGCCCCGCCAGCGAAAACAGATCGGCGTCGGCGGACAGACACAGTAGCACCGAGCAGACCAGCGCGGTCAGCTGGATGACCCCGCGTTTGTAGTCTCGCTTGGTGAACATGAGGATGACCGATTTCGCGTATTCCACCAGACCCTCCACGACGATCGCCAGCAGCAGCACGGCCACAAATCCGTTTATTGTCAATGCATTCACGCTCCCCTCCCTTCATATATAGGCTGTGCGAGACGGATATATGCCGGATATGCGCGCATACTATCACCGGAAAGGAGTGTGACCGTTCATGCAGGAATGCCATAGACCCAAGCCGTCCAAGCCGACCCAGCCGCGCAAGCTGCCCGCCGCGCCGCAGGAGCCGGTTCTCGATCCGATTGTTGCGGCCGACGTGCTGCCGCAGCAGGGCAAGGGGGAGATTTCCTCCGATACCCAGGGCAGCTATACCGGAACTCCGGGGGACGATGTGCACCCGGTGCAGGATGCGGACGATCTGTAAGCCCGACGTTCGGTTCCGAGACGAAAAAGGAAACGGGCGGCGCGGCGGAGCTTCAGCTTCGCCGCGTTTTTGCCTGTTGCCGGATCGTCGGCGCCAGCCGCTCCCTGCGGCTTTTCGGTCCCATACAGGCTGTATGGCGGTTCCCCGGGCAAAACACCCGGATATTTTTCGGAGCGGTGGATGTGTCGAAAACACTTGCGAAATATCCGAAAATGTGGTAAAATGCCCCCATCCGTAAAAAACGTATGGAAAAGGAGTGTGACCGCATATGGCAAAACCTATTGTACTTTGCGCCGACAGCACCTGCGATCTGAGCCCGGAGCTGATCGAAAAATACCATGTGCACATCAAACCGCTGCATATCATTCTGGAGGGCGAGAGCCATGACGACGGGGTGGATATCACCCCCGACCAGATTTATGAGGTTTATCGGGAGAAGAAGATCCTCCCCACCACCTCGGCGGTGAATGTGGAGGAATACAAGGAGATGGCGCGCCCCTTTATTGAGGCGGGCAACGATGTGATCCACATCAATCTGGGCTCCGGCATTTCCACCTCCCATAACAGCTGCCGCATCGCCGCGGAGGAGACTCCCGGTCTGTATTCCATTGATTCCGGTAATCTGTCCACCGGTATGGGACTGGTGGTCATTGCCGCCGCCGAGCGTATCGCCGCCGGGATGCCGGTGGAGCAGATCGTTTCCGAGGTGCAGGAATTCACCCACCATGTGGAGGCCAGTTTCGTGATTGATACGCTGGAGTTCCTGCACAAGGGCGGCCGCTGCTCCACGCTGGCCATGCTGGGCGCCAATCTGTTGAAGCTCAAGCCCTGCATCGAGGTCAATAACGCCGACAGCTCCATGACCGTGGGGAAGAAGTACCGCGGCTCGCTGGATAAGGCGCTGCTGGACTATGTGAAAGACCGTCTGGAGGGACGCACCGACATCCGCACCGAGCGTATTTTTATTACCCACTCCGGAATTTCCGACGAGCGGGTGGAGCTGGTTAAGAAAGCCATCGAGCAGTATCAGCATTTCGACGAGATTCTGGTGACCCGGGCCGGCTGCACGATTTCTTCCCATTGCGGTCCCAATACGCTGGGCATCCTCTTTGTGCGCAAGGGTTGATCTCCCTTAGCCGGGGCCATAATTTCCAAAGTATGACAGTTTGTGTATGAATCTGGATATGCTGGGAAAATGTGGTCGGATTATTCAGAAAATATTCATATTTCCCGATTGACTTTTTTCGGGAAAAAGTCTATACTTTTTGCATAAGCTCGGTGGAGAATATGGACGATCCGAGCGGATACTATCATGGATTGGTTGGGGAGCTATATGGAGTCTGGATTGAATCTGAAATTGAAAAAAGCGTTGGCGGAAATGCTGTTTTTGGCGATTCTGGCCGAGAAGCCCCGGCCGATCGTGGAGATTATTTCTCTGCTGAACGAAAAGAGCGGCGGCGCGTGCAATATGCAGTTCCCGTACGCCATCGTGTACCGTATGGAGAAGGCCGGCTATGTGAAAGAGGAGGGGAGCCGCATGACCCCCGATCGGCGGCGCACCTTCTATTCCCTTACTTCGTCCGGAAAGACGTATCTGAAGGCGTTGAAACGGGATTATGCGGTGTTTATCCAGGGTGTGGACGGCGTATTCGCCTACCTGGAAGAAGGAAAGAAAAAGACCGGGAAATAATGCTGTGACGCGGGAGCGGATCGAGGTAGCTTTGCGACCTCGATCCGCTTTTTGAATTTCCGGCGGGCGATGGGTTGTAATTTGCGGAAAAGTTTGGTATACTGAAAGGGTGTACAGGGTATAACCGTTCCTCCGCGGCGGGGGTCGGCGTCTCGGTGGCTTCTGTTGCGGGGCCGATACGAATTTTGCAGGAAGGGCGCTCTCGCGGATGCGGGAGCGGGGGTCGTGGGTATGGAAAAGATAAAGAACGGACGCAAGTGGCTCTGGTGGTTCAGCCTGGGTGCGGCGCTGATCATTCTGTATAAGCTGTCCGGCAGTCTGTCCGGGGTATGGGGGGTGCTGGGAACTCTGCTGGGGATCCTGGCCCCCTTTGTGGCGGGCTTTTTTCTGGCGTTTCTGCTGTACGGCCCCAGCAATTGGCTGGAAAAGCGCTTCCTGCGCTGTAAGGGGAAGCTCTGGCCGAAGCTGGCCCGCCCGCTGGCGCTGCTCATCGTCTATTTGCTGCTGCTGGGGATTCTGGCGCTGGTGATCTCTCTGGTGATCCCCCGGCTGATCACCAGCGTGTCCGGTCTGGTGGTGTCCATCCCCGGCTATATTGACGCTGCCCAAAACCGGCTGCAGGCGTGGGTGGATCCCGACGGCCCTCTGGGACGGTTCAATCTGGCTCAGCGGCTGGATGCGGTCTATGAATCTCTGCTGGATATGGTGACGCGCCTGCTCAGCACCGAAAACGTGATGAGCGCCCTCAAGGGTGTCGTCAATGTCACCTCCTCTCTGCTGAACACGCTCATTTCCGTGATGGTGTCCGTGTATATGCTGGCCGGACGGGAGAACCTCATCCGGGAGCTGAAAGCGGTGCTGGGTCTGTTCTGTAAGCCGCGGCACATTGCGGTGCTGGGGCAATACAGCCGTCGGATTGCCTCCGTTTTCTACGGTTATTTTTACGGCGTGTTTCTGGATTCCATGGTGGTGGGCGTGGTGGTGTCCATCGGACTGCTGATCTTCCGGGTGCCCTATGCGGTGCTGCTGGGGATGATGCTGGGCCTGCTGAACATGATCCCTTATTTCGGCGCGCTCATCGGCACGGTGGGGATTGTGCTGATCACCCTGCTGTCCCGGAATATCTACGCCGCTATCGGCGTGGCGATCTACATTCTGGTGGTGCAGCAGATCGACGGCAACATCGTGCAGCCCCGGGTCGTGGGCAATTCGGTGGGCCTGCGTCCCATCTATGTGCTGCTGAGCATCACGCTGTTCGGCGGGCTGTTCGGTTTCTGGGGTATTTTCCTGGCGGTGCCGCTGATGGCGGTGGTGCAGATGCTGGTCAAGGACGCCATCGTCTGGAAAAAGCAGCGTGCGGAGATGCGGGCGGCGGTTGCCGCTCCCGATCCGGAAGAAGAATCGGCCGAAACGGAGTGATCGGCGGCGGTCGTTCCGGATATCTGCGGGAAATTCTGCCTTTTTTGATAAAAAACCGGATTTTTTGCGGTTTAAGTCTTGCAAAAAAGCGAATTATTGTGTACAATGACTGTAAGGCATCGCGCGCCTATGCGTCCGACACTCCCACAGGGCGGACGAATGCGCGGGTTTTCCTTGTCACATAGCCGCCGCAGCTTCTGCGGAGAGAGTATACGGTTTTTTTGCGTGCAGGCTGCCGCAGGATCGGGAACCGGGGTTCCCGCTGTCGAGGCAGGGCTGTCCGGCGGTGCATATCCATATTTCACCAAAAGGAGTAGTGCATATGTCCAATCGGTTATTTCAGGGGATCATCCACCAGACCAGAGAGGCCATCGACCGGACGGTGGGCGTGATCGACGAGACCATGACCATCATTGCCTGCAGCGATCTGGGGCGCATCGGCGCAACGGTGACGGATGCGTCCAGCGATGTGTTTATGACCCAGGAGCCGACGGTTGTCGGCGACTATACCTATCATGCTTTCGGCTCCCGTCCGCACAGCGAGTATGTGCTGTTTGTGGAGGGGACGGACGACAGTGCCGCCCGCTATGCGGCGCTGCTGGCCGTGTCGCTGACCAATATCAAGCAGTATTACGATGAAAAATATGACCGGAGCAATTTCGTCAAGAATGTGATTCTGGACAATATCCTGCCCGGCGATATTTACCTCAAGGCTCGTGAGCTGCGTTTCAACAGCGACGTCAGCCGGGTGGTGCTGCTGATCCGGGTGTCCGCCCGCACGGAGGTGTCGGCTTTCGATGTGGTGCAGAACCTGTTCCCGGAGCGCACCAAGGACTTTGTTATCAACATCAACGAGACGGATATCGCGCTGGTCAAGGAGATCCGCTCCGGCATCGAGACCAAGGATCTGGAAAAGCTGGCGCGCTCCATTGTGGACACCCTCAGCGGCGAATTCTACACCCAGGCGGTGGTGGGCATCGGCACCGCCGTCGAGGAGATCAAGGACCTGGCCACCTCCTTTAAGGAGGCGCAGGTGGCGCTGGAGGTAGGCAAGGTATTCGATACCGAAAAGGCCATCGTCAGCTACGACCATCTGGGTGTGGCCCGGCTGATCTATCAGCTGCCCACGACCCTGTGCGATATGTTCCTGCGGGAGGTATTCCGGAAAGGCTCCATTGATTCGCTGGATCAGGAGACGCTGTTCACCATCCAGAAGTTCTTTGAGAACAACCTGAATGTGTCTGAAACCTCCCGGAAGCTGTTTGTGCACCGCAATACGCTGGTGTACCGTCTGGAAAAGATCAAGCGCCTGACCGGTCTCGATCTGCGGGAATTTGATGACGCGATCGTGTTCAAGGTTGCTTTGATGGTCAAGAAGTATCTCAACGCCAATCCGGTGAAGTATTGATCGCTGCCGGGCGGCCGCCGGTGTGCTTGTGCGGGTTCGGCGCGGACTTGGATCGGCGCTGCGCACGGGACGCTGTTCCGGGCCGTATACCGGGGCGCTCCGGATGTCTGGCGCATATGACCACAGCCGTCGGCAGAGTCTGTCGGCGGCTGTGTTGGCAGTATTCCCCGGAAGATTTTGAGGCTTGCACCGGTGGCATGACGACCGCTATACTGGTGGGGGACCAAGTGTAGGGCGATACCGTGTGCGCTCTGCGTCGGGCGGGCACCGGCGACCTGAATTGTGCGCTTTCGCTCCGGCGCGGCTTTGCACGGCCGCTGCGGTGTGAAAACGCCCGCCGCCCGCCGCCGTGCAAAGCGGCGGACCACATCGCCTTATGCCATCGGCAGCATCCGGCTGCCGCAGCAATCAAAGGAGGCTCGGCATATGATCGAATTTCGCAGTGTCTATAAAACCTACGGAACCAGCAGTCACGCGCTCAACGACGTGAATCTGCATATTGACGACGGAGAATTTGCCTTCATCGTGGGGGCGTCCGGGGCGGGGAAAAGCACCTTTCTCAAGCTGATCATGCGGGAGGAGGTCCCCACCTCCGGCGAGGTGATTGTGAACAATTACCGCCTTTCCCGGCTCAAGCGGCGGGAGGTTCCCTATTTCCGTCGGAATCTGGGGATCGTGTTTCAGGATTTTCGACTCATCAATTCCATGACCGTCTATGAGAATATTGCCTTTTCCATGCGGGTGACGGGGCGCTCCCCCCGGGAGATCCGGCGGCGGGTGCCGTACCTTCTGGAGCTGATGGGGCTGCAGGGTAAGGGCGACCGCCATCCTCTGGAGCTGTCCGGTGGCGAGCAGCAGCGGGTGGGGCTTGCCCGGGCGCTAGCCAATAACCCGAAGCTGATCATCGCGGACGAGCCCACCGGCAACGTGGACCCCCAGATGTCCTATGATATTGTGGAGATGCTCAGCCGGCTCAATGAAAAGGGCACCACCGTGCTGATGGTGACCCACGAGCATGAGCTGGTGCAGCAATTTGACCATCGGGTGATCACTCTGGCGGACGGGCGCATCGTATCCGATACCGGCAAAAAAGCGGCGGCTGTCCCGCAGCGGGAGCCGGCTTTGGTGGGAGGTGATCTCCTGTGATGCGTGCCAATGACGTGCGATATCTGGTGGGAGAGGGCTTGCGCAATACCTGGCGCAACCGGTTTATGGCGCTGGCCAGCGTGGGCGTGCTGATCATCTGTCTGCTGCTGACCGGGTTCTCCTATCTGTTTTATGTGAATATCGACCATCTGTTCCAGACCGCCTACGAGCAGAATGTGGTGGCGGTGTATCTGAACGATGGATTGGACGAGATGGCGACCGCCCAGGTGGGCGAACGGCTGCAGGCTCTGGATAATGTGGCCAATGTCCGCTTTATCTCCAAGGAGGAGAGTCTGGAGCGGTATAGTCAGGATCTGCCGCCGGAGATTTACGAGAGCTATCAGGGGGAGGATAACCCCCTGCCGGATACCTATATTGTATCTCTGCGGGAGCTGGAGAATTTTCAGTCCAGTCTCACCGCTATCGAGCAGGTGGAAGGGGTGGAGAGCGTCTCCTATGACGGCGATATTGCCGCCACCCTGTCCCGGCTGCGGCGCATCGTGCTGGCGGTGAGCGGCACACTCATTGTGGTGTTGCTGGCGGTGTCGCTGTTTATTATTGTGAATACCATCAAGCTGACGGTGTACAGCCGGCGGCTGGAGATTTATATTATGAAGTCCGTGGGCGCCACCGACAGCTTTGTGCGGCTGCCTTTCGTGGTGGAGGGCGTGATGATGGGGCTGCTGGCGGGCGGCATCGGCTATGGGCTGATTTACCTGCTGTACCGGTGGCTGGCGCAGCGCTTCACCTTCGGTGTGCTGATGAGCCTGGTATCCTTCCGGGCGGTATGGGCGCCGCTGCTCATCGGATTTTTGGTGGGCGGCGTGCTGGTCGGTGTGTGCGGCAGCGCCATCTCCATGAACAAATATCTCAAGCAGGAAGGGAGTATGCGGATATGAGACACAAGCGGTTGCGGCTGCGGGTAAAGGCGCTGCTGATGGCGGCGGTGATGGTGGCTCTGTGCGCTGCGCCCATGACCGCCTCGGCGTCCCAGCAGACGGAGCTGGAGAATCAGCTTCGGGAGCTGCAAAAGCAACAGGAGACCATCAAAAAGAATCTGTCCAAGGCGAAAAGCGACCTGTCCGCCAGCCAACAGCGGCGGAATTTGGTCAGCTCGCAGATCAACAATCTGGTGAAGCAGCTGAATATCATTGCCACCCAGACGGCGGAGCTGGACAAGCAGCTGGGGGAGACCCAGACGCAGATCGCCGCCACCGAGGAGGAGATCGCTGCTAACGAGGCGGCGGCGCAGGATACCAAGGATAAGCTGGCGCAGCGCCTGCGGGCGTTGATGAAGAGCGGCAACGTCACCACGATCCAGATGCTGCTCAATTCCCAGAGCTATACCGATTTTCTGCTGAAGGCAGAGGCGGTGAAACGCATTTCCGCCAATGACCAGGCGATGATCACCGAGCTGGAAACGGCGCTGAAGGAGCTGGCTGCCAAGAAGCAGACGCTGACCGATAAGAAAGCCCAGCTGCAGCAGGACAAGCAGGCGATGGAGGAAAAGTTAGCGGATTCCAACGCCAAGAAAAAGGAGCTGGACAGCCTGTATGCCACGGCGCAGAGCGAGGTTTCCAGCGACCAGAGCGCCGTCAACGATTATAACAACCAGCTGAAAAGCAATCAGGACGCCCTGGAAAGCGCCAATAAGGCGCTGGAGGAGCTGCTGAAGGGGGGCGGCAGCACCGGCACCTATAACGGGCAGATGATGTATTGGCCGGTGCCCACCGTGCGGGCGATCTCCTCCTATTGGGGGGATCGCTGGCAAAAGCTCCATCGGGGCATCGACATTGCCAACGGTCCCATTAAAATTTACGGACAGAACATTGTGGCGGCGGCGGACGGCACCGTGATTTTGGCAAACTACACCAGCACCTGGGGTTATGGCTGGAGCTCCGGCTACGGTTACAGCTGTGTGATTGAGCATGGTAAGAACAGCGCGGGGCAGACGGTGACGACCCTGTATGCCCACTGTTCGGAGATGTATGCCCGGGTGGGGCAGAAGGTGGTGGGCGGTAAGACCGTCATCGGCAAAGCCGGCAGCACCGGCAATGTGACCGGACCCCATCTGCATTTTGAGGTGCGTCTGAACGGAAAATCCGTGAATCCGTATCCCAATTACGTCCATCCCAACGTGAACTAAAACGGAGTGAGTCGATGAAGAAGAAGATTACCGTCAGCACGGCGGTCACCCTGATTATTCTGACGGTGGCGCTGACCGTGTCCATTACCATGCTGGTGGCGATGCGGTATTTCAACCGGCAGGTGCAGGATGTCTCCCAGCGGCAGGCGATGTATACCCATATCAACGATGTGGACAAAAAGGTGCGGGAATACTATACCGATCTGGACGAGGAGGCGCTGCGCCGGGGTATCACCGAGGGGTATATCCAGGGGCTGGGTGATAGCTACGCCGCCTATTTTTCCACCGAGAACTATGTGAAAGAGAAAAACCGTCTGGCCGGTCGCTGCGGCGACGTAGGTCTGGGGGTTTGCACCAATGCCGCCGGTCAGCTGGTGGTGTGGCGGGTGGACGCCGATTCCGCCGCGGATAAAGGCGGAGTGAAGGCAGGAGACGTGCTGAAGGCGCTGGATAATGAGGATGTGACCGGAAGATCCGAGTCCGAGATCCAGGCAAAGCTGGACGCCGCCGCCAAGGTGCTGCTTAGCGTGGAGCGGGATGGTTCGCCTCTGGCCTTTGAGCTGTCCGCCTATGAGCATACCCTGCGCACTGTGCAGAGCGAAAAGCTGGATTCCGTCGGCTATGTGCGGGTGACGGCTTTCTATGAGAATACTCCGGAGCAGTTCAAATCCACTGTATCCTCTCTGGTGGAGCAGGGGGTGACCGGACTGGTGTTTGATCTGCGGGATAATGCGGGCGGCCTGCGGTCGGCGGCGGAGGAGGTCATCGCCTATCTGATGCCCCTGGGACAGTACGGCACCGAAACCGATAAAAACGGCACCGTGACCAGCCTGGTGTCCAAGTCCACCAACCAGCTCAGCCTGCCCACCGTGACCCTCATCAACGGCGGCACGGCGGGCGAAGCGGAGCTTTTCGCCGGGGTGTTGCAGGAGTTCAGTTTCACCACCGTGGTGGGGGAGACCTCTGCCGGCAAGGCGGAATATCAGGAGTATTTCACGCTGGAGTCGGACAATTCCGCCATTCGGCTGACGGTGGGCGAGTATGGCCGCCTGAAAGGCGGCAGCTGGCAGGAGCAGGGTATCCTCCCCGATTTGGAATCGGCATTGACCGACAGCCAGCGGGCAAATATTCGGCTGACGGCCATCGCGGACGATCCGCAGGTGAAAGCGGCGCTGACGCAGATCAGCAACCCGGTGTCGGTGAAGAGCGGCGCTGTGAATAAGCCCGCCACGGCGCCGACCGATTCCGGCGAGTAAGAATAGCGGGAGTATAGACCGGCTTGCCATGGGGCAAGCCGGTTTTTCATCGGCCGTCAGCGGTCGGGAGATCGGATGCGGCCGGGGCGGCAGAATATTTTGCGGCCGGGGGTTTTCATTTGCCGTGGAATGTGGTATGATACACAGCGTGAGCCGATAGGGAAAGGGTGAAGCGGGAATGAAACGATGGAGCGGGTTTCTGACAGCGGTGCTGGCTTTGGGACTGCTGCTGCCAACGGCGGCGGAGCCGTCGGAACCGGTGACACCGGCCGATACACAGGAGGAAACCGCCGTCGTGCTGCTGACCGAACCGGAAACTCTGCCACAGGGGTGGACGCTGTATGCGGGAGACAGCCGGCAGCCGTCCAATGCTGTCGTATGGACGGATGGATGCGCCGGACAGGCGGTGTCGCTGACGGCGGGCGAAACGCTGCGGCTGGAGGAGATCACGGTTCCGTCGGAGTTTTCTCTTGATTTGCGGGTACAGTGGACGGCGCCCGTGCCGGAAATGCCGAGCGACCGGCTGCCGACGCTGCTGACGCTGGAGGGAGCGCCCGGGTTGCGGCTGGCGGCCTCCGGCGTGGACGGAGAGTATGTGCACAGTCCGCTGCTGCAGGTGACGGATGCGGCCGGTGGCACGCAAACTCTGTCGGCGGAAGGCACCGACGGTCTTGGCGATGGACAGTGGCATCGTCTGACGGTGGTCGGTGACGGCAGCGGCACCCGATTGTATCTGGACGGTATGCCGGTGTGCGAAACTCCGGTGTCGGTGACGGAAACCGGGGAAACCCGGCAGCTGTGCATCGGCGGCAGCACGGAGGAAACCGGGGTGACGGCGCTGGTGGATGAGGTGTATCTGTATGACCGGGCGCTGACGCTGGCGGAGCTGAACGGAAACGGACAGCCGGAGGGATCGTCTGAGGAGCGGTGGGACCCCATGGCCTCGGCGGATCGCGCGACTGCCCCCGACCCGCTCCGGCCCCATAACCGGCTGTGGATTCTGGCGTTTCCCGGCGGGGCTGTGGTGCTGCTGGCGCTGCTTGCCTGGTGGCGTATGAAAACCCAAACCCGGCAATGAACACGGGGATGACCGATACGAATGACCGACGGAGCAGTTCGTCGGTCATTTTTTTCGGGATTTTCCGTGAGGTTTTGGCGGGTTGGGGCGTGTAATAGGTGAAAAAGGTCTTTTTCACACGAGGAGGGTACGATGGATCGAGGAGCAGAGAGCTATCGCCGGTTCCGGGAGGAGGGCGATGAGCAGGGCTTGGCGGAGATCATCCGGGACTATCAGGACGGGCTGATTCTGTATCTCCACACGCTGGTGGGGAATATGGCTTTGGCGGAGGAACTGGCGGAGGATACCTTTGTGCGGCTGGGAACGAAAAAGCCCCGCAACAAGGGCGGCAGCGCCTTCCGCACGTGGCTGTATACCATCGGGCGGCACATCGCCGTGGATCACTGGCGGCGGCAATCCCGGCGGCGGGAGACCCCGCTGGAGGAGGCGGCGCAGCAGCCGGGGGAGAGTGCCCAGCCGGAGCAGGCATACCTGCAAAATGAGCAAAAGCGGCAGCTGTATAAAGCGCTGGCAGCGCTGCCGCCGGATTACCGGCAAATTCTGTGGCTGGTGTATTTTGAAAACTTCTCTCTGCGGGCGGCGGCAAGCGTGATGGGCAAAAGCCCCCACGCCGTCGAAATGTTGGTCTGCCGTGCCCGGTCAGCGCTGAAAAAACAATTGGAGCAGGAGGGCTTTGTGTATGAAAACCTATGAAGAAATGACCGCCCGGGTGCTGGAGCGGGTGCATACCTATGAGCGGGCGCAGCGGCAAAAGCGGCAGCGGCTGACCCGGGGCGCGGCGACGGTGGGCTGCGTATGTCTGGCGGGCGCCGCCGGACTGGGGCTCTGGCGCAGTGGGGTGTTCCGCCCCCTGCCGGGGACGGAGAGCAGCCAGCCGGACGCACCCCAGGGGGAAATGACGGTGCCGGCGGAGGACGCTGCCACCACCGTCCCCAACAGCAGCGAGGGTCAGACCACCACCGCTCCCGACGGCCGCGGGGAGCAAACCACCACCAGCCGGTCGGCAACCGTGAACGAACCTCAGGACCCGACGGAGAGCCACCAAACCCCGGCAAAGCCGGACGGCAAGATCATCTGGTGTGTGAATGTGGTGACCGGTATGGCGGAGCAGGCAAGGCGCTGGGACCCGGCGCAGTGCGTGACGGAGCGCCGCACCGCCGCCGATACAGCGGCTTATTTTGAACGGGATCTGCGGCAGGCACTGGCGGATTTCTGGAAAAAGCAGGCATATCCCGGGTCGTATACCCTGTGTACGGTCACGCCGGTGGAAAACGACGCCTATTCGCTGGTGCGCCGCCGGGAGGATGGACAGATCGTGGACGATACAGCCACCTATACGGCGGAGATGATGCAGCTGTATGAGGGGGCGGCGTTCTCGGAGCGGTTCACCGTGTCTGTGACCGCCAGCCGCATCGCTCCCCCCGCCGCCTTTGCCGACCGGCGGCTGTTGAGCAGCACCGATGGGGTCAACCAGTTTAAGACTTCGGACGGTGAAATGTATGATGTAAAGGTATACGAAGTCGGCAAAGACAAGGTGGTGGCGGATTTCGCCGTCCACGGCATCTATTATCGGGTGACCGCCGAAGGCGAGGTGAACCATGCGGCGCTGCGGTGCTTTATCGAGTTGGGAATTGCCGGATAAGGCTTGCACTCGGCGGAAAAATGTGGTATGATACCTCCTGTGAATTGACTTTTTCCGTTTAAGGAGGTATCTGTCGTGCCGAATTTTACGAAAACGGCCATAAAAACGTCCTTTTTGAAGCTGCTCAATGAGTATCCCCTGAGCAAGATCAGCGTACGCAGCATCGTGGAGGATTGCGGCATCAACCGCAACTCCTTCTACTACCATTATCAGGATATTCCCACCCTCATTGAGGAGATCATCAAGGAGGAGGTGGACGGCCTGATTGCCAACTATTCCTCCATCAGCTCTCTGGATCAGTGCGCCGAGCTGGCGTTTCAGTTTGCGCTGCAAAACCGCAAGGCGGTGCAGCATATCTACAATTCCGTCAACCGGGATGTGTACGAGCGGTATTCTCTGGCGCTGTGCGAATATGTCATCACCACCTATCTCAACACCGTCTACGGCGAGGTGCCGCCGGGGGATAAGGAGCGGGAGCTGGCGGTGCGGTTCTTCAAGTGTGAGCTGTTCGGGCTGACCATCGACTGGATCGCCGGCGGAATGCGGGACGACGCCACCGAGGAGATCGGGCGGATCACGGCGCTGTGCCGGGAAATTTCGGCGGAGGTATTCCGCAAATCCGCTGCTGCCGAATAAAGCTGGATACAGAAAAACGACTCCCCGGTGGATTTTCCGCCGGGGAGTCGTTTTGGTGAATGGTGCAGCAAAAAGGGGAGAAAGTGCCGGCTCCCGGACATATTTTGCAAAATCCGGTAGACAATCCCTGTCAAATGCGGTATGCTTACCATCGGTGAGAACCATTAAGGGGGATGAAGCGATGGCACAGGCGGGTGAGACGGAGTTTACGGTGCTGACCGCTGTAAAGCGGGTGCGGGAGGAGCCGCTGGCGGTGAGCTTGCATGTGCACCAGTGTTATGAGCTGGTGTATTATGTGCTGGATGAGGGCGAAACGGTGATCGAGGGGCAAGCCTACCCTTTGGGGGCGGCGGTCTTTGCCCTGCTGCCGCCGGGCACGAGGCACGGGGAGACCCACCGGGGTAGCTGCTCTCTGCTGTTTGTGCAGTTTACCAGCCCGGTGCCGCTGCCGCTGACCGTGGGGGTGGATAGCAGCGGGCAGCTGTATCCGGTGCTGAAGGTGGTGCTGCGGGAGCTGCTGGAGCAGCCGGAGGGATACCGGCTGATGCTGTCCGCCAAGCTGCGGGAGCTGGTGGCGCTGCTGCTGCGGTGGCAGCCTAACCCCCGGCGGCATATGCATAAGGATTTCCAGTTTGTCGTTCAATATCTGGACGAAAACTACCACGAGAGAATCGTGTTTTCGGAGCTGGCGCAGCAGTTTCATTACGGGTATGACTATTTCCACCACTATTTTAAGCAGGTGACCGGGCAATCTCCCCGGGCATATCTGCTGGAGCGGCGGCTGCAAGGAGCCTGCCGGATGCTGGAAAACCCGGCGGTGAGCTGCACGGAGGTGGCATACCGCTGCGGATTTTCCACGGCGCCCCAATTTTCGGCGGCGTTCCGGCGGCGCTTTGGCGCCTCCCCGACCGAATACCGAAAAAGCCACTGCGTATAAGAAAGACAGCCATTGGAGGATAGACACGCCCCCGGAGGTACGGTATACTGTCTATACAAACAACAGCTGAGGTGAGATAAGTATGACGTATGCACAGTACCGAAAAAATCTGGATGTCCCGACAGAGCCGGTGGACGTAATTCTGGATACAGACGTCTCCAATGAGATTGACGACCAGTTTGCCATCGGGTATCTGCTGCGCTGCGGGGAGCGGCTGCGGCCGGTGGGGCTTTGCTCCGCCCCGTTTACGGGGATGCAGGGGATAACCGACCCGGCGCAAGGGGCGGATATGACTTGGAGGGCGCTGCAGCAGGTGGTAACGGTGGCCGGGCGGGAGGACCTGCTGGAGCGGTGTTATCCCGGCTGCCGGGCGTATCTGCCGGACGAAAAAACACCGGTGGATTCTCCGGCTACCCGGTTTATGGTGGAGACGGCGCGGCGGTATTCCCCGGAAAAGCCCCTGTATCTGGTGGGCATCGGGGTACTGACCGATATTGCGTCGGCGCTGCTGATGGAACCGGCCATTGCCGAAAACGTGGTGATCGTGTGGTTGGGCGGTCATGCCCAGCATCTGCCCCGCACCGATGAGTTCAATATGGTGCAGGACATAGCCGCCGCCCGGGTGGTGTTTGACAGCCCGGCGCCGCTGGTGCAGCTGCCCTGTTTCGGGGTGGTGGAGCAGTTTGTCACCACCCGGTATGAGCTGGAGCATTGGCTGAGCGGAAAAGGGGCGCTGGCGGACTATCTGTGTCAGCTGACGGTGGATGAATACCGCAACGAGGCGGTGGAACGCCCCTGGAGCCGCTCCCTCTGGGATGTGACCGCCGTGGCGTGGCTGATGAATGACGGCAACCGGTTTATGAACGCCGATATACGCCCCGCGCCGGTGCCGGAATACGATTCCCGCTACGCCTATGATTCCACCCGCAAGCCCATGCGGTATATCACCGCCATCCGACGGGACGCCTTATTTGCGGATATGTTCCGGCGACTGGCAGAATAAGTCCGGTGTGGC